>CAVSGB010000286.1:0-4846 GCA_963726845.1 uncultured Bacteroidota bacterium | reverse complement strand
ATTATGCCTTGATTCATCGTATTGCTAGTCCAGCATAAATTTTTGAGTTATAATTATTTTGGATAAAAAAGTGGGCGCAAAGGTAGAAAAAAAGCTTAATTATTAAGTATGAAAAAATTAAAGAAATAGAGTAATTCACAATAACTTAATTTGCAATATTTTGAAATTTTAAAATCCCATTTTTGTTAATTAAATAAATAATTTCTAATAACTTTTGTACATTTAACTTAGTTGAATTTTAACATAATTAAAACCGGTAATGTCATCTAAAATAATTAAGAATTACTTACCTGAATTATCTGCTTTTCTTTTTGGAAGGTCAAAACCAAGCATGATAACTGTAAATGTTACTAACCAATGCAACCAAAATTGTATCTATTGTGAAATTGGGCAAAATTACGCAAATAAAAATAAAACTTTATCGCATGAAGACCTAGTCTGGATTATTGATGAAATGTCCAAAATTAAAATTAAGAAAATCGCTTTATGCGGAGGCGAACCTTTTCTATTTGAGGGTATAATAGACATAATTGCCTATGCCAGTAATAAAAATATAAGATGTTCAGTAACTACAAATGGCATGAATGCTCATATACTAAATGAAAAAGAATTTAATATTTTAAAGGCAAGTAGAACTGAAATTAATATTTCCATAGATTCTTTTGATGAAAATATTCAGAATTATACCCGTGGCACATCATCTGCCTTTTTAAATGCTTTAAAATCTATTCATAAATTAACTGAAAATAAAATACCAGTAACAGTGTTAACTGCTATTTCAAAATACAATTATCATGATTTATTTAAATCCTTAAATATCGCGTATGAAAGAGGAATAAAACAAGTATTATTTCAACCAATTATTTATTATTCAAATTACCCGGACAGAGAAACAATTGATAAGAAATCCCAACTAAATGTAAGTATTGACAAACTTCCCATTTTAATTGAAGAATTGAAAAAAATATTGCAATATGAAAAACAACATAATATAAAAACTAACGTGTATAGAATTCTCCCATGGATAGAATATTACTTAATAACCGCTGAAACTCAAAATGTAAAATGGTTTTTTAATGATGTACTTAATAAATTTTTTTGCAGGGAAATTTATGCAATAATCGATATCAGTTATGATGGAGGAATTCAACCTTGTGGTTTGACACGTGCTAAAATTTCGATACATGAAAACAGACAACTTGGTTTAATGACTTTGTGGCTAAAGGCAACCGAAGAAATTAAAGGTGATTTAATTAATGAGAATTATTATAAATATTGTAATGCATGCTGTCATCATTTTAGTAGAAATATGCTAGCATCGATTATTAAACATCCGTTCAAAAATCGAAATACAATTTACAAAATAATGCCACTTTTACTAATACGAATTCGTTCGAGAATAATTAAAAAAATATTAAGAATTAAATGAATACAATTTTAGTTACTGGAGGAAACAGGGGAATTGGATTTGAAATATGCAGGCAATTGGATGAGCTTGGACATAATATAATCCTGGGTTCAAGAGATTATGAAAAAGGTAATGTTGCTGCCAAATCATTAAGCAAAAATGTTGTGGTCAAACAGCTTGATGTGACAAATGAAAAAAGCATTCAAAACCTTTTTGAATTTGTTAAAATTAATTTCGGGAAACTAGATGTACTAATAAATAATGCAGGAATTGGAGCTAGGAAGCTTACTAATGAAAATTCAGCTTTAGCCAAAGCAAAAAATTTCTTGGAAACAAATATTTATGGCATTCGTGAAATAAATAAAATAATAATTCCAAAATTAAGAAAAGCAGGATTAGTAACTAATTTTGAAGGTGCAGAAAACATATCAATAGCAAGCGCAAAACTATTAATGGAAACAAATTTTTATGGCCCTGGAGAATGATCCAGGTATTTATTCCTTTATTATTAAAAAGTGAAGAAGGGCGAATTATAAATGTAAGCGAGCGGGATGGGTGAATTAAAAAGCTTATTTGGTGATTATCCCGATTACAGGATGTCAAAATCATCATTAAATGCATTGACAATTATGTTTTCGAATGAGCTAAAGGAAAAAGGAATAAAAGTGAATGCCTTTTGTCCAGGTTGGGTAAAAACTGACATGGGTAAGCAAATGCACCACGAAATGTAAGCGAGGGAGCTGATACAGCAGTATGGTTAGCGACAGAAAAAGAAATTCAAACTGGGAAATTTTTTAGAGATCATGAAGAAATTAATTGGTAAATAATCAAGTTTTGAAATGAATATTGGCCTTATATTTCCTAATAAAGACAGAAGATATAAAACAGTCCACCTGGGATTAGCTTATATTACAGCTTATGCAAGAGACCAGCATGAAGATTTAAATATTCAATTTTTAGATACGAGAGTTGCTTCGTCAAAGGAAACTAGAAAGTTCTTTAATTCAACTTATGATTTAATAGGAATTACGGTATTTGCACCTGTTTATTTTGAAGTCATTGATGTTTTCAATAGTTTGAGGAAAACTCATAATAATGTTCCAATTTGTTTAGGCGGGCCTTACGTTACAACAATTATGGAAGAAATTTTTGAAAAAACACCAAGTGATTTTGCAGTTTATGGAGAAGGCGAAATTACTTTTTCGGAATTAATTTTTAACCTCAAAGGAAAGAGAGTATTAAGAGATATAAATGGATTAATTTATAAAAATGAGCAGGGGAAAATAATAACCAATCCAGCCCGAGAACATATTAAAGATTTAAATCAGATTCCATTTCCAGCTTATGATATATTACCAATGAAAAAGTATCCTTTGCACAGAATGGCAACTAGTAGAGGTTGTCCATTTTCTTGTGCTTGGTGCAATTGTAGTTCTATTTGGAATAAAACTTTTAGAGCCAGAAGTGCAGAAAATATAATTGATGAAATTGAATTTTTAATAAAAAACTATGGCAAAAAGATATTTGTTTTTGGCGATAACAGCTTTAATATAGATTTAAAAAGAGTTGAAGCATTTTGCGATTTAATAATAAAAAAGAAAATTAAAATTCTATGGTCTGCCTCAATCAGAGCTGATATAATGTCTCAGGATATTGCTTATAAAATGAAAGAAGCAGGATGTTATAATGCATCAATTGGAATTGAATCTGCCAATAATTTTATATTATCAAATATGGGGAAATCAACAACCATTGAAAAAATGGAAGATGGCATCAGAATGTTGAAAAATGCCGGCATTGAAGTAATGTCTCAATTTGTAATTGGCAGCCCTCAAGAAACGTTGAAAACTGTAAAAGAATCGATAGAATTTGCGAAAAAATCTGGTTGTGATTTTACAAATTTTTATTCTGTCCTGCCAGTAAAAGGTACTTCTCAATGGGATTATGTTTTAAAAAACGGGAAATTTTTCAGCACAGAAATCCACAAATTTCGTTCTATAAATCCGAGGATAGTTTTTGAAACCCCTGAGTTTCCATACAAAGACAGGCTGGAGGCTATAAGGCTTGTAAAAAAAGAAGGTTTCTATAGCCACCGAGACAAGAAAAGCTGGTGGTTCGATTTTGCAAAGGACATTGCTGAAATTATTCAAAGATTTCTGCCAGAATCATTGGGTGAAAAACTATATCGATTATTAAAATTTATTTATAGTTTTAAAATAATTAAGAAAAATAATATATAAAAATTTAGCATGACAGCAATTTTTTGGTTGACAACTTTAATAATTTTCATTTATTTAATTTACCCAATTTGGTTAGGCTTTATTTCTATTAATAATAGTGAAAATGTTATTGAATCCCCGGCTGAGAAAGGAAATAAAATTAATAGTGTTTCTTTAATCTTGCTATCTTATAATGGCAGGGAATATTTAAAAGAAAAAATCGGTTTTTTAATAAAAGAATTATCTTCTTTTCAAAATTATGAATTGATTATTATTGATGATAACAGCAATGACGGAAGCAAGGAAATATTATCTTGTTTAAGATGTACGGACAATATTAAAATTATTATAAAAAATAAACAGCAAGGTATTCCAGATTCTATGAATATTGGAGTGTTTATAGCAAAATACAATTATATAGTCTTTTGTGACCAACGGCAAAGGTTATCAAAAAATATAATTCAACAAATTATTAAACCGTTAAAAAATAATAAAATAGGTGCTATTTCGGGCTGTATCTCACATCACGATAAAAATAATTGTTATTCATTTTTAAGAAATTTTGAAAATTTTCTAAAATCTAAAGAAAGTTATGCAGGAAGCTTAATCGGTGTTTATGGCCCTTTTTATGCAATAAAGAAAGATTGCTATTCGGTAATTCCCGATAAAATAATTTTAGATGATCTGTATTTAAGTTTAAGAATATTGAAAAACAAACAAATCAGATTAATTGAAAATTGCCAGATCGTTGATGATAATTTTTCAAAGCTATATGATTATAAGCGATCAAAAAGATACTTAGCAGGTTTTGTTCAAATCTTAAAAGAAAAAAATATAATACGGGATTTAAATTACAAACAAATAATTATGCTGATTTGGCATAAATATTTGAGATTAATGATTCCGGTTTTTTTATTGCTAAGTTATATTGGCTTAGGAATTATGATTTTTAAAGATGTTAAATATTTTATCCTATTTATATTTTTAACTGTTTTAATCATCATTTCAATTGTACCCTTTAAGTTTAGTTATCAATTTAAATTGAAAAACTTAATTCGATTTAATGTTCAATACATTATTGCTTTTTTTGATATAATTATTATTAATTTTTTCCCAAAACGAATTTTCAAACCAATTATAAAATAATTATGATTTTGATGCAATAAAAAACAAACTGAAAATTAATATTTCCAAAAAATGAATAACCAAGACATCTCAT
>CAVSGB010000285.1:0-12505 GCA_963726845.1 uncultured Bacteroidota bacterium | reverse complement strand
TTTACAACTCAAACTGGTGGCTAACGGTTCGGCTATGTTTCGTAAGGGTTTTCGAAGTGCGTCTTTATCCCCCGGCACAAAACTTGCCTACGGGAAATGAACTTGCAATACCTCTGAAACCCTTATGAAATATGAGCCGTTGTTAGCTTTAGTGCCTTTATATTTTAAAATGATCCATCAAAATTAAAAGTACAAAATCAATCTTAATTGCAATAAGATGATTTTTATGCAAATCTTGTTTAAATATTATACCTATCAAATGACAATCATCAATTTCGGTTTGAGAAGTGTATAATTTTGGTAAATACCAAATACCACAGCCGCTTATCCCTTCAAGATTACCAATTCGTTTATATTTACCTGTTTTAATATCAATTATTGCTCTTTGTTTACATTCAAAAATTAGATTACTTATTGGGTTGACTTTTAAAAGACTATATACTTTGTCATCTGAACAACATGTTAAAAATTTATAAGGAATTACTTTTAATTTTTGTTTTATTGGATTATAATGAGTTTTTCTCCATGGAAATCCAAAAAATAAATAATTATTTGTTGTCTCAGAGGCATGATTTAGCTGTAATTTATCAATACTCAAAAAATCATAAAATTCAAGTAAACTATTTACAGTTAATGAGTCTAATTCCCAAATAGCAATGTCCGCATTTTCACTAATTTTGTTTTTGTCCGGATCAATATAGAAAATATCTCCTCTAAAATTATAAAACATATCTATCTCCAAAAAACCTATTTTAAAAGGATTTCTGTCTTTTATAACATGACCAGCAGTGACTAAAAAATGTCTATTGTTCTTATATAGCAAAACTCCAGTTCCAATTGATTGAAAAGGTGTCTTGTATTTACTTTCAATTTGTACATGTTCATAAATTTGAACAGTAAATCTTGAAATCTTTTTAGCAATTTCGTCAGTTAATTGATCTATTAATTTAATATTTTGGTTTGATGTGTCCATGATTAGGCATTAAAGCTTAACATGTAAATATCATCTATTGTGTTTATCACTATTATATCGTTGAACTTTTTCATCTTGTATGTACCGTAATAACTGAAATATATTAAATTCTTGTATTTTTGGTTATCTGTATTTTGTAATACTTTATCATTGAAAGGTAAGAATATTAAGTTTATTTTCCAAATATTAAAAATAACATACTCCCATGCGGGCTACAGCATTTTTAAATGTTTTCACACTTGTAATTTACTGTATTTTAATATGTAATATTTTTACAGTTGTGTTTATCACCCCATTTTGGGTAGGTAAACCACAACTAAAATGAAACTTTTTCCCTTTCTAAGCCTAATCCCAATTTTTTGACATCTTTTCAAAGCTTCGCCCAGTTAGTTTCATATAATTAAGTTTAATGTGTTTGGACTTCCAGATATTTATTTGATTTTTCGATAAAAAAAACCTTAAATTCTAAATGCCCGAAAAAACCTTATAAAACAAGGGGAAGTTTCAATTATATAAATTGGCCGATAGGCCAAAGATATTTGTTAAACACAATTTAACTAAAAAATCGTGTTTTGTATTTTCAATTTTATAAAAATTTGTTAGTGTTTTGTATTTGGGTGTATGATATAATTAAAAAGTACGCAAAAATGCAAATTAGATATTAAAAAAACGCATCGTTATTTGTTATTAGGCTTGTTACTAAGTTTAATCAGTGAATTTTAAATTATGGCTGGTTATTTCATTTTTTCAATAATTCAAAAAAATGCATTACCAAAATTGTTTGCTGCAAAAAAGTAAAAATGAAAAATTATGTTAATGGGCTGACTGGTATTTTGAAAATGAAATAAAGTCATTTTCCTTTTAAAAACTTTTTATGTTAATTATTATTAAAATATTTGTTTATTTGAAAAATTTGATTCGGGATTTTTTATGTTTGTGCGTATATAACATGCGCACACCGCTGCCATGTTGGCACAAGCACTTTCACTATAAAGTGTTGTACCAATATGATTTATCATTCGATATTTTTAATATCGAGTGAAATTGATATTTTAAGGGGCATTTTACTTTCATTTTGTTATTAAATTGATTTTAAACTAATTGAAATGTTAAATATATGTTAAATGAGATATTTTATAATAAAATAATTGAAAGTCAGTTTATTATATATGACAATTTGTCATGTCATGACATTATGTCAGTATATTTTATAAATTATATGACATTATGTCTGATTTTATATGACAATATGGCAGTTAATGAATGTTAAATTTTAACTTCTGTTAACAATTATGTCATTATGTCAGTTTTATGTCATTATGTCATTTCAATTTGGAAGTTTGTTTTAGTTAAATGAGCGCGAAGCGTAAAAAGGGGCTTTTATCCCGCAGGGATAGCGACAGCACAAGCAGAAGTGCAATCGGGTAAATTAAGTATTGACAATTTATCTGCGTGGGCCATGCGTTATTGCCTACTTTAATAAAGGTAAATTCACCCCTAAACACTTTTTTTTATTTTATTATGTAGTAAATTTGAATTAATATATGTTATTTATCTATGGTGTTTATCTCTACGACCGCCCCCGGTCACGGTGGGGCGGTTTCAACATAGTTTGCCCTTCGGGGCATACGGAGTTGCGTAAAAGCTAAGTATTAATTAATAAATTAAAATTATGGAAAGGCAAAATTTAATTGGTGAAAATTTTCATTTTTATGATGAAAGTAATGAGTTATTTTAATATACAGGCAAAAGAACCATTATTAAGTTATACAGATTATAATTTTTATTTAAAAAATCTTAGTATTGAAAGTGTTGTAAACTCATCAAATTTTAGGTTTAAATAAATAGAAAAGGGGGTAAAAACGAAATAGAAACGATAAAAACATTTATGGGATTAAGATAAAATAATATCTGTCCCAACAGACAGTTCCCGTTACAAGTTATTATATGTATTTTAATATCAATAATATAAGAAATAAAATTTATTATTGGTTTTCTGAGGGTCGATATAAGAACACATAATAACAATTTGATTATTTGTCCGCGAAAATTTTTAGCACTTAAAAGCTGGACGACTGGATTGGGAAACAGTTGTTCACTAAACCGTAGTAGCTAAAAAGCAAGAATGTAAACCATAAATGTTAATAAATGAAAATGTTAAACAACAGTTTAATGGGAAGAATTCGTGTTTTAGTGATAAGTTAACTATTGATAAATGCAAAAAGATTTTACAACAATACGGGAAAATTTACACTAATGAAGAAGTTGAAAAAATAAGGAATTTGCTTTACAAATTAGGGAATTTGGAATATCAATTATTCACTGCACAAAAACTCAGGGAAAATGGCTAATGTAATTATTTATACAAGGGTTTCGACCGAAGAACAAGCAGAAAAAGGATATAGCTTACGTGACCAAGCGGCAAAACTTGAAAAGTATTGTTCCGAAAGGGGGCATTCTATAATCAAGCACTATGAGGATGACCATTCAGCTAAAACTTTTGAAAGGCCAGAATTTCAAAAGATGACAGAATTTATACGAGCAAATAAAGGTTTGGCCGATAAAATCCTTGTCCAAAAGTGGGATAGGTTTTCAAGAAATCTATCCGGGGCTTTAAATATGATAGTTACATTAAAATCTCTTGGAATTGAAGTTGAAGCTATTGAACAGCTATTAGATAATGATGTCCCGGAAAACTTAATAATTCAAGCTATATATTTAGCTGCACCACAAGTTGAGAATGCAAGGCGTTCGTTAAACACAACAAATGGAATGCGAAAGGCATTGAAAGAGGGGCGATGGGTAAGCACTGCTCCAATAGGATATAAAAATTCCAGAGATGCATTAAATAAGCCTATATTGGTTAAATCGGAAGTTGCCCAATTGATTAAGAAATCATTTGAACAATTTGCAACAGGAAATTATCAGATTGATATTCTAAGGCGTCAAATGAACCGGGAAGGGCTGAAAATAAGTAAAAACAGGTTTTGGGCTATACTACGTAACCCAATATATTGCGGAAAAATTAAGATTAAAGCTTTTAAGAACGAACCTGAAGAAATTGTTAACGCTTTGCATGAGCCTGTAATAAGTGAAGGACTTTTTAGGGAAGTTCAAAACGTCCTGAAAGGGAAAAAGAAAATTACTGCAAAGTATTCAAGGACAAGGGAAGAATTTCCATTAAGAGGGTATCTCGAATGCAGTTGTTGCGGTAGAAATTTAACGGGAAGCCCTTCATTAGGAAATGGGGGCAGATATTTTTACTACCATTGTCAGAAAGGTTGTAAAGAGAGGTATTTAAGTAATACAGCCCATGAAGCGTTAATAAATTGGTTTAGTGATATTTCGATTAAACCCGAAATTGCCCAACTATATTTGGCAGTTATGGAAGATATATTCAAAAAAAACGAAGGTGACAGGAATTTGGAAATAAAAAGGCTCGAATCAGAATATGGGGCAAAAATTGAAATGAAGGATAAAGCTACTGAAAAATTTGTAA
This sequence comes from uncultured Bacteroidota bacterium, assembly GCA_963726845.1. Taxonomy (GTDB): domain Bacteria; phylum Bacteroidota; class Bacteroidia; order Bacteroidales; family DTGW01; genus CAVSGB01. The sequence goes on along the minus strand of CAVSGB010000285.1, from coordinate 8,033 downwards.
AAGATGAAATTGAAAGGGACACTTACAAAAGATTATCGGAGAAAATCACAAATGAGTGCAATGTAATCCGTTTACGGATTGATGAGTTAAAACGGGCTGGAAGTGGCTTTGATGATTATTGCCGTTATGGTATTTCGTTGTTGAGCAACTTACCCTATTATTACAGTAAAGCTTCTTTGGAAGGTAAACAAAAAATGATTGGTTCGATATTTCCAGAAAAATTAGTTTTTGAGAATGGAAAATATCGAACCACAAAACCTAATGAGATACTCACTCTACTTTGCAGTAATAATGCGGATTTTAAAGAAAATAAAAAAGGACAAGTTGCAAATTTTAGCGACTTGTCCCTTATGGTGACCCCGGCGGGATTCAAACCCACGACTTTCAGAACCGGAATCTGACGTTCTATTCAGCTCGAACTACGAGGCCGGAATTATTTGCTGGCAAAATTAGAAAAAAAATCTGGTTAAGGGAGTACCGTAAATGCTTTGATGAAATTTATAACTGGTGTTTGAACTTTTATTAAATAAAACCCTGGATTCAGTTGACTTGTATTTAATGGTAAACTCAGGTTTGCATTATTTAACATTGTACGTTTCTTGCCAGTAATATCAATTATTTCAATATTTGCTGAATTAATTTTATCTGCTTTTACATTTAAAAAATCTTTACAGGGATTAGGATAAATACTGAATTCATGTTCTGTTAAATTTTGTAAAATAATAATGTTCCCTTTATTTAATAAAACATTTAAATGAGTTGCCTGACGATTATTTACTGTAACATTTGATATTTCTTTTGAAATGTAACCGGTTGCTGAGAACTGGATATTATAAGTTCCCGATGAAACGAGCCTGTAATAATCGCCACAATTAGAGCCTGAATAAATAACCGAACTGTCATTGTCGTGCCCCGGCAGTTCAATTTTTGCCCTGATTGGCTTTCCTGTTAACGAATCGGTCACAATACCATGAATGCCGTACATTGCTTGCTCCAAATAATCCAGAAATGAACGGTAGTTATAATTCCAAAGGTTTATCAAGGAATCTTCAGGGGAAATTTTTGAAATAGAATTATTAACAACTATTTCCTCGTCAATTTCAATGGTAACTTCCCGGCCTTGTTGAAAATTTGTTATGTAATCCTGACGTCCACCATACACTATATACCAATCGGCGCCGTCTGTTATTCCATTTGACTCAACGTCAGTAAAATATCCACTTCTTCCATAATGTTGGACAGAATCTGCAAATTCCTGTGAAATAAATTTGAACCAATCGTTATCGACATGCAATGAATAATTTGAATCCCAGGGATAATTTACCACTTCGCTGCCAGTATGGAAATTGGCCGATAATGAAAAATGATGCTGTTTCATCAGGTTCATCATTTCTATTGTTTCGGGTTGGTATGGTAACCCATCGGGGTGAATGCCTTCCATCGGGTTCTGGAAAGTTACGATTTAAATCTACGCCATCGGCATTTGTCCTTGTTGCTCCAAAAACAGTGTTGTCGCCGCCGGCATAAGTACCATCAGGGTTTGCCAACGGGTTGATCCATATATCGAGGCTGTCCACAAGTTTTGTAACAAGGATATCTTTTTTATAATTATTGAGAAGATAATCGATAAAGTGAAGCATCAGGATATAGCCGCAAGGTTCATCGCCATGCATGGTTGACGAATACATTACTGTTGGTTTCGGTTTCAACGTATCAGGGTTAATCCGGATAAAAAGGATACTTCGGCCGCTAACACTTTTCCCGATTTCAATTTCAGAACAAAGCTTGGGAAATGCTTTTGCAAAGCTGTCCATCATGGAAATATATTCGGGGAATGTCGGGTATAAATTGAAATTCCAAATTGAACCGGTTAATTGGTTTTTTTGTGTATTATAATTTGCCATAACAATATTAAAATCTATACCCAAATTAAGAAAATTATCTAATTGATTTTTATTTATATACGCCCGGATAGTATCATTTTTAACTTTATCAATATATATTAAATTGGAAATTTGTTGAACCGGGATACCTGAAGGTTTATGAAATTGTACAACAACTTCGCCCCTGGCAGCAATAATTTCTCTTGCTTTCGAGATTTCAGGGTTTTCAGAAAAAGCATTAATGGTAAAAAGAAACAGAAAAAAAATTATCAAACGCGAAGGCGCGAAAGAGCGAAAAAAGAATAAAGAAAATTCTTTTTGGCTTTGTGGCATAGCGTTAAAAGTTTTCATTTTTTAAAATATTGCACCAAGTCCAGAATATTTAAATTGGCTTGCTCCCCGGTTTTCATATTTTTAACGGAAACTTTATTTTCGGCTATTTCGTTCTCGCCTGCTATAACGACAAAAGGTATTTTGTTAGCATTGGCATACCCCATTTGTTTGTTCATTTTAACATTATCAGGAAAAATTTCTGCACTAACACCTGCATTTCTGAGCTGTTTAACAAGCGGCAGGCAAAACTGTTCTTCCTTTGGCCCGAAATTGACAAATAATACTTTGGTTATTGCGCCTGCAGCTTCCGGGAATTTGTTTAACTGAAGTAATACATCGTAAATGCGGTCGGCACCGAATGAAATACCTACACCCGAAACGCCTTCCATTCCAAATACGCCTGTAAGGTTGTCGTAACGGCCACCTCCGGAAATGCTGCCAATTTCAACTTCTTTTGCTTTAACTTCGAAAATTGCACCGGTATAATAATTCAAGCCACGGGCAAGAGAAATATCTATATCAAAAACCGTATTAATTTTAACCGTGTTTAAATAACTTATTATTAATTCAAGTTCTTCAACTCCTTTCAAGCCAATGTTCGAATTCGCTAAATTCTTTCTTAACAACTTAAGTGTTCCTGTAGGATCATTTTTATATGTTACTTCAAGAAATTGCTGAATTTTATTTATTGAAGGGTCAGAAAAACCTTTATCTTTTAACTCAAGAAATACATTTGCCATTCCAATTTTTTCAAGTTTATCCATTGCAATGGCTATGTCAATCATTTTATTAGGTTCTCCAACAACTTCAGCAATACCAGCAAGAATTTTACGGTTATTAATTTTAATTGTAACATTAATTCCAATCCGACTAAAAACATCATCAATAATTTGGATCAATTCAACTTCATTCAACAAAGAATTGCTACCAACCACATCTGCATCGCATTGAAAAAATTCACGGTAGCGGCCTTTCTGTGGACGGTCGGCACGCCAGACAGGTTGTATCTGGTAGCGCTTGAAAGGAAATGTAATTTCTTCGCGGTGTTGTACCACGAACCGGGCAAACGGTACAGTGAGGTCGTAACGCAAGCCTTTCCCGCTGATTTTAAGCGATAAGCCGTTTGCGTTATCAGGTCTAATTTCTTCAACAGGAACTTCAGAAAAAAAATCGCCGTTATCTAATATTTTGAAAAGCAATTTGTCTCCTTCTTCGCCATACTTCCCCAGCAATGTAGAAAGTTTTTCCATTGCAGGTGTTTCGATAGGCTGAAAGCCATACAATTCAAAAACCGACCGTATGGTATTGAATATATAATTTCTTCTGGCCATTTCAACTGGCCCAAAATCATGGGTTCCTTTGGGGATGGATGGTTTCATAATGGATTTGCTGATTTGCTAATGTGTCAATTTGCTAATTAATGAATAAGTTGATTTGTCTTTGCAGTAGTTAGTATTTTTGAAAGTACTTTTTTAATGGAGATTAACTTTTCAAATAAATTTTCATCGAAAATATAATTTTTAGATTGTTTACAAAGTAACAGCCAATACTCTGTTTCTTCGGCTTCTTTTTCTGCAACCTTTATTTTGTGAATAAAATCTGCTTTACTTTCTGATGATTGGGCTTCCCTTACATTTGCCCCAATGGAAGTCCCTGATTTTAGTAGCTGCTTTGCAATGACAAACTTTTTATTTTCCTCAAGTATTTCACAAAAATCAATAATATTTAAGGCAAACTCAAGGGTCAATTCTAAAATCAGGTTCTTGTTTTGTTCTGACATTTTAATTAAATTATTTTCCATTATTAATTGTCATATCAGCAAATTAGCGCATTATAAAATGAGCACATTTGTCATTTGCACATTAGTAATTTGTAATTATCTGGTTAACTTTTTATACTTAATCCTGTGTGGGCCGCTGTCGCCAAGCCTTTTCTTTTTGTTCTCTTCGTATTCGCTGAACGAGCCTTCGAAAAAGTATACCTGTGAATCGCCTTCGAAAGCAAGTATGTGCGTAGCTATACGGTCGAGGAACCAACGATCGTGCGAGATTACGACGGCACATCCGGCAAAGTCTTCCAACCCTTCTTCAAGCGCGCGCAACGTGTTCACATCAATGTCGTTTGTAGGTTCATCAAGAAGCAGCACGTTGGCTTCTTCTTTCAAGGTAAGCGCCAAATGCAACCTGTTGCGCTCGCCGCCGGATAATACACCGCATTTCTTTTCCTGGTCGGCACCAGTAAAATTGAAACGCGCAACATAGGCACGTGCATTGACCTGGCGGTTACCTAACATAATAAAATCCAGCCCTCCGGAAATAACTTCAAAGACTGTTTTCTCAGGATCAATTGCTGTGTGCGTTTGGTCAACATAGCCAATTTTAACTGTCTCGCCTACAGTGAACGAGCCATTGTCGGCTTTTTCGGAACCAATGATTAGCCTGAACAATGTAGTTTTTCCTGCACCGTTTGGCCCGATTATCCCTACAATCCCGGCAGGCGGCAAATTGAAATTCAATCCCTCGAACAACAACTTATCGCCAAAAGCTTTCGAAACACCTTTCGATTCAATTACACTATTTCCCAATCGAGGGCCATTGGGGATAAATATTTCGAGGCGGTCTTCTTTTTGTTTTACATCCTCGTTCATCATTTTCTCGTAAGCATTAAGCCTGGCTTTACCTTTTGCCTGGCGTGCCTTAGGTGACATTCGCACCCACTCGAGCTCGCGTTCAAGGGTTTTACGGCGTTTGCTTTCCTGCTTTTCTTCCTGTGCCAAGCGGCCAGATTTCTGTTCCAGCCATGCAGTATAATTACCTTTATAAGGAATCCCTTCGCCACGGTCGAGTTCGAGTATCCAACCTGCAACATTGTCTAAGAAATACCGGTCGTGTGTTATAGCAATTACTGTTCCCTGATATTCTTTTAAATGTTGTTCGAGCCATTCCACGCTTTCTGCATCGAGGTGGTTGGTAGGCTCATCGAGTAACAGGATATCGGGTTGTTTTAAAAGAAGTCGGCATAGCGCAACACGGCGGCGTTCTCCACCTGAAAGGACTTTAACATTTGCATCACTATCGGGGCAGCGCAATGCATCCATTGCAACTTCCAGCCGGTTATCGAGGTTCCAGCCATCGTGATGTTCGATCAGGTCAGTTAGCTCTCCCTGGCGGGCAATAAGCTTATCCATTGCATCAGCCGATAAATCGGGATCGCCAAATTTCATATTCAATTCTTCATACTCTTTCATCAAATCTACTGTTTCCTGAACGCCTTCCTGAACAATTTCTTTTACAGTTTTAGTATCGTCAAGATGAGGCTCCTGTTCAAGGTAGCCAACAGAATAACCAGGTGAAAATACAATGTTGCCTTCGAAAGATTTTTCAATCCCGGCTATGATCTTCATCAGTGTTGATTTCCCTGAACCATTTAAACCAATGATCCCTATTTTAGCGCCATAAAAAAAAGACAGGTAAATATTGTTTAGCACTCTTTTATGCGGTGGAAATGTCTTTCCGACTCCAACCATCGAGAAAATAATTTTTTTATCGTCGCTCATAATATTAATTACAAATTACTAATGACAAATGACCAATTGAATTTCTACAATAGGTTTGCAAAAATACAAAAAACAAAGCCTGAAAAAAATAATGTCTTTCAGATACATCCGAAAATTTAACTATTATTCTTAAAATTAAAATTCATTATTTCATTTAAGTTGGTTAATTTTAATAGAACCAATAATAATTATTCATGCGAAAAATACAGTTTTATTTAAATAGAATAATTGGCAAAGACAAAGGTTTTGACACAGATCAATTATTGTTAATATCTATACTGCTATTGTCGATAGTAATGTCAATATTGGGCACAATTGTAAATATTATAATGAAACTTGGTTTCATGCTCACCTTGCTCACTGTAATAAGCACTTTTCTCCTTTTATTGATTTATTTCTTTGCCAGGATTAAAAAGTGGTTTAATATTTCAAAATGGTTGACCGCAACAGTTTTTTTTATGCTGATCGATCTTATGTGGGTATATAATTCAGGTTCAAATGGACCAATTTTGTTGATCCTGGTGATATTCTTTTCTATTTATATTTATTTATGGGACGGATTGTCAAGGGGATTATTTATTGCGTTTTATTTTTTAAATTGTATAGCCCAGTTTATAATTGAATATAATTTTTCATATTTGCTGACGACATATCACGATAATAAGTCACGCGTTATTGATGTATACACTGGTTTGTTGATATATATTGCTTTATCGGGGATTGTGATGATTTATTTAAAAAGACTTTACAAAACAGAAAAAGACAACGCTGTAAAATCTGATCAATTGAAATCGGCATTTTTAGCCAACATGAGCCACGAAATCAGAACGCCGATGAATGGAATTGTCGGATTTGCACAATTACTTAGAAGGCTCGATATAACTGACGAAAAGCGCCTAAAATATGTAAATATTATTATTGACAGTTCAAATCATTTGTTGGATATTGTAAATGACATTCTCGATATTTCCAAAATCGAAACAGGTCAGCTTGAAGTTGCCATCGAACCCTTTGAAATTGTTGAAATAATGCAGCATCTGATTAAGTTTTATGAGCCGAAAGCTGAAGAGAAGCAGTTAAAATTATATTTGGAAGGAATTATCGAAGGACAGAAGGTTATAATTAATACAGATAGTTCAAAAGTTTACCAGATATTAAACAATTTACTTAGTAATGCAATTAAATTTACTTCCAGTGGATATGTGAAAATGGGCTTTCAACAAAAATCAGGGTATCTTGAATTTTATGTTGAAGACTCTGGAATTGGCATTTCATCAGAGAACTACAATGAGATTTTCGAAAGGTTCAGGCAAATTGAACCATCAAATACCAAGCAATACGGTGGAACAGGTTGGGCCTTGCCATTTGTAAAAGCCTTGCTGAACTCCTTGGTGGCAAGATTTCGATCTGGTCGGAACTCGGCAAAGGTAGCAGGTTTGAATTTACCATTTTGAACCATCCATTTACAGATGAGCAGAAAGGTGAAATTCAGCGGGTCTATATTACCTCAGGTTCAACGGAATTTACAGTTTTGATCGCTGAAGATGAAGACAATAATTTTCTATTCTTTAAAGAAGCGCTCATAGAAAATAATATAAAAGTAATTCGTGCCCATAACGGCATTGATGCAGTGAATATTTGCTTTACAAACCCAACTATAAATCTTGTTTTAATGGATTTGAAAATGCCCGTTCTCGATGGTTATGAAGCTGCAAAGCAGATCAAAGCACTAAAACCTCAATTACCAATAGTTGCGCAGAGTGCACATGCATTGACCTCTGATAGGGACAGGGTTAAAAAAGAAGGTTTTGCCGGATATATAACCAAGCCAATCAAAGTTGAAGAACTGTTTGCCTTGATTAGTAAATTCAAACCTGCTTGATTTGGTTGTGAAATTTTATTCCGGCCTTATAAAAAACCTGTTTCAAATAATTCTTTTTATAAAATGAAAGTTGATTTAGATACTTTGCTGAATGAATTAAAAGATTTACGAGTTAATGAAATAGATGTTTTACGAAGTTCGTTTACCCCTGTTATCCTTTCAAAAAATGAATTTTTAATTGAAGAAGGCCAGAATTGCAACTTTTTAGGATTTGTCGTAAGCGGTATGCTTCGGCATTATTATAATACAGTTGAAGGTGAAGAAATTACACGTTGGGTATCACTTGAAGGAAATTTTATTACATCGTTATCAAGTTTTCTTTCTTTAAAGCCCAGCTATGAAAATATACTAGTGTTATTTTAAATATAAATTGACGTAT
>CAVSGB010000284.1:0-24553 GCA_963726845.1 uncultured Bacteroidota bacterium | reverse complement strand
AATCACAAGAAACAGTTTTTAGCACTTTGAAAAAACAAAGGAAAAGAATACGTAAAAATAAATTCCAAATAGAAATTTTAGACGAAACTTATAAACAATTTAATCAAAAAGAAAAACACTTGGAGTAAGGAATTAATAAAAGAAGTAGCAGATAAAGTAGGTTTAACTTGGAATAAAGTATATAAATGGTTATGGGATAAAAAAGAATAAGGAAAATGAGAAAAGGTTATTTATCATTCATTAGGAGAAATAATTTATTATTAATATTTATTTAAAGTTTATTAATTGTATTAACTTATAAATACTTTGAATTTTATATATTTTTATTAACTTTACTTAATATTTCCAAACTTATTTTTTATCTTCATCTTTTTCTTTGGTAATTTCTTTATTTAAACTATGTTCAAATTTCTGTTTTCCCATATTTTGTAACACACTTCTATTCTTTTCTTTTCTTTTTTCATAATCAGGATCATCAGTTGCAAGCTCATAGCGACAAACAAGGCAATTATTATGCAATTCAAGCCATTGAAGTATACATTCATCATGGTATAAATGATCACAAGGCATTCTGACAATTTTACTTCCTAACTTAAACATTTCTTTACAAACCGAACAATCTTTTTCAATTTCAGGAATTTTATTTAACTCTTCCTCACTGTTAATTTCCAACATAGGAAGTGTTTTAACAACCTCTTTACTCGCTGGCGGATTGCCATGTTTATTAGGGTCATTTACCATTAGATAATTCAAAAGATTTTCAAATGCTGTGCCGCTTTGATGATTTTGTAGGAAATCGCTATTCTGTTGTGCCATGTTATAAGGATAGTTGTACAAAAAATTTGAGTTATTGTCATTTGTATTGTAATCTGGCTGAAGAATGGGTTTATAATTATCCTCTTGGGTTGAAATACCATCTTCCGTCTTACTGATTAATACATGACTGCTTAAAATCGGAATTTCAAATTGGAAGGTTGCAATACCGTAATAAGGCTTAGCTATTCGTAATGTCAGTGTTCTTGTAGGAGCAGTTAATGGTCTTTGTAAATGATTTGTATCAGCGAGACTTCCATCGATAAAATTAATCACAAATGATCTACATATTCCGATTCTTCATTGTAATCATATTGTATGCCTAAATAAGGTCTAGGATTATTATTTTGATTAGTAATGTGATTAGTATTATGCTCACTGCCTGGAATTTTACTTGCTGGGCTTATATACGAGCTGTATTTATATTATTGTTATTAATATCATCCGTTATTCGAATTCTGTCTATACTTGGCATGAGAGTTGTCTTCTTCTTCCTCTTCTATGGGTTTTATATATTCTATAAAATTTCCCTTGCATTTGAAACATTCTAAATCTGATGTTACCCTCGTCGTTGTGTTACATGAGTGACACCAGTAAGTACTATTATTTGTATTACTTCTGTTACTTTCCATTATATTTTATTATATTTTAATTAAATAGAGAAATATGTTAATTTAATTTTATATCATTATTCAGAATTATATTAAATTTATTATGTTTTATTGTGTATTTTATATAAATATTTTGTCCATATGCTTAGTTAATGTATTTATTTCACCTTGCTGTTGATTGCTGTTATAATTACCATTTCCATTTAAATTAGATTCTATACTGCTGTTATTGTTTTTGTTTAATTTTGTCTTATCTTTAATTTCATGATGGAATGTTGCTTTAAAAGTGTCTAAATCGCAGTAAAAAGTCTTGGAATCTTTATCATATTCGCCTTTCATATCTGTTTTTGAATGGCAATTTTTATATTTTTTTATTACTTTGACAATGACACTTTTTTCTATCATTAATCTCATTGAATATAATTCCTTCTTCTGTAATAATAGATCTTTGATAACTATCTTTTTTATCTTTTATATCTTTAATATTAGTTTCATGGAAGATAATTTCATCTTTATCTTTATTATCTTCTTTAGTAGTAGGAATTATATCATCTTCATCTTTTCCAGTCTCCATGTTTAAATTATTTCCATTTGAATTGTTAGTATTATATTCTTCTGTGTATCATTATCAGTATTATTTTCATCTAAGTCATAATTATCAGGATTTTCCATAGTATCGAATTCATATCAGTAGTTTGTTCTACACAGTCTATCATTTCTAAAGGGATGTCCATAGGCATATCATCGGTAAAATCATCTTTTAATCGGATACTGTTGTAATGCTCACCGTCGTGATATGATAGGTGAATATTTTTAAAAGGATTATCCCAATTTTTGACTATATACATAGGATGATTGTAAATGTGAATATAAAAATTAACAGAAAATTTCATCGATATTGCATAAATTTCCAAATTGCCTCCCCATATTCCATCTTTACTCATGTGTTTGATATAATCTCCAAATGATTGGTCATCTTCTATAAAAAACTTGAAATGATCTTCATTTTCTATCATATTCAATTTGTATATAGTAAATATTAATAATTTGTTTAACTTACAGCCTGCTGGCGATAAAATAAGTGATTATTCTCATTTCCTTCGATTTGGTCAGCGCATGAACGGAATAGACAATTACCATCACCTTTAACCTCTATATTATATATTTTAAATATAACTATTACCTTTTATTCTTAAACCAAGCTTAGCCACTTGCTCGAGAAATCTGTTAAAATTTTGAGCAATACTAGAGTTAACCAATTACAATAACATATCAAAATAAGAGTAAAATAAAAGACTAAACTCATTAACCAAATAACAACAAAATTAAACCAAAATGTATCGAAAAACAGGTTGCCTATTTTCTTTTCAGGTGCATAAAAATGCGCCCTTCCGGTTTTAAGTTCAGGCAGGTTGAAGACCGGTTCAAATTTTCTGTACAAGTGGCTATTTAATTCAACTATTTTATCTGGTTCTGTTTTATTCAGTAACTGGTCGGCCAATGCAGCATTATGATACTTTTCTTTAAGAGCAACCAGTTTACCATGCCCTTTAAAAGAAATTTCGAGCTTTTGCGTGCAGTAATCTTTTTCGTCAATTGCACGGTTTAATAGTTTTGATGATATGCTGCGTAAATGTTTAATGTAGTCAATGGTTTTTTGAGCTATTGAATCGCTAAATAATCCTGGGTTAAGTTTTAATTCATTTTCATAACCGCTAACATTAAGGTGATTCGATAGCGATGTCAATTCTGATTGCAATAGTGAAAGTTCTTTTTTTAAATAATCAGCCCTTTCAGGAACATCAATACTTGTCCGGCAATTCTCCACCCTGTTAAGCAATTCGGGTATCCAGTAATTTGTGCAATAAGTGTAGTCGCTTTCAGATTTTTCAAATTCATAAAAATTGGATTCGTACTTATTGTTCCTGAATTGTTCAACAGCCAGCGCTTCGTAGGCCCAGCGAGAAGCCATTACATCGCCGATAGCAGGCACATAAATATCAGATTTAAGGGAGGAATGTAATTTGTCGAATTTTACAATAACACCGCTTAACAGTATTTGAGGTATCAGAAGTAATGGGATAAGAACATAAATTGCAACTACCGATCGTAATCCGGCTGAAAGGTTTAATCCCATCATATTTGCAAAACATGCTGTAGAAAATAGTATCAGCCAATGATAAAGCAACATTCCTTTTATTTCAAGAATATAATGGCTGATAAATACATAAAAAAACATTTGAATTGCTGAAACGCCAAATAAATAAAGCACTTTAGAATTGAGGTAGCTTAACTTGCTGAGGTTTAGAAATGATTCGCGTTTCAGTAACCTTGCATCTTTAATAATTTCCTCAGCGCTTCCCATCATGCCGAGGAACAGCGCCACAATGACGCTCATGAACAGGTATGCAGGCAAATTTAAATTCCCGCTAAAAATATAGGTTCCATTTTGCCCGGAAGCATAACTGGTAAAATAGCCTAAAATAAGAGCTAAAGCAGGAGCTTCAAGTATGTTGACAACCAAATATTGTTTATCTGCAATTTTACATTTCAAATTTCTCAAGAAATATAATAAAAACTGTACAATAGATTTTGGTAATTTGAAACCAGTCTCTGGAATTGGTTTTGAAGCATGTTTTATATCAAGGTTTGTTTCGATAGAATTAAGATAGAGTTCGTACCAGTCTTCAGGCGTTATCATACGTTTCCCGGTAAACTGGCCGCTTACATCAATTTCACGCATTTCAACTATTTGCAGTAATTGCTCGGGGTTTAAGTTACCACACCATACACATTCACTTTCATTTGCATTTACATGCTGTGTGGCCGATTTAAAATACATTAGGGATTCGATTGCATTTCCAAAATAAATCGCACGGCCTCCTTTGTCCAGTACCAGAAGGTTGTCGAGCATTTTAAAAATATCTGAAGATGGCTGATGGATACTGACGATTACTAGTTTGCCTTTATAGGTTTCCTGCTTTAATAAATCCATTACTTTTTCAGAATCATTTGAAGAAAGGCCTGATGTAGGCTCATCTACAAACAAAATGAAAATGGCCTCTTAATAATTCCAAAGCAATGTTCAGGCGTTTACGCTGGCCCCGCCGAATAAATTTATTCAAAGGTGTGCCAACTTTAAGGTCACGAATTTCCGAAAGGCTGCCAAATCGTTTAGAAGCTTTTCCACTTCTGAAATTACCTCATGTTTGTGATGGTTACTAAAACAGAACCTTGCATTGAAATACAGGTTCTCGAAAACGGTCAATTCTTCTACCAAAAAATCATCTTGTGGAATATACCCGATAATGCCTTTTATCTTTTCCCTGATTTCGTAAATATCTATTCCATTGATTATAACCTTTCCTGAATCGGGCTTTAATGTACCATTAAGGATATCGAGCAAGGTCGATTTCCCAACGCCGTCTGCCACCCATTATACCAATCAACTGGCCTGATTTTCCATGAAAACTGAATTTTTTAATTCCATTATCGCTGTTTTTAAAATTGTATTCTATGTTCAACGCAGAAAGCTCTACTTCGTGCTGGGCTTTCATGTGTTGGAAATTGCTTATTATATCGCTGTAATGGATGGTTTGGATTTTTGGGCAACGTATTGCCGAACCTTTCTCGAGTAAATAAATACGGTTAAATATTACTGACTTACCATTTATGTATAACCAATCATCGGATTCTTCGTGACGGAAAAAATATGATTGTGTACTTTGAAGATAAAAAACAACGAGGCTTCCCGACATATTGTCCCTGAAAAGATGGTGCCTGAACATTAATTCATTTTTTGAACCGGAAACTATCATGAATGAGCTGCTGTGGGCTTTTTCTTCGTGTGGGCTAAAGATGAAGAAATACATTTTATCATAATCTTCCGGTGCAATTCCAAAAGAGTCGGAAATAGTGCCTATAAAATCATAAGCTTCATCAATTATTTTGTTTTCCTCATTTTTAAGGATATCGAACAATTGCAACAGTACAAAAGATTTTTGTTTCAGGTCAAGCCTGTTATTGATTTGTTCGCAAATGAGCAAAGTTTTTACAGAGAACAGCGATATCCGTTTTATGGTCTTTACTATTTTCCTTCGTTGTAAATTCCGAAAATGGAAATCGAACATCTGCAAATATTTTGTAGATTGCTCAGGATTAATTAATTGGGCAAGAAATGCTTCCGTGACTTCGCGAGTATGAAAATAATCGTTATCGTCATGTTCGACATCAGTACTGCGCCTCAAATTACCAATGATGGCAAACAAACGCATGATCGATTTAAGTACTGATTCGGTCATTTGTAAATTTTCTTTAAATCTAATTAAAATTCTTCAAAAGAGCTAAATGTGAGATATTCAAAAATTTAATATCTTAATTAATGCTAAATTTAATTTTTTTTTCCTAATTCATTGAAGAAATCCTATCTTCGCATTATATATTAAAATGATTGCTTTGGACCCTTTAACAAATCAGGATATTAACATTTTAGTCATCGATGATGACCCTATGATGCAAAAAGTCATTGAAGCCAGTCTGATGAAGGATAACTACAAAATGATTTTCGCTTCGAACGGCGAAGAAGGACTTGTAATGGCGAGAAACCTGATGCCTGACCTGATCCTGCTCGATGTTGTGATGCCTGGAATAGACGGTTTTGAAGTTTGTTCGCTCATGCGTAATGACGACCAGTTATTGTATATTCCTATAATAATGATTACAGCGCTCGATGACCGTGATTCTAAGATTCAAGGCCTTGAAGCCGGTGCTGACGATTATATTTGCAAACCATTCGATAAACTTGAATTTCGCGCCAGGGTAAGGACTATTACCAGGTTGAACCGTTACAGCCGCTGGAGAAAAATTCACCAGTTACAGGAAATTCTCGATGACAAAAATAAAACGATCGAATTACAAAAAGTGGAAATTGAAAGCCTGAAATTGCAGTTAGAGAATATTAAACTTAGCTGAAATAATATTTCTCCCTTATTATAATATATATTTTGCTTCCTTAAGAACATTTTTAATCATAGCTTGTTAAGAAATATTACAATTCCTTTTATAGTTTTTATTGAAAATAATATTTGTTAGGTAAATAAAAAATATCGGAATTATTTTAACTTAATTTAGAAAAATTCGTATATATAGGAAAGAATAAGACCATGAAACGCATATATTTTATAGTAGCATTTGCAGTTCTTTCTGGTTCTGTTTTTTCTCAGGTAGAATGGCAAATAGACAATGCCCATTCGAATGTGACTTTTGCAATTCAATGGAGGCAGAATTCTTTTCGTACAGGGGAATTTAAAATATTTTCAGGGACCATTAAATCTAAAAGTGAAAATAATTTTGAAGATGCAACTGTTAACTTTTCTGCTGAGGCTTCAAGTATCGATCTTATTGCCAGAAATTTAAGTATAATGGTACAAGGCCAGGAATATCTGGATGTTCAGAATTTTTCGGATATTTTATTTGTTAGTAAATCGGTAAAGAAAGAACATAAAAACAATTATTCAGTAAAAGGCAATCTTACCATAAAAGGTGTTACACACGAAGTCATGTTTTTAATGGAAGATAATGGAATAATTGAATATGATGGAAGAAAATACGGAGCACTAAAAGTGACCAGTCAACTGAAAAAATCTGATTTTAAAATTTATGGCGGAGGTGACAGGCTGGGTGAGATAATAAATATTACAGCTTATTTCGAAATAGTTAAAGTTGAAAATTAAGCATTACATTCTTTCCGGAACTTCTATACCCATCAAATCCATCCCGGATTTTAGCACATCCGAAACTTTTAACGACAGTAAAATCCTCACATCGCGAATTTCAGCATTTACTTCTTTAAGTATAGAAAAGTCATGATAAAACTGGTTGAATTCTTTTGCCAACTCGTACAAATAATTTGCAATTATTGCCGGGCTTAATGACTCGGCAGCTTCTTTTACTAATTCAGGGAATTCAAACACATATTTTATCAGTACTTTTTCTTTTGCCCCGATACTTTCTGAAGTAATTCCCAGTTTCTCAGTTTCGATGCCCATTTCATCTGCTTTTCTCAAAACCGACCGTATCCTGGCATAAGTATATTGAATAAACGGGCCTGTATTTCCGTTGAAATCTATTGATTCCTTCGGATCGAAAACCATGTTTCTCTTTGGGTCAACTTTCAGGATAAAATATTTTAACGCGCCCAATCCAATTATCTTGATTATATTTTCTTTCTCTTTCTCATCCAGTCCTTCTAATTTTCCTAATTCTTCAGCCATATTTTGGGCAGTTTTGAACATTACATCCAATAGGTCATCAGCATCGACAACAGTGCCTTCGCGCGATTTCATCTTGCCTTCGGGCAACTCGACCATTCCGTACGAAAGGTGTTTTAATTTATTTGCCCATTCGAACCCCAGCTTTTTTAAAACAATTGCCAGCGCCTGGAAGTGATAGTTTTGTTCGTTGCCTACAACATAAATAAGTTGTTCTAATGGGTATTCAGTAAATCGTTGGTGGGCAGTACCAACATCCTGCGTCATATAAACTGATGTTCCGTCTGCCCTTAGAAGTACTTTATGGTCAAGACCGTCTGCAGTTAAATCAGCCCAAATTGAACCATCGTCTTTTTGATATAGCTTTCCATTTTTCAAGCCTTCGAGAATTAATGACTTGCCCAATAAATAGGTTTGAGATTCATAATAAAAGCGGTCAAAATCAACTCCCAATCTTTTATAAGTTTCTTCGAATCCGGCATAAACCCAACTGTTCATCATCTTCCAAACGGAAAGTACATGTTCATCATGGGCTTCCCATTTTCGAAGCATTTCCTGAGCTTTTCCAAGTAATGTTTCTGGTAGTTCTATTTCAATAAAATGTAATATTTGACTCTTTAGATATTTATTAATTATTGGATTTGAGCTGATCTCATTCTTGTCAATTGCTAATAATAAATTTTTAAATGCACCAAATGGCTCATTAAATACGTTATTCTTAATAAGTATTTCTGTAATATCTTCCTTTAATTTGTATATATCATCTTCATAATTATTTTCATTTTCTAAAGTGGGTTTACTTTTTGCAAATTCACTTAGCAGATTATAAATTTCATTCCTAAATTCAGTATTAAACTTTACATAATAATCGCCAACCAAATGATCTCCTTTCATTCCGGCTTTTTCAGGTGTTATTCCATTTCCCCATTTTTCCCAAGCCAGCATGCTTTTGCAAATATGAATGCCGCGGTCATTTACCAGGTTTACTTTGATTACTTTGTTTCCACTTGCTTTTAGGATTTTTGAAATTGAATAACCCAACAAGTTGTTTCGGATATGCCCCAAATGCAAAGGTTTATTCGTATTTGGGGAGGAGTATTCCACCATAATCGATTTGCCGGTCGATTCTTCAGGTTCAAGGCCATATTGCTTATTTTTTAATGCTTCTTTTAGAATTTCGGAACCAGAAATAATTGCTAAGGATCAGATTTAAAAAACCTTTAATAACATTGAAACCGGATATATCATTAGCATTTTCAGTAAGATATTTACCGATATCGGCACCCGTTTGTTCAGGCGACTTGCGGGATGATTTCAATAAAGGAAATACAACCAAAGTAAAATCGCCATCAAATTCTTTCCGGGTTTTCTGAATTTGAACCAGTGAATCAGTAATTTCCTGTTTGTATAATGTTTTTACTGCATCCTTAATTCGAGGGATAAGAAGTTTTTCAATTGTGTTCATTGTCGCAAATAAGCTTTATTTTTGAAAGCGTCAAAGATAGCAATTTAGAAAAGAACAGGAAATTTGATGATATGCCAATATGCCAATGTGTCAATTTTTTCTGATTTGCCAATGTTTAGATGTGCAATTGGTCTATTTAAATAAGCAGTTTTTTTTAGAGATGTTTTGTTCGCAGTTTTCAGCAAAACAGTGGTATTTGCTTAAAAATTTTTCTTTATCAAAAATTGCTGCTATTATTGCTTTGATTTTGCATCCATCTTTTAATTTAATTATATGTTAGAAGAAATAAAGAATATGCTTCAACATGAAGCAAAAGCTATTCTGAATATTCCAGTAAGTGACAACTTTGAAAAAGCAGTTGACCTTATTTTTGAACATGTGCATATTAAACAAGGTAAGTTGGTTGCAAGCGGCATGGGCAAAGCAGGTCAGATTGCCCTGAATATGTCCACTACTTTTAGTTCTACCGGTACACCCTCTGTTTTCATGCACCCAAGTGAAGCGCAACATGGAGATTTAGGAATTATCCAGAAAAATGATATTTTACTTCTTATTTCAAATTCGGCAAAAACCCGGGAAGTAATGGAACTTGTAGAATTAGCCAATCACTTGTATCCGGGAATTCCATTTATTTTAATCACTGGAAATCCTAATGGAGAATTGGCTAAAAAGGCAAAGGTCACTCTTAATACCGGGAACCCAAAAGAAGTTTGTATTTTAGGGCTTACACCTACTACATCAACTACAACAATGACAGTAATTGGCGACATACTTGTCGTTTTGCTGATGAAAAAGGTCGGTTTTAACAGTGAAGATTATGCAAAGCGGCATCATGGTGGTTATTTAGGTCAAAAATCAAGGGAACAGGCAGGCAAATAATTTACTGATATGCTGATGAGTTAATGTGCTGATATGTTAATATTAGCAATTACTTATCTATTCATGTCCATAGCTGCTTTTTAAAATTGAATACTTCCATTACCTTTAGGTTTTTAAACTGAATAGATTTAATGAATGGCAATACTTCTATATTAATTATCTATACCGGTGGTACAATAGGCATGATACAAGATGCAGAAACCGGGACACTTCAGCCTCTTGATTTCTGCGAACTGCTCACCAGGATGCCGGATTTGAAAAGATTTGGTTTTAAACTGGCCACAATTCCATTTGATCCGCCAATTGATTCAGCCAATATCAATCCTGAATTTTGGGTAAAGCTTGCAACAATAATTGAATCAAATTATGAAAAGTACGATGGTTTTGTAATTTTACACGGTACTGATACAATGGCCTATTCAGCATCTGCTTTAAGTTTCATGCTCGAAAACCTCCAAAAGCCGGTAATATTTACAGGTTCGCAATTGCCAATAGGAATGTTAAGGACTGATGGTAAAGAAAATCTTGTAACTTCAATTGAGATTGCTGCTGAGAAGCGCAACGAAGTGCCCGTAGTACCCGAAGTATGTATATATTTTGAAAATAAATTGCACAGGGGAAACCGTACAAGCAAATATAGCGCTGAGCATTTTAATGCATTCAGGTCAGTTAACTATACGGCACTTGCAGAAGTAGGCATACATATTAAGTACTCGTATTCAGCTATCCAATACCCAACTGTATCGCGACCATTAAAAGTTCATAAAAATTTAGACAACAATATTGCACTTTTAAAATTATTTCCAGGTATTAGCAATGCTATTATTGATGCTGTTCTTGGGACCAAAGGATTAAGAGCGCTTGTAATTGAAACTTTTGGATCGGGCAATGCACCTACAGACGAATGGTTTGTAAATTGTATAAAAAAAGCAATTAACGATGGAATAATTATAGTTAACGTGTCGCAATGTTTTGGTGGCAGTGTCGAAATGGGGAAATATGCTACCAGCATGGCATTGCTTGATAGTGGAGTAATCAAGCGGTTATGATTCTACAACTGAAGCAGCACTTACAAAACTCATGTACCTGCTTGGCCAAAATTTTTCAAAAGAAGAAATTGTCAAAGCCATGAACAAATCATTGAAGGGAGAAATTACCGTTAATTGACAATTGATAATAGACGGTTGATGAATCGAAAATTATTATTTTCTTTGCAAAGATTTATTAAAACCTTTTAAAAAAGGTTTAAATTATAATAATAGGAGAGATGTCCGAGTGGTCTAAGGAGCACGCCTGGAGAGCGTGTACTCGCCACAAGTGGGTCATGGGTTCGAATCCCATTCTCTCCGCAAATGCACATACTAAAATACGCTAAAAACCTGTAAATATTATGATTTACAGGTTTTTGTGTTTTTTGATCATATCAAAAAATCCTCCGATTTTCATTAAAAAAGTGAACAATTACTTAATTCACTACAAAAATCATGGGTTAAATAATCTTTCTCTTTCTCCTTCAATATGGCTTAAAGAAGCATAATGGCAACAATATTTGGAGGTTTCAAGCTAACGCATAAAACAGGTTAACATTAAATATTTTTATAAAATTGCTTTTCACCACAAGTTCCGATACTTTTGTTTGTCTAAAAAGCTGTTTATTTTTCATTTGAATGTTTTCATTGAATGAACCCTGTATTTGAATTTAAAAAAGTTTTAATAATGTTCATAAAATATTTCGGATCAATTTCAAAGCGAACTTTTATTATAGTAATCAGTTTCTTTTGTCTGTCCTTTAATATTTCTGCACAGAAAAATAATACACCTGATTCGGTTCAATATTTAAGCCTCGATCAGTGCATTGTATATGCCTTGCAGAATCAGCCTGCCATTATACAAACCTCTATTGATATATCAATTGCCCAAAAAACGAATGCCATAAACTTATCGGCCTGGTTACCTCAGGTTAATGTTAACGGTAATTTGATGCATTATAACCAATTGCCAACGGCTTTTTCAGTGAATTCGGCCAATCCTAATGGCCCTTTATTACAAGGACATACTGGTATGATTAATACATTTTTGCCGCAATTGTCTGCAACACAAACCATCTTTAGCCCTGATGTTTTAAATGCTGCTAAAAGCGCTCATTTATATGTGCAACAGGCTAAGCAATCGAATGATAGTACCAAGATAACCCTTATTGCAAATGTTAGCAAAGGGTTTTATAATCTATTGCTCACGCTGGAACAGATGAATGTTTTGAAAGAAGATACGGCGCGCCTTGCAAAAAACCTTAGGGATACGTATCATCAATATATTGGTGGCACAGCAGATAAAACGGATTATAAGGAAGCTGCTATTTCGCTGAACAATTCAAAAGCCCAATTAAAACAAGTGAATGAAAGCATCAGGCCGCAGTACGCCACGCTGAAACAGTTTATGGGCTTCCCACCGGAAAAGGATTTTAGCGTAAGCTTTGATACTTTGCAAATGATAAAGGAAATTGCTTTTGATACTACCCAACAATTACAATACGAAAAACGCATAGAATTTCAACAGCTTGAAACAACAAAAAGTTTGCAACTACAGGCTTTAAGCTATTACAGGTTCTCAATCTTTGCCAACATTATCGGCTTTTTACAATTATGTTTATGAGTACGAAAGCAATACAACGCAAAACTTTTTTAATCAGGCTTATCCATATTCTTATGTTGGGGCATCAATCAGTATTCCATTGTTTACAGGGTTACGGCAAAGAGAAAGTATCCAGAGGGCAAAATTACAGGGCGAAAAAATTGCATGGGCTGAAATTGGACTTAAATCAAATATTTATTCTGAATATACAACCGCATTGGCAAATTATAAAAGCAATTTGTATAGTTTAGGTTTAATGCGCGAAAATGTTGCCATGGCAAAAGATGTTTACAGTGTTGTTTCACTACAATACAATCAGGGCGTTATTGCTTACCTTAATGTGATAACTGCCGAGTCGAATTTAATTTCATCAGAAATTAGTTATTTAAATGCTTTGTTTCAGGTTTTATTGAGCAAGGTTGACCTGGAAAAAGCAATGGGCAACACGTTATCAAAATATTAACGAAAAATTATCACATCAATGAGAAAAGCATATTTAGCATTATTAGCCAGTTGCATATTATTTGTTGCCTGTAGTCAAAAGCAATCTCCGCCGGTTCCGCCTGTAGCGGTAAACACTTGTACGGTAAAGCCAAAGAAAGTTTTGTACTATGACGAATACCCGGCTAATCTTGCAGCCTTGAGCCAGGTTGATTTGCGGCCACAAGTTCAGGGTTATATAACCGGGATATTTTTTACCGAAGGCGATCATGTGCAAAAAGGTCAGCAACTATATGAAATAGACCGTCAGCTATACCAGGAAAGTTATGACCAGGCAAAAGCCAACCTGGAAGTGGCACAGGGCAATCTGGTTCAGGCACAACAGGATGCCGACCGATATACTTACCTGAACTCCTATGATGCTGTTGCCAAACAAGTTCTCGACCATGCTGCTATCGCTTTGCAAAATGCTAAGAAGATGGTTACGGCTGCTGAACAAACTTTAAAAATGGCTGCTACAAATTTAAACTACTCTGTCATTTCAGCTCCTTTTGATGGTACCATTGGTTTCAGCCAGGTTAAAATGGGAAACATGGTATCTGTGGGGCAAACTGTTTTAAATACTATTTCCACCGACGATCCAATGGGTGTTGATTTTTTAATCTCTGAAAAACAACTGGCACATTTCGAAGAACTAAAAAATAGTAAACAGCAGAAAATCGACTCACTTTTCACGATTAAACTTCCAAATGATTCAATTTATCCTCATTTGGGTAAAATATCAGTGATTGACCGTGCTGTTGATCCGCAAACTGGCACAATTCGTATCAGGGTGGTATTTCAAAACCCCGGATATTTTTTAAGGCCGGGGACAAGCTGCGTGATGCGTGTGCATAACCAGGAAGCCGGTCCAAGACTTGTTGTTCCAAACAAAGCGGTTGTGGAATTAATGGGTGAATATTTTGTGTATTTGGTCAGGGATACATTTGCCCCTAATCAGGACGATTCAACAAAAACCCATCCTGTAATAATGGCTATTCAAAAGAAGGTACAATTAGGGCAAACGATAGCGCCTAATGTGATTATTAAAAAAGGGCTTAATACCAATGACGTAATTATTGTTGATGGTGTACAATCATTGCATACAGGTTCTTTGATAGACACAACCAAAAAAGCAGATTCAAAGAAAAATAAAAAAGGAAAAAAGCAGGAATGATTGAAAAATAATTCACAAGGATTCCACAAAAAATGAACATCTATTTTTTATTCTTAAATGCTAATTAACTTATGATTGCTGATACATTTATCAAAAGGCCTGTTACTGCAATTGTTGTTTCGCTTGTATTGGCTTTCATGGGCGCTATTTGCATATTTAACCTTCCGGTTAACCAATATCCTGACATTACACCGCCTGTAGTCCAGGTTGCCGGCCAATATATGGGCGCCGACGCTACAACTGTTGAGCAAACCGTTGCTACGCCAATTGAAGAACAGGTAAACGGCACTCACGGCATGGAGTACATGCAAAGCAATAGCGCCAATAATGGGTTGATGACAATCAATACAACCTTTAAGGTTGGAACCGACATTGACATTGCCACGCTTGATGTTCAAAACAGGGTAGGTATTGCCACGCCTTTATTGCCAGCAGCGGTAAGCCGTTTGGGACTGACCGTCCGGGCTTTAAATCCAAGTCAATTATTGCTGGTAGCTCTTTATTCACCTAAAAGCTCGCACAATATTACCTTCCTGGACAATTATACCAATATATTTATCATGGATGCCTTGCTGCGTGTACCGGGTGTAGGCGCCATTACCACTATTGCAGATAATTTCAGTATGCGCGTATGGTTGAACCCCGATAAAATGGCTGCTTATTCTTTAACACCAACTGATATTACCAACGCTTTAAATGAACAAAACTTGCAGGTGGCAGCAGGTTCGGCAGGTGTGCCTCCCCAGCAAAAAACGCAAACGTATGAATTAAGTATTCTTATTAATGGCCGGTTAAGCAAGGTTTCTGATTTTGAAAAAATTATTGTGAAAACAATGCCGGTTACAGGCGAAATGGTTTATCTTAAAGACGTTGCCAGGGTAGAACTGGGAAAATTCACTTATTCGAGTAATTCTTATGTGGACGACAAACGGGCTTCAATTCTTACCATTTACAAAACTCCCGGAAGTAATGCCATCGAGACAGCAAATGGGGTTGTTAATGAACTAGAAGAACTTAAAAAAACTTTCCCTACCGATGTAGATTATAAAATACCTTTCGAAACGGTCACTGTCGTGAAGGTTTCTATGCTTGAAGTAGTGCAAACCTTGTTAATTGCCCTTTGCCTAGTCGCGTTAGTGGTGTTTTTATTTCTACAGAACTGGCGTGCCACGTTAATTCCTGTTTCTGGCCATTCCCGTTTCCATTCTTGGTACATTCATCTTTTTTATTCCATTGGGCTTTACAATTAACACACTTACGATGTTCGGTTTTGTGCTGGCCATTGGAATTGTTGTGGATGATGCTATTATTGTGGTTGAAGCTGTACAGCATTATATTGATGTGGAAAAAATGTCTGTTAAAGAAGCAACCATTCATGCAATGAACGATATTTCGGCCCCGGTAATTGCAATTGCATTGATACTGGCGTCAGTGTTTGTCCCCGTAGGTTTTATCCCCGGAATTGTCGGGCGATTGTACCAGCAATTTGCAATAACTATTGCTGTGTCAATAGTCCTCTCTGCTTTCATTGCGTTGTCATTAACGCCAGCATTATGTACCTTGCTTTTAAAACCGTATAGCATTGATGAAAAATCAAAGGGTTTGAATAAATTTTTCTTCTGGTTCAATACATGGTTCAGCAATATAACAAACCGTTATTCAAATGGGGTGCAGAACGGCATTCGTAAATCAAGATATGTTATTGTTTTATTGTTATGTATTGGTATCGCTACATACTTCCTGTTTCAGCATAAGCCTACTGGATTTATACCAAGCGAAGACGACGGACTTATATATGTCACTTATGAATTGCCCGAGGCATCTGCAACTGCCCAGTCTATAGATGTAATGTCTAAATTAATGATGGTAGTTTCGAAAACACCCGGAATAGACCATTATGCTGCCTTAGCGGGGTTTAATGTGGTAACGGGCGCAACAAAATCGAACAGCGGTACAATTTACTGTCAGCTCAAACATTGGTCAGAGCGCAAAGAATCAGCTCAACAGATACCATACATCATAGATGTGCTTCGTGACCGTATTTCAAAGGCAAATATAAAAAATGCCAATATCGTAGTAATTCCACCAGCTCCGATTCCTGGTATCGGACAAACAGCCGGGTTTAGTTTCCAGATAGAACAGCGTAACACAAACGATGATGTTCACGCCTTTGAAAATGTAGTGAACAACTTTGTTACTGAAGCAAATAAAAATCCTGCCATTTCTCATGCATTTACATATTATTCAGCGCATACGCCAAGTTATAATGTAATAGTAAACCGGGAAAAGTGCAAAAAAATGGGTGTTAGCATTTCGGACGTATTTACGGCTATCCAAACATACATGGGTAGTCTTTATGTAAACGATTTCACCCTTTACAACCGCACATTCCATGTGGTTGTCCAGGCAGATACTACCTATCGTAAAATGATATCTAATATGGACAAATATTATGTGCGAAACCAGGCCGGGGAAATGCTGCCAATAAGCTCGCTTATCAGCTACCAACCTACAGAATCAGTACCCCTTCTGTCACATTTTAATATTTTCAGGTCTGCTGAAGTGGATGGCTCTTCATCAATAGGATATAGCAGCGGTCAATCCATAGCATGCGTTGAAAGAAATTGCCGCAAAAGTATTACCACAAGGATATGGTTATGACTTCTCAGGTTTGAGTTATGAAGAATTACAAGCAGGTACGCTTACCATTTACATTTTTATTTTTTCCTTAACTTTTGTTTTCCTTTTCCTTGCAGCCCTTTATGAAAGCTGGTCTGTGCCTTTTTCTGTATTGCTTGCAGTGCCCATAGGTGCGTTTGGGGCAATACTTACGCTTATTTTCATACCAAGCTTAACTGATAATGTATATGCACAAATCGGGCTTATTACATTAATCGGTCTTGCAGCCAAGAATGCAATATTAATTGTAGAATATGCCAAAGTTCGCGTTGATAGGGGCGAAGACCTTATTCAATCAACTATTAAAGCTGTTAAATTACGATTGCGCCCTATTATAATGACTTCAATGGCATTCATTTTAGGTGTTATGCCTTTGGTGCTGGCAAGCGGGGCTGGCGCTGTTGCCCGAAGGACAATAGGTGTTACCGTACTTGGAGGTATGATTGCCGCTTCATCTTTGGCTATATTTATTGTTCCCGTTCTATTCGTAGTAATTGTGAAAATAGCGTATGGAAAAAAACAACTTGAATTCCTTGCTGAACATCGCGATGAATTATCATAATATATAAGATGCAAGGATCAAGAGCCAAGACAAATAAAGCTATGGCGTTACAAAAGGTTATGTCAGATTAATTAATTCGTTGTATATAATGCAACACGTGAAGCAAAAGAACAAAAGCAGAACTATTTATATATGATTGCTGATACATTTATTAAACGACCGGTTACTGCAATTGTAATTTCTCTTGTAATAGCAATACTTGGGGCTATTTGCATTTTTACACTCCCTGTTAACCAATACCCAAATATTACCCCGCCGGCAGTTTCCGTATCCGCTACTTATACTGGGGCAGATGCCATTACTGTTGAACAAAATGTTGCCACTCCCGTTGAAGAAGCTATTAATGGTGTCAGCGGTATGGAATATATACAAAGCAACAGCACCAGTACCGGGATGATGTCGATTAATACAACTTTTAAGGTTGGAACCAATATTGATGTCGCCACGCTTAATGTCCAAAACAGGGTAAGTATAGCTAAACCTTTGTTGCCTTCGTCTGTAAGCCGTTTAGGGATGACTGTAAGGGCAAGAAATATAAGCCAGTTAATGCAGGTTGTACTATTTTCTCCAAAAGGCACGCACAATATTACCTTCCTCGATAATTATGCCAATATTTATTTAATGGATGCACTGCTTCGTGTGCCGGGTGTAGGCGATATAAATAGCCGCTCAGATAATTTCAGTATGCGGATATGGATGAACCCCAATAAAATGGCATCCTATTCCATAACCCCGCAGGATGTTATTAATGCGTTAAACGAACAAAATATGCAGGTGGCAGCGGGCGCCGTTGGAGCTCCTCCGCAGGAGTTAACACAAACCAGCGAATTGACTATTCTTGTGAATGGCCGGTTAAATAAGGTTTCCTGATTTTGAAAAAATTATTGTAAAAGCAATTCCAGCTACAGGAAAACTGGTTTACATCAAAGACATTGCAAGGGTTGAATTAGGTAAATTTACGTATGCCAGTAACTCTTATTGCGACGGTAAGCGTTCATCTGCTCTTATGGTTTATGCTTTGCCCTCTGCCAATGCTTTAGACGTGGCTAAGGGTGTATATGCAGAACTTGAAACATTGAAAAAATCATTCCCCGAAGATGTTGATTACAAAGTTCCTTTTGAAGCTGTCACAATAGTAAAAGTTTCAATGGATGAAGTGGTCCATACCCTTTTTATTGCCCTATGCCTGGTGGCATTTGTGGTATTTCTGTTTCTTCAGAACTGGCGTGCCACGCTAATTCCTGTTTTGGCGATACCAGTTTCCATTTTGGGCACGTTTATCTTTTTTGTCCCTTTGAAATTTACAATCAATACCCTTACCATGTTTGGTTTTGTGCTGGCGATAGGCATCGTAGTTGATAATGCCATTATAGTGGTTGAAGCAGTGCAGCGGTATATTGATGATAAAAAGGTATCTGTACGGGAAGCAACCAAACATGCCATGAAAGATATTACGGCCCCTGTAATTGCGGTGGCATTGGTACTGGCTTCTGTATTTGTTCCTGTTGCTTTCATCCCTGGCATTGTCGGGCGTTTATACCAGCAGTTCGCGATTACAATAGCCATTTCAATGTTAATCTCAACATTTATAGCATTGTCGTTAACACCTGCATTGTGCATTCTGTTACTAAAGCCATATCATATTGATGAAAATTCAAAAGGGCTGTATAAATTTTTTTACTGGTTCAACACCATTTTAAATAAAATCACTTTTCGTTATTCCAACGGGGTAAAAAAAGGCATCCGTAAATCAAAATATGTTATCATTTTATTGTTAATTATTGGCATTGCTACTTACTTTTTATTCAAGTTTAAGCCTTCCGGGTTTATTCCGAACGAAGACATGGGACGGTTGCAGGTAACATATGAACTGTCCGAAGCATCATCTACCGTTCAGTCTGTTGAGTTTATGACAAAGCTAATGAAAGTGGTTGGCGAAACACCCGGAGTAGGCCATTATATAGCTTCTTCAGGGTTTAATGTAACCAACGGTGCACAGAAATCTAACAGCGGTACTATTTTTTGTCAGCTAAAACCCTGGAGCCAGCGAAGTAATCCCGGCGAACAGGTGCCTGGCATCGTAGAAGTAATGTTCAAACGAATTGCAAAAGCGGGCTTAAAAAATGCAAAGGTTGTTATCATGCAGCCGGCACCGATTCCGGGAATCGGGCAGTCAGCCGGGTTCAGTTTCCAGGTGGAGCAGCGCAATACATCTGATGATGTTCATGCATTTGAAAAAGTTGTGCGCAAGTTTGTTGCAGAAGCCAATAAAAATCCTGCTATTAGCCGTGCTGTAAGTTATTATTCAGCACATACGCCCAGCTATAACCTGATAGTGGATAGAGAAAAATGTGAAAAAATGGGCGTTAGTATCTCCGATGTATTCTCTACCATTCAATCCTATATGGGCAGTTCTTATGTTAATGATTTCACTCTTTACAACCGTACTTTCCATGTGGTAATACAAGCAGATACAATATACCGAAGGTTGGTTTCTGACATGGAAAGATATTATGTGCGAAACAAGAATGGTGAAATGCTGCCAATTAGTTCACTCATCAGTTACCAGCCCATAGAAGCCGCTCCTGTTATACCTCATTTTAATATTTTCCGCTCTGCTGAAGTTGATGGTGGCCCGGCTTTTGGCTATAGCAGTGGCCAGGCAATAGATGCAATTAAAGAAGTTGCTGCTAAAACATTGCCACGGGGCTATGGTTATGAGTTTTCGGGATTAAGCTATGAAGAAATAATAGCTGGTTCACAAACTATTTACATTTTTTTGTTTTCACTCACATTTGTTTTTCTTTTTCTCGCAGCATTATACGAAAGCTGGTCGGTGCCGTTTGCCGTTATGTTGTCAGTGCCAATAGGGGCATTTGGGGCGATACTTACACTTACGTTT
This sequence comes from uncultured Bacteroidota bacterium, assembly GCA_963726845.1. Taxonomy (GTDB): domain Bacteria; phylum Bacteroidota; class Bacteroidia; order Bacteroidales; family DTGW01; genus CAVSGB01. Next base: position 4,085 of record CAVSGB010000284.1, on the reverse strand, counting down.
ATACCTTCCCTTAGCAACAATGTATACGCACAGATAGGCCTTATTACTTTAATCGGTCTTGCAGCCAAAAATGCAATATTGATAGTAGAATATGCCAAGGTTCGCGTTGATAACGGAGAAGACCTTATACAATCAACAATTGATGCCGTCAGTTTACGTTTGCGGCCTATTATTATGACCTCAATGGCATTTATTTTTGGAGTATTGCCTTTGGCTTTTGCAACCGGAGCAGGAGCTGTAGCCCGCAGAACAATCGGATTTACGGTATTAGGTGGAATGATATCCGCTTCATCAATAGCCATATTCATTGTACCTGTGCTGTTTGTTGTGATTATTAAATTTGCTTACGGCAAAAAACAACTCAACTATTTGGTACAACATCGTGAGGAATTAAAAGAGCAACCAACCAAAACCAAACAGAAAGAAAATAAAAACCATTAATATGGAGTATTTTATAATCAAATCAAGGCTATATGGTCTTCCGCTTCCGAGTTAAGCAAGCCATGTGCCAGACCGTTGAAACGTGATTTGATTATAATGATTTTTAGGTTTAATCAAAAACTTCATCGCCCGGAGTCTGCATGCATTTCATGCTGGAGATGTCCGCTGTACTTTTATTATTTTATAGAAATGAACTATCCCCTTTTAATTTTTTCATGTTATTGCAGAACCAAAAACTTCAACAGGGAGGATATTTGACAACCTTGGTGCAAAGCCATACTCTGTTTCGCCACTGAAAGTGCGGGAGGATTAAAAATTCTGGGATAAGCAACATAAACTGTTTGAAACGATTAACCATTTTTACAAGATATCAATAAGAATATTTCATAAATTTGATAATAAGAATGTGCTGGCTATTCGTTCAAATAATACTGATTGATTCAATTATGATATCACATGACTTTCGTAGATTATTATTAAATTTTAGGGACAGACAAAACAGCAATAAGAAAGGATATCAAATATGAAAACCATTAAGATGAAAAAAGTATTGATTGCGCTGGATTACTATCCAATCACACAAAAAGAAACAGAAAAAGATTATTCATTAGCAAAAACTATGGGAACTGAATTTATTTTGCTGCATATAATATCAGATTATTAATGGTAATTTTCTGAAACCGAATTTTGTTTTATTGACGAAATAATAACTGCCTTATACAAAGTTAGATAGAGCACATAAAGTTAAACAATTCTTAAAAAATGAATACTGAAGTCATTTTTGAATTTATAGATGCAATTAATAATGCAAGCATTGATAAAATAAGTAATTTGTTGACAGATGACCATGTTTTTATTGATTCTCAAGATAATAAAACTACCGGAAAAGAAAATATGAAACAGTCTTGGATCACTTATTTTGAATTATTCCCTGATTATTAAATTGAGATAAACGAAATATTCGAAAGGGATGCTTTATTTTGCATTCTTGGATATGCAAGTGGAACTTATAAAAACCTGAAAAATAAAAATAATAGCAATTATTGGAGAATACCTGCAGCGTGGAGGGCTTTAATTAAAGATAATCAAATTAAAGTTTGGCAGGTTTATGCAGACAATATCAAAGTAATGGAAATAATAAATCAACAAATATGAACAAACAATCGAAGCAAACAATTTGTGTTCATGAAGGTCAGAAACCTGATGAATTTAGAGGGATAAATACTGCAATTTATACTTCTACTTCTTATGGATATTTAGATTCGGAAGAGAGAATTTATCCGAGGTATTTTAATATTCCAAATCAGAAAGTGTTAATAGATAAGTTGTCAAAGCTTGAAAATGCAGAATCCGGTTTGATTTTTAGTTCGGGTATGGCAGCAATAAGTACAACTTTATTGAGCCTTTTGAATAAAGGGGACCATATTATTTTTCAAAAAGGACTTTATGGAGGAACTATTAATTTTATAAAAGAAGATTTTGATAGGTTTGGAATTACTTATACAATGCTGGAAAGCAATGAAATTAATTCAATTAATAATTCTATTCAGAAAAATACAAAAATTTTATATGTTGAAAGCCCATCAAATCCTTTGTTAACAATCATTGATTTAAAAGAAATCCGTGAGGTCTGTAAGACTAATAATATCATTTCTATAATTGATAATACATTTGCTTCTCCTATAAATCAAAATCCGGTAGATTTCGGTATTGATGTTGTTATTCACAGTGCGACCAAATACCTTGGCGGGCATAGTGATATATCCGCAGGTGCAGTTCTTTCGAGAAAAGAACTGATAAATAAAATAATGAAGACTTCATTGAATTTAGGCGGAAGTCTAAATGCCCTTATGTGCTGTCTTCTCGAGAGAAGCCTTAAAACCCTGGCTTTAAGGGTTGCTAAACAAAATGAGAATGCACAGAAGATAGCGGAGTTTCTCAACAAAAATTCCAAAATTATTAAAGTTTATTATCCGGGATTACCTGAGCATGCTGGACATGAAATTGCTAAAAAGCAAATGACAGGTTTTGGAGGGATGTTATCCTTCGAAATAAAAGAGCTAAGTATTTATGATTTTCAAAAAAGGTTAAATTTGATTAAACCGGCAATGAGTTTAGGTGGAGTAGAATCGACAATTTGCGCCCCTTCCTTAACATCTCACAGACATTTGACAAAAGAACAAAAGGGAAAAGATGGCATAAGTGATAAATTACTAAGATTATCTTTAGGTATAGAAGATGTAACAGATTTAATTGCAGATTTAGAAAGTGCAATGAAATAAAAATAATATTCACTTTTCTTTGTTACGTGTGGCTTTAAGATTTTCTGATTAAAGTTTTTATAATGGAAAACAAAAGTAAAAGAAAAGCTAAAATGTCCACAATTGGAATAGGTTTTAAAATGGCTTTATCAACTATAATTTATTCTTTTATAATTGTAAAAGTTAGTTTTTATAGTAGTGTTATGTTAATTGTAATATGACGTAATTTAATTATATATTTGTAAAAAAACAAATGATACGTTATACAGTTAAATTAACTAAAGACGAGGTAGCGGAGCTAAAAGGCATAATAAATAAAGGTTCTCATACATCTCAAACATTTGGGCCGCTTACATTCTGCTGAATTGTGATGAAGGGGAGTTCTCAGAAAAAGTAACCAATGAGCAGATAAGCAAAATCCTTAAGATTGGCATGCGAACGATTGATAGGGTAAAAAAAAGACTTATAGAAGAAGGACTTGATGCTTGTTTGGAAAGGCAACCCACACAAAGAGTATATGAAAAAAAGGTAGACGGAGATATTGAAGCAAAATTAGTAACATTATGTTGCAGTGAACCACCCAAGGGCTATGCCAAATGGTCATTGCGTCTACTGGCAGATAAGATGGTAGAATTAAAATACACAGAAAGTATTTCACATGTAACAGTAGATAAAGTACTAAAAAAAACGAGCTTAAACCTTGGAAGGTCAAGGGTTGGGTAATACCACCCGATAAAAATAGTGAGTTCGTAGCCAATATGGAGCGGGTATTAGATGTTTACAAAAGGCCTTACAGTAAAGATTATCCAGTAATTTGTATGGATGAATCGCCCAAACAATTAATAGAAGAAGGCAGGTCATCAATAGCGATGAAACCAGGGCAAGATGCCAGGGTTGACTATGAATATGTACGTCATGGCGTGGTTAATATATTTATGGCCAATGAACCACTCCAAGGGAAGCGCTTTGTTGAGGTTACCGAATTCAAAACAAAAAAAGATTGGGCTTTATTTGTAAAAAAGATTGCCGATGAACAGTATTCTGATGCAAAAAGAATCTCATTAGTAATGGATAATTTTAAAACACACGCTGCGTCAGCTTTTTATGAAACCTTTGAACCTGAAGAGGCAAAAAGAATATGGGACAGGTTTGAATTTGTGTTTACTCCCAAACATGGAAGCTGGCTCAATATGGCGGAAATAGAATTACATGTTTTAAATGGACAATGCTTAAACAGGCATATTTCAAGCATTACTATTGTTAAAGAAGAAGCAGAAGCATGGCAGTTAAACAGAAACAACAAAAACAGCAAGATTGATTGGCAATTTACAAATAAGGAGGCGAGGGTAAAGCTAAAAAGACTTTATCCGTCAATTTATATTT
>CAVSGB010000283.1:0-22990 GCA_963726845.1 uncultured Bacteroidota bacterium | reverse complement strand
CTTCTTCTACCTACTCGTTCGGTCTTGCTCCGTTCTTCCTGGAGTTCGTGGGCTACGACCCGAAGGGCGGCGACGAGAAGGGTCGACGCGCGCATCAAGCCGCACGTCGTGCTCAAGAGCATCGAGGAGTTCTCCAAGCCGCAATACAAAGTGGACGTGCTCAAGGTGGAAATCCCGGTGAACGCCGAGTACGTCGAGGGCAGCCGCGTCTACAAGGGGCGCAAGGCCTACACCCGCGCCGAGGCGCTCGATCATTTCCGCGAAAGCGCCGCCGCGGCCTCCAGCCGATCATATTGTAACCGTGGCCCTTTTGTCGAAATTGGCTCTTTTACTATTTGCACAAGAATAAGTTGCCCGGGAGTAAGAACATTTGCAATTTTTCCGTTTTTGTCAATGTCGGGCTCATTTTTAAACTTTTGAAGTAATGGTGTTCTACCTTTTTTTATCAAGGAGCCTTTAAAAATTTATTCAGTGATAATATCTGCATAAGTCGAGGCAATGGAGAAATGCATCTTTTTCTGAACCAACATCAACAAATGCAGCGTTTAAACCTGGCATGATTTTTTTAACCTTGCCTAAGTATATATCACCAACAGAAAATTTAATGTTATTTTTTTCTTTGTGAACTTCTACTAATTGCTTGTTTTCTAATAAAGCAATTGAAATATCGGTTGGGGAAACATTTATAATTAATTCATTGTTCACAATTTCAACCCAAATTTATAAAGAGATAAACCATAGAACCATCATTTTTGGAAAACTATCTTAACTGTTAATCTGCAAGCAATATTTGTCTTATTTGCTAAACCAAATTGCTTTGTTAAGAATATTAACCTATTAAAACATAATAAACCTAAAATCCTTTTCATAGGAGATTAGGTTTAATATAACAACACATTTATAAAAATGTTATTTCTTCTTTTTGTGCCTGTTCTTCCTTAAACGTTTTTTACGTTTGTGGGTGGCCATTTTATGTCTTTTTCTTTTCTTTCCGCAAGGCATTTTCTTTCAACTTTAAGAATTAAACACTTTTATTACTTGACGTTGGCCTTCACTTTTGACACAAACGATTTGGCAGGTTTGAACGATGGAATGTTATGTTCCGGAATAATAATAGTGGTGTTTTTTGAAATATTCCGGGCTGTTTTTTTGGCACGTTTCTTAACAATAAAACTTCCAAACCCTCTTAAGTAAATGTTTTTATCTTTTACCATAGAGTCTTTAATTGTTTCCATAAAAGCTTCAACAGTCTTTTGAACAGTAATCTTTTCAATACCTGTGCTTTTCGAAATCTCGTTTACGATATCTGCTTTTGTCATTTTTTAAAACCTTTAATTATCAATATATTAGTTTATAATTTTCAAATCCGGAGTGCAAATATAAATGATTTATTAATAACTACGAAATCCAATTGAATTATTTTTGCCTTAATACTTGATTATTTTATCGATATGGCTGAATTTATGGAATTACATGAGAACATAATCAATTGGTACGAGAATAACAAAAGGGATTTGCCATGGCGACACACAAAAGAACCTTACAAAATTTGGGTTTCAGAAATTATCTTGCAGCAAACCCGCGTTAATCAAGGACTTGTTTACTACAATAATTTTATTGAATGTTTCCCTGATATTTTCACTTTGGCAAATGCCAACATCGATAAAATTATGAAGTTATGGCAGGGATTGGGGTATTACACCAGGGCAAGAAATATGCACGAAACTGCTAAGTTTGTTGTTGAGAATTTAAATGGGAATTTCCCGGATAATTTCAACGACTTAATTAAATTAAAAGGGATCGGGCGATATACAGCAGCAGCTATTGCTTCGATTGCTTTTAATGAAAAAATCCCTCTTATTGATGGAAATGTTTATCGCTTCATTTCCCGGCTAAAAGGTGTATTCACGCCTATCGGGTCATCCAAGTCATATTCTGAGTTTTTTGAAATTCTTAAATTTTTTTTCATTGATAATAATCCTGGCAGGTTCAACCAGGCTTTGATGGAAATTGGCGCAACAGTATGTATGCCTTCAAAACCTTTATGCGATATATGCCCTGGCTTGAATTATTGTTTTGCTTTTAAAAATGAGAAAATAAATTTGTTACCGGTCAGGCCAATCAAACAGCCATCAAAAAACAGATATTTAAATTATTTTGTTTTTTATGATCATAAGAATATTTTTATCAATAAAAGAAAAGACAACGATATCTGGAAATCTCTATATGAATTTCCCCAGGTGGAATCTGAAACTGACTTGGACATTAATCAGATTTTACAAATAGCTTCAGCCCAGTTGAAACTATCGATAAACAAGACAAATATTGAAAACACTTCTAAATTATACTTACACAAATTAACGCACCAAAATATTTTTGCAAGGTTTTTCAGGATTAAATTGGATAAGTCAAATAAAAACTATTTAAGCAGGAATTTTATTAAGTCGGATTGGAAGGTACTGAATGAATATGCCATTCCCAGGCTTATAGATAAATACTTAAAGGAAGAATTTGGTGTTAACAAATAATTGAGTTATCTTTCGAAAATGTATAAGAATTAACCTTAATTTATTAACCCAAAAATTTAATTTATTATGTCAGTAAACAAAGTAATTCTAGTAGGCAATGCAGGAAAAGATCCTGAAGTAAGGTACCTTGAAAATGGCACACCTGTATGTACGTTTTCATTGGCAACAAGTGAAACTTACAATAATAAAAACGGTGAAAAAGTGACAAATACCGAATGGCACAACATTGTCATGTGGCGTGGTTTAGCTGAATCTGCCCAAAAATGGGTAAAGAAAGGCTCAACGTTATATATCGAAGGTAAAATTCGCTCCCGATCCTGGGACGATAAAGATGGAATTAAACATTATGCAACCGATATTGTCGCTGATACATTTAGATTTGTAGGAAGAAAACCAGATGATGGGCAAGCTCATGCACCTGCTCATGCTGCAAATGAAAACAAAGCAGTTTCAGAAGCCGATTCATTCGTTGCAAGCAATGAACCCACCGATGATTTACCATTTTAGGTTTTAGTAACGAAGAATAAATTTGAAATAAAATTACAGTTCAGTTAGTTAGGCTGGAGGCTATTAGGTGAAAAAAAGTGTTTTTCAAAATTTTCCTCTTTCTGGGAAATAATATAAACATGTGTATCAAAATGATTTGTTTTTTTAATTCCTAATAATCTTCAGCCTTATTAACCTCATTAATTGCGATTTAAATTATATTTTTCTTTTGAATATATTTTTCTTTTATCATTTCGATAGGCGTGGATGTTGATGTTTTGTTGTATCCAATTGGACTTAAGGTATTGTTCGAGTTTCTTCTGCTCATTTTACTCTTGTTAGGGTCTGCTGTGATCTCGGCCAGTGAAGTTGCTTTTTTCTCTTTAAAACCTTCCGATCTTAAGTTTCTGGAGGGAAAAGCAACCAAACAATCATTAATGGCCCTTTCTCTTTTAAAAAAACCTGAACAGCTCCTTGCTAATATTCTTATAGCAAATAATTTCATCAATATTTCCATTGTTGTACTTTCTACCATTATTACGAGAAGTTCAATTAATTTTTCAAACTCCCCGCTCCTGGGATTTATATTCCAGGTAATTATAATTACATTCTTGATATTGTTAATTGGCGAAATAATTCCAAAAGTTTTTGCCACCGACCACAGGATATCAGTTGCATTGTTCATGGCATACCAATTAAATATAATTTCTAAATTCGCTTATCCGTTGACTTATTTATTAACCAAATCGACATCTTTTATTCAAAAACGATTGGCATCAAAAGGGCACAATTTTTCAATTGACGATTTGTCTGATGCAATTGAAATTACTTCTGAATCATTAAGTGAAGAAAGAAATATTCTGGAAGGAATTGTAAAATTTGGAAATATAGATGTTAGCGAAATAATGCAATCGCGATTAGATATTGCAGCTATTGAATATGAAGTGCCTTTTAACAAATTGCTTTCTCTTATTATAGAAACTGGTTATTCGCGCATTCCCGTTTATGAAGATACACTTGACAACATAAAAGGAATTATATATACAAAGGGCCTTTTGCCATACCTGCATGAACCTGAAAATTTCAATTGGCTTGGCTTGATAAAGCAAGCATATTTTGTTCCTGAAACTAAAAAGATAGACGATTTACTGGCAGAATTTCAAAAAAATAAAATCCATATTGCTATTGTAATTGACGAGTATGGTGGAACTTGCGGGTTAGTTACAATGGAAGATATACTTGAAGAAGTGATAGGCGAAATTTCAGACGAATCGGATGTTGATGAAGAACTTCCCTATAAAAAACTATCCAATAATGTATATTTATTTGAAGCGAAAATCCTGCTTAACGATTTTTTTAAAATTACCGGAATGGATGATTCTGTTTTCGATGAAATTAAAGGTGAATATGAAACCCTTGCAGGGCTTATACTTGAACTGAAAGGTGAAATTCCTCAAAAAAACGACAAAATAGAATATAAGAATTTTGTTTTTATTATTGAAGCAGTCGATAAACGTCGTATTAAACAGGTAAAAGTAATTATTAAAGAATTTTAATTTCAAAATTTAATACAGATAGCGACATTTTTTAATGACATTTGCAATTAAATGAAGAGCTGCTATTCAAATATAATATAATAGAAAGTCCGGGAATGATAAAACTCAAAATAGCTTTCCTGATTATTTTTTTTACTACAATTTATTCATGTAACCAGGATTATACGCCCAAACCAAGTGGTTACATGCGTATCGATTTTCCCGAAAAAAAATACATCGCTTATGAGGGTAATTTGCCTTATTGTTTTGAATATCCCGTATATGGTAAAATAAAACCCGATACTGATAAATACGCTGAACCTTATTGGCTGAATATTGAATTCCCTCAATACAAAGGTAAATTGCACATAAGCTATAAAAAAGTTAAAGGAAACCTTGCAAAGTTTATTGAAGATTCCCGTAAATTAGCATATAAGCACACCATAAAAGCCGATGCAATTGACGAAGATATTTATAAAAATGATTCGGCAAAAGTATACGGGATTATTTACGGTATTAAAGGCAATGCAGCATCTTCAATGCAGTTTTTCTTAACCGATAGCAGCGAAAACTTTTTGCGCGGTGCACTTTATTTCAGCTCTCAGCCAAATAAAGATTCGCTTGCGCCGATAATAGCTTTTTTCGGTAAAGACGTTGAGCATTTTATTCATAGTTTGAAATGGAAAAGAGTAAAAATAGATAGGTAAGATGGGGTTGATTTTAAGAAAGAATGTAGATGATGATTGCCTTTTGGGTATTTGGGAGATTACAGAAAATTACGACTCGCTATATACTAAAATAAAATTACTCCCTGAAGAACAAACAACTCTTGAAGGTTTTCAAAATTACCAACGTAAATTAGAATGGCTAAGCGTGAGATTACTTGTGAATACAATACTTGAAAAAGATTGTAATATTGTTTATAACGAACAACACAAACCTTTTCTTTCAGATAATACACACAGCATAAGTATTTCACATTCGAAAAATTTAACTTCCGTTTTATTAAGTGCAAAAAAAAGAGTTGGTATTGACTTAGAATATATGTCGCACCAAATCCATAATGTAGCCCATAAATTCATAAATTACAATGAGGTATTGACCAATGATCCTTCACAGCGCAGGCTTCACTTGTATATTCACTGGTGCGCGAAGGAAGCAATTTATAAAATTTGCGACAAGCAGGATATAAATTTTAAGGAAAACATTACAGTCCAGCCTTTTAGGTTAAACCATGAAGGCGAATTGGAAGGCTTGTTGCACAATCGTCATGGTAATGAAAATTTCAAATTGAAATATTTTCTTATTGATGGATATGTAGTCGTTTGGTGTAATAAATAGAATTAAGAATTAAGAGTCAAGAATCAAGAGCCAGGAATAAAGATTGGAAACTTTAAATAATAAAATTTTACAAATTCGTTGAATATACTATGGTTTACGATTTAATTCTGGATAAAGGTAAAAGCGAAAAGGTTGCAGTACTTATCGATCCTGATAAGAACGATAATATTTCCGTTCAGCGCACTTTAGAAATTTGTAGTAAATGTAACATCGATTTTATCCTGGTTGGCGGTAGCTTAGTTTCAGTACCGATAGATGAATTAGTAGGAGAAATTAAGAAAAATTCATCTGTGCCAGTTATACTTTTTCCTGGCAGCTTATTGCAGATATCAGAAAAAGCTGATGCTATCTTGTTATTGTCATTAATTTCTGGAAGGAATCCAGAATACCTGATAGGAAATCACGTAATTGCTGCACCAATGCTGAAGAAAATTAAAATTGAAACTATACCTACAGGATATATGCTCATCGAAAGTGGAAAATTCACTACCGTTCAATATATAAGCAATACTACACCAATTCCATTTGAAAAAACTGATATTGCTGTTGCCACTGCTATAGCAGGTGAAATGCTCGGGCTCAAAACAATATATTTGGAAGCAGGTAGCGGGGCATTACAAAATGTACCGGAAAAAATGATTTCAGCAATTAAAAGGAATATATCAATTCCAATAATAGTCGGTGGTGGTATTAGAAGTAAAAATCAACTGGAAAAAACTTTCAAAGCAGGTGCCGACATAATTGTGATAGGAAATTCACTTGAAAATAAACCTGAAAAGCTTTACGAAATTTTGAAATAATCAAATCATAAAATTCAATAATTTCTAAATATCTATTTACTAACCATTTGTTGCCTTGCAAATAAATTCAAATTAAAAAAAGCTTTCATTTATTGGTATTCTGGGCTTATCAAGTTGGTAATAAATTAAAGAAATGCTAAATTAGCACGGCATGAGAAAAGCACTTCTCATATTGTCATTATGTGTTGCTTACCTCAGTTATGCTAATAAAATTGGGGCAGCGCAGCACCTTGGTTCGAGAACCGAGCTATTTTCAATTGAGAATGGATTGTCTCAAACAGGGATAAATCGTATCCTGCGCGACTCAAAGGGATTTTTATGGCTGGCCACACAGGACGGCCTTGATCGCTACGATGGTAATAATTTCCAAATTTTCAGGCACCAGCCTTCCGATAGCAATTCAATTTGTGACAACTATATCAGGGATATTTATGAAGATCATAACTTAAACCTGTGGATTGCTACAAATAATGGACTTAGTAAATATGATCCCAGGAACGGTTCCTTTAAAAATTTCTTTAACGATCCGGCTGATGCTGGATCAATAGCCGATAATTCCGTTTATGCTGTTTTCGATGACCGTGATGGGATTATCTGGGTCAAAACACTTGAATCGCTTGAAAAGTTCGATGCCCAAAAAAGTAGATTTATTCACTATTATCATTTTAATAATGTATTCAATTTTATATCCGGCGATTTTTATTTTGCAATCCATGAGGACAAAAATGGGAAACTCTGGGTTGGCACAAAAGACGGGCTGAATTGTTTTGACAAAAATTTGGAATTGTTCGAAAGGTTCGAATTCAAACCTAACGACCCCCGGTCTATTAGCGATAACAGGATAAAGGCCATTTGTGAAGACAAAACAGGAAATTTATGGATTGGTACCGAAAAAGGGCTTAACCTTTTTAACAAACGTAACAAGGACTTTACAAGATATTATAAAATACCTGGAAATGGCAACAGTTTAAACGACAATACAATTAATGATATTTATGATGATAATAATGGTTTAATTTGGTTAAGCCTGCAATCCGGGTTTTGCAGTTATAATTACTTTACGAAACAATTTACACAGTATCCTTACATTACGTACAATTCAGTAAAACTTCAATTAACCGGAGTGAGCTCGATAATACGTGATAGTGCAAATTTACTTTGGATAGGATGTTACCAGGGCTTAATAAAAATAGACCTAAAGCCTTTTAAATTCAAATTATATAAGCAGTATAACGAAAATACAAATGATTTGTCAGGTGTTAATGTATCTTCGTTGTATTGTGATAAAAAAGAAAATATTTGGGTAGGTACCTGGGGAGATGGCCTTACAATTTGTAACCGAAATAATAATTTAAGAACTTCTTACACTTCTGAGAATCATCCACAGGTATTCAAGGACAATAATATCTTTGTAATTTATCCGGATAGAAATGATAAAATCTGGATTGGTACAGGAAGCGGAATTTCAATATTTGATAACAGGAATAACCAATTTACAAATATTTGTAAAATTAACAATGAATGTTCTTTTCTTGAAAACAATCGTGTTTACAGTATTTACGAAGATAAACATGATCTATTCTGGATAGGTACTGAACATGGCCTTCATACTTATAACTTCAAGACAAATGTTATTAAAGATTATGTCCAGATACCCGACAGCCAGGGAATAATTATGAATTCCGTTTACTGTATTACTGAAGATTCTTTGGGTAATTTATGGTTTGGTACAAATAAAGGCCTTGTTAGATATAACCCTGAAACCGGTCAATATAAAAACTATGAAGCAAACAAAAAAGTAAATATTAATAGTTTAAGCAGTAATGCTGTTTATTCAATTTGCTATAGTTCAAAACACGTACTTTGGATTGGGACTACTTCAGGATTATGCAAATACATTCAAGACAAAGACAATTTTACTATTTACACTGAAAAAGATGGATTGCCCAATAATCTTATATATTCTATTCTTGAAGACAAATTTGGCCATATTTGGGTCAGCACAAACAGGGGCCTGGTACAATTTGACCCAACACTTGAATCGTTTACCAGTTATGATCTTGCTGATGGGCTTCAAAGCTATGAATTTAATATTGCATCTGCATTTAAAAGCAGCAAAGGTGAATTGTTCTTTGGCGGAATAGATGGGTTTAATTCATTTTACCCGGAATCACTGAACATTTCTACAGCCAAACCTAATATTGAGATAACATCAATAGAAATTACCGGAAGAGGTTTTAAACAAAAAATCCCCGCTTGGCCTGACAAAACAATTCGTATTCCTTCAAATACAAGTATGTTCGTAATATCTTTTGCTGTACTCGACTTTACTTTTCCGGAAAATAACCAATATATGTATATGATGGCCTCTAAAGGTAAGGAAGGGTTGTGGATCAATAATGGAAATCGAAATTATGCCAGTTTTTCTAACCTTCCAGCCGGTGTTTATACTTTTCATGTAAAAGGGGCAAACAGCGATATGATATGGAGCGAGAATGAATATTCAGTTCATATTGTTGTTGAAAGCCCTTTTTGGACAACAAATACTGCTGTTTTTCTGTATGTTATAATGTTAATTTCTTTTGGCTATGGTGCTGTACAATGGCGTACCAGAAAATTGCGGCATACAAATAAAATTCTTATGGACAAAGAACTCGCTGCTCAAGAAATTTCGCGCCAAAAAGAAGAGCTTACAATTAAAAATAAAAATATAACCGATAGTATCAACTATGCAAAACGGATACAGGTAGCAATGATGCCATCGGAAAAGACTTTTAAAAGGATACTTCCTAATTCATTTGTTTTTCATAAACCACGCGATATTGTGAGTGGTGATTTTTATTGGATATATGAAAGAAATGAAAAAGTATTTATAGCAGCTGTCGATTGCACCGGGCACGGGGTTCCCGGGGCATTTATGTCTATTCTGGGAGTTGAATTGTTTCGCAAAATTACTCAGGGAAATATTGAAAACCCGGGACATATTTTGAGCAGGTTGAATGAAGATTTCTCTTTGATTTTTAGCGATATTGAAGATATAAGTTTAAAAGACGGCATGGATATTTCATTTTGTGTAATTGATAAAACCAATTATAAGCTTGAATTTGCCGGTGCTTTTAACCCTTTATATCTAATTAGGGAAAATAAAATTATTGAAACCAAAGGTAACAGGTTTTCTGTAAGCATGGAGAAAAAGCAGGAAACATTAGAGTTTGAAACGCACAATATTAACCTCTTGAAAGGAGACATGTTGTATATTTTCAGCGATGGTTATGCCGACCAGTTTGGAGGATATGAAGGCAAAAAGTTCAAGTATAGACGTTTCAGGCATCTTTTGCTTAATATTCATACTCTGCCACTTGAAAAACAGAAATCGTATCTTGAAGAATCAATGGAGGCATGGAAAGGAAATCATGAACAAGTCGACGACATCTTAGTAATTGGAATAAAAGCTGATTTTTAAACTTTAATTTTTAAAGTACCTAAAATCCGCAAGTCACGGGGTGACTTATTAAAGTTCAATAATTTAAATGAATGAAATTTTTTTTAGTCACCCCGTGACTTTCAGCCAATTAACCTCAAACCTGCGGATTTAAGGAAGTAATAAATATTAAAAAATCATAATTGTATCTTACAATAAAATATTTCAAATTACAGGATATTAAGAAATCTTTTATAGATTAAGTTTTCAATTCTTTTTGTTGCCCATCATTGGCGATTCCTTGAGCTGTGTTGACAGCATTAGACTAAATAACATAAGGCCGATGAGCACAATCAAAGGCATGGTCATAGAACCAGTTATTGGCGATTTAAAGCTGTCCATTGAAAAAATAAAAGCAATTCCTGATATCTGCCCTACAAGTAAAAGTAAACCGTTTGAAGTGCCTTCCGAAGTTGGAAAAGTTATCTCAGCACCATATTGAAACCCAATTGGGCCTGCACTAAGAAGAAAAAAACCTAACGTTATTCCTGAAGCAAGAAGTAGCCAATAGCTTGTTACAAAGGTTATACCTACAAGGCCAATGATGGCACCGATCAGGGCTATCATGATAAATGGTATCCTTTTTCTATAGTGGTCAGAAAGCATAGGCATTACAAGCGCACCGAGAATTCCTCCCAGAATCATAAGTCCACCGGTAATTCCTGCTTGTGTGGCCGAAAAACCCCGTGGCCTGAGTATATCCTCTATCCATGTTGCAACACTGTTGAATACCCCCAATCCAATAAAAAAGATGAGCATCAACCAATAAAAGCTTTTGTTGCGTAAAGTATCTTTAAGACCATCTAAAACCAGGGAACGTTCTTCCTGGTTCTGGACTGCATGGAGCTGTATTTGGGCGCTCCTTCACCAATAAAAGAAAAGTAATTGCAGCGAAAATTGAAATAATCCCGTAAATATATAGCGTCCCAATTATGCCATTACCTTTAACGAAAAATGGTGTTAGCAACATCCCGATTAAAATACCGAGATACATTGCCAGTGTCCCAAGACCTGATGCTGTGGCCCTTTCCTCAAGAGGAAACCAGCGTGCAGCAATTTTAGTAATAGCATTGAGCAGAAATGGCTGGCCAATAGCAATTCCAATCTGAGATAAGAGCAGTAAATTATAATCATTGGTTACCAATCCCCGCAACAAACCGAATACTCCGGTAAGGGCTGCACCTATTCCAACACCAATGCGTATCCCATACTTGTCGATAACCCATGAGGCAGGAATTGATATAACGATATATACAATCATGAAGCACATGGAAAGAATGCCAATCTGAAGGTCTGTAACACCATAATATTTCGTTGCATCATTTGTTATCGGGGCAAAAGTGATCCATAATAGTTGGTTGACAGCCACAATAAACATATAGGCGCTCAGCATAACCCAACGATATTTGTAAACTTTAAAACTTATTGATTCCATGCGATATGATTTTTAAATACAACTATAAGTAAATATTCATTTTTGTAAATTCAACAAAACTTTGCTTAAGCTCTTGTTAATGGCATTTCAAAAAATCTACTTGAGTAAATATAGAATAATAATCCAAATTAAAAACTTAATGGTTGTTAATAAAGGAAATTAAATGAACAAATTTTAGGAATGTATTTTATAATTAAGTTTTAAGATTTTAACTCATTTGAACTAAAAAGTAATTTAATCCTAAGAATTTATCGTAATTTAAATATCAAAAAAAATTAAGTAGTTGTTTTATTTATTGCTAAAATCAGATATTATTTAGCGCATCATTTAAAAGGAAAATTATTGCCAAATTTCTTTCTAACATATAATCACATCGAAGATATTGAAAGGTTCTATGAACATCGAATTGGTAAAGTTTATTATTTTTGTTGAATAGTTGTAAATTGCTTTAAAATTTCAGGCAAACAGACAAATGAATCTTTTAATATAAGCTACATTGCATTTTTAATCAGAAAATTTATTCTTTTTCAGCTAATTTAATAATTTGAAAATCATGAAAAATACATCAATTCAGTTATTAATTATTTTAATGATTTTTTATGCAGCTTCGTGCAGGCAGAAATCTTCTAATTTTCAGTATGAAAAAACAATTATTACGTTCGATTCCCTCAAGTTAAGGAGTTATGCCGACACTATAGTTTGCGATATGATAGTTAAAAACCCTGACAAAGAAGACACATGGACAGAAGAGTGTCTAAGCCGGCTGAAAAGAAAAGCTTTAACAGACAGTATTTTCGATGATGTTTATAAAGGTAAACTTTTAGCTTTTGATTTTAATACACATAAGCTTCTTTCAATAAAAGAAGTAAAGAAACTTGAAGAAACAGCTGGTTACAGCCGCGATATTATCGGCAAATTCCAGTTTCGCGAAGCCTGGTTTTACAACAAACAACATCATACTTTTATCAAGAAAGTACATTCTATTATATTTGGCTATGAAACTTATGACCAAAGTGGATTAGTAAAAGGTTACAAACCTCTTTTTGGAATTGAATTTTAGTTAATTAAGTTTTATTCATGGTGATAAGGCTCTCCTTTAATAATAGTAAATGCCCTGTATAATTGTTCCAAAAAAATAATCCTGATAATTTGATGCGAATAAGTCATTTTTGATAATGAAACCACATCATTTGCATGCTCATAAACTTCGTCGGAAAAACCATAAGCACCTCCTATGATAAAAACGAGCCTTTTTATTCCAACTTGAATTTTAGTTTCAATGAAAGAAGAAAAAGCATTTGAAGAAAATTCTTTTCCTTTTTCATCGAGCAATACTATCCAGTCTCCAGGCGCAGTTTTACTTAAAATTTCAATTCCTTCAGCTTTTTTTAACTGAAATTCAGACATCCCTTTCATTTTTTTTAATCCTTTTACAACATTTAATTCAAATTGAATATAGCGCTTTATCCTTTCAGTATAAAGCTTTATTCCATTTTCAATAAATGTGAAGTCAGTTTTACCAACCACGATGATTGTAATCTTCATATTTAGTAAATCATTTATGAATATTTCGTTATTTTGCAATAATATTTAGAAACTGAAAAATCCAACATAATTATCAATCCAGATTATACCAAAACCACCTTAACTGTAAACCTATGAAAACCTTTAAATTTATTAAATTTTGGCTCATTATTGGAATTGCTTTCCCATTATTGAGCGTTAACTGTTATAGCCTTAATATACCCGACGAACTTAAAAATGCTTTGAAAGAAGGTAATACTAAAGATATTTCGAAATTTTTTGATACAAATGTTGAACTTGAAATTTTAGGCGATGAAAATATTTACAGCAAAGCAGAAGCAGAAAAAATTGTCAAAACTTTTTTCGATGAACACCCTGTTTTAAACTTTATTATCCTTTTTGAAGGCGGTAAAGATGTTTCGCAATATGCTATTGGGAAACTTATTACATCTAATGGAATTTACAGGGTTAACTTATTGGTAAAAACTCAAATTTTGTTACAACTAAGGATAGAAGAAGATAATGAAAAATGAATTGTTAGATAAATTCATTGATTCTGCTTTGAAAGAAGATGTGGGCGATGGAGATCATACATCGCTGGCAATTATTCCAGGTTCATTGAAAGGCAATGCACGGCTACTGGTAAAACAAAATGGCATAATTGTCGGTATTGATATTGCAAAGAAAGTTTTTCAGAAACTGGACCATGAAATTATTTTCGAGCCGTTCATGAATGACGGTAAAACTGTGAATCCAGGTGATATAGCATTTCAAGTATATGGCCTGTTCTCGCGATCCTTCAGGCTGAAAGGCTGGTATTAAATTTAATGCAACGATTAAGTGGCATTGCTACTCAAACGCGCGAATATGTTAATAAACTTCACGGGCTTAAAACAAAAATACTCGATACCAGAAAAACAAGCCCCGGAATGAGGTTACTTGAAAAATATGCAGTGAAAATTGGCGGTGGTGAAAATCACAGGTTTGGCCTTTATGATATGATTTTAATTAAAGATAATCATATCGACTTCGCAGGTGGAATTGAAAATGCTATTGATAGGACTCATGAATACCTTAGAAAAAATAATAAAAAACTGAAAATTGAAATTGAGGCACGTTCAATAAACGATATCAATGTAATTCTAAAAAAAGGAGGAATAGATCGTATTCTTCTCGACAACTTTACCCCTGACCAAACTAAAATAGCGGTTTCTGTTATTAGAGATAAAGCAGAAATCGAATCTTCAGGGAATATTACAATAGAAAATATCCGTAATTATGCTGAATGTGGTGTAGATTATATATCGGTTGGGGCGCTAACGCACCAGATAAAGAGTATAGACCTTAGCCTGAAAGCTTTTTAATAATTTTTATTAATTTTTGATAATTTTTCCCTTTTCATTAGCCATTTCTGCTAACAAATTGTTAAATATAGAATATTTAAAATTTAATAAAATTCTGATGGATTTGTTTGATCTAAAAGAAGAATTTATTACCGAGACATTTGACGAGAAAAATGTACCGGCTGCACCGATAATGTTATTTAAACTTTGGTTTGGAGAGGCTGCCGCGGTAAAAGTATTTGAACCCAATGCCGCGATTCTTGCAACGGTAAATTCAAATGGGTTACCTTCCGCGAGAGTAATACTTATCAGGGCTTTTAGTGAAGAAGGGTTTACATTTTTCACAAACTATGAAAGTAAAAAAGGCCAACATTTGGAAGTGAATCCACATGCTGCACTGGTACTCCACTGGCCAGATCTTGAGCGGCAGGTAAGGATTGAAGGTATTGTTGAAAAGCTGGCCCCAAAAGATTCAGACAAATATTTTGAAACCCGGCCAACCGGAAGCAGGCTTGGGGCATGGGCTTCGCCACAAAGTTCGGTAATTGAGGACAGAAGTTGGCTCGAAGCTAAACACAATGAATTCAGGCAAAAATTTAAAAAAGGTGAAGTCCCCAGGCCAATAAATTGGGGAGGGTATATATTAAAACCAAATTTATTGGAATTTTGGCAAGGCCGGCAAAATCGTTTGCACGACAGGATTGAATACATATTGGAAGATGAAAAATGGAAAATCCGGAGGTTGGCACCTTGATTTTTTGAAAATTATTTTTTATCAATTCTTAAATATTATATTCTCCTTTCTTTTCTCAAACTATTAATTTATCTTTGATTAACATGTATAAATTAAAATTTAAATTATGAAAAAAATATTTATTTATCTGGCAACCTCAATGTTTATGATTAGTCTCGGTTTGTCGAATATTTCAGCTCAGGACAATGAGCAGGACAAGAAGGATGTAAAGAAAGAACAAACCAAAAAAGAACCGGTAAAAAAAGAAACATCTAAAAAAGAAACTGAAAAGAAAGAACCTAAGAAAAAAGCTGAACCTAAGAAAGAAAAAAAAGTAAGTAAAAAAGAAAAGAAAGGAAAAGAGAAAAAAGCCGAAAAAGGAGATAAAAAGGAAAAAACCAAGTCAGCAGAAAAAGACTCGTTAAAAAAATAAATAGCGAATAAGAAAAGAACCCGAAACATATCGGGTTTTCTTTTAAACACCAGATTTTCTTACTTCAAAAACACTACTGCTTTTTGAAAAATCATTTCGAAACTTTGATTTATTAAATTAGTTATTGAACTGTTCCTGACAGGAAAAGGTATTTCATGGGTATATTGAAATGGAAAGTCAAATACATCAACATTTTTTGGGTATTTTAGCCCTTTGCCTTTTAAAGTTTCAATTATTCCTTTGGCTGGTATTACTTTATCTTTCAACAATGCAATAGCATGTATCCTCTCGCTTAGCGACAGAAAAGCATTTTCGCGAAAACTTCTCAGGTTGTCGATGGCCAGCATTGAAAGAAAAGCCTGCCCCAATGAATTTAATGAAAGATACCGCGACAGTTTGCCGTGGGTCTTCATTTCTTTTTGTATGCCATTCATATAATAATCGTAAAGATGGTCAAAAGCCATGCTGTCCATTATTAGTTTGGAAGAACCGTTCATTTCACTAAAAAGAGAACCTCCGCAAAACATGAAAAGCCTTGAGCCGTCAAACAAATTTTCAGGATTGGCCAGCATCATAATTTGTGATAGATAGGAACCGATTGAATATGCAAACAAATCGATGCCAGCACTTTTATTGAAAATTATGTGGTTGCCATTTTTAATTTGTTTGATCAAAGCAATCAAATCTTCAGCGCTCTGGTAGCCCGAATTTAAAAACCTTTGCGGAAATTCTGTTAACCTTTCGCTTAAAGCGATATTGGCAAATGACAACATGGAAATATTTTCAGATTTTTTTTTTCTATGCTCTAATGAAATTTGCATTGCCCTCGGGATGCACCATTCCTTAGGCGACCTGTTAATATGAAAGGATATTGGGAAAAGGATTACCGGCTTATTGGTATTTTCGCATAAATACCATGCCCATGCAAGGTACTTGTCCCAACTTCGCTCGTTAAGCCCGTGCAAAAGAATTATAGCATTGTCATATTTCTTCTTTCCTGACGGCACAAAGACTGGATAATTAAAATTCAGGTTCTCAATAATCCTGCTGTCCTGGTTTAATTGTTGTAAGCCAGAAACCTCGTTTGGACTATCTTCAGAAAATAAATTCTGGTATTTCGAGGTAAATGGGAAAACAAGTATTGAGTTATCTGAACCTTCAAATGTGGTCGCATCTTTTTCCATATTGAAAAGGCCACTTAACTCGAAATATTTTTTAACAAATCCCATATAAATTCTAAAAACTGGTACAAAATAAAAGTAACCATAAAGCAAAGTCAATTTTAAGGGATATAGACAACAACAATGGGGCGTAAATAAATAATAAGGGGTGAACTTTTATATCCTGGGGTTAAAGAGAAAATCGAGAATATTGTTGAAAAAATATTGCTGAAAAGCCAAAAATCGTAATTTTGTTAAGCTAACAACAAAAAAATGTTTGATATTCAAAAAACAATACCAGAATATTTAACAGAAAAAGGCAATATTATCAGGTTGATATTTTTTACTGCTGCATTTGCTTTGATTTTTATCAATATTTATTCACCTTTTGGAGTTAAATTCTGGTTTAGTATAACACAATGGGAATTACTGGCATATTCCAGTCTTGTAACTTTAACTGGTGTACTTGTTGTGGTTGTTAGCCGCGTAATAATGTATTACGTAAGCAAACATTCTGATATTTTGTATTGGCAATATTTTTTGTGGGTTTTTGCCGAGGTGGTTTCGATGGCCCTATTTTATGCTTTATATGAAAAACTTGTTATTAAAGAAAAATCATTTTTCCTTGACCTGGTAAAAATTTCTGCACAAAATACTGCTTTGGTATTACTTATACCGTATTCAACCATGTGGTTGTTTTTTTCGTGGAGAGAGAAAAAAATTCAGTTGGAACTATTATCACATGGACAACAGATAGCAGATAGTTCAAAAAATATGGTGCCGTTCCATGATGAAAAAGGAATTTTGCGCATTTCAATAAAAATGGAAAACTTGTTATTTCTTGAGGCTTCCGATAATTACGTCAATATTCATTACCTGAACAAAGAGAAAATTTCGAGATTTATGTTGCGGAATTCATTAAAACGGTTGGAAGAAGAATTAAGAAATACCGAACTGATACGTTGTCACCGATCGTATATGGTCAATTTCGAAAAAATAAAAATTATCCGCAAAGAAAAAGATGGCCTGGTGCTTGAGTTCGATCTGCCACTTGCAACAAATATTCCGGTTTCAAAAACTTATGTTGAAAATGTAATGGCAACGTTTACAAGATTTAGTAATACATGAGTTTCGATATTCAATACTCAAGTTTCGAACATTAAAAAATTACTGGCCTTCTTCCCTTATCTGTACACGGCGAATTTTGCCACTTATTGTTTTAGGCAGTTCAGGAACAAATTCTACAATCCGTGGATATTTATATGGTGCTGTAACTTTCTTAACATGCTCCTGGAGTTCCTTAGCCAATTCATCGCTTGGATGATACGTTTTAGAAAGCACAACAGTTGCCTTTACTATTTGTCCCCGGTCGGGGTCAGGAACTGCCGTAATTGCACATTCAAGCACAGCAGGGTGCTCCATAAGTGCGCTTTCTACCTCGAATCGGTCCAATACGGTATCCTGAACTTTTAATTACATCGTCTGCCCGGCCAACAAACCAATAATATCCATCTTCGTCACGCCAGGCCATGTCGCCTGTATAATATATTCCATCGTGCCAAACTTTATTTGTCAATTGTTCATCGCGGTAGTAACCATCGAACATTCCTATCGGTTGACTATTTTTAGTATATATTACAATCTGGCCTTCTTCGCCAACTTCGCATGATTTGCCATCCTCACTGACAATATCCAGATCGTATCCAGGTGATGGTTTGCCCATTGAACCTGGCTTTGGTTCCATCCAAAAATATGTTGCAACTGCAACGGTACATTCTGTCTGCCCGTAGCCTTCCATAAGTTTTATTCCAGTAACATCAAGAAACTGCTTGTAAACTTCCGGATTTAATGGTTCGCCGGCAACAATGCAATATTTCAAATTTTTTAAATCGAATTTTTTTAAATCTTCTTTAATTAGAAACCTATAGATAGTTGGTGGGGCACAGAAAGTTGTTACTTTGTTTTTTACAATTACCTCCATCATATTTTTAGGGACGAACTTATCGTAATCATAAGTCATAACAGCGCTTCCGGCAATCCATTGCCCATAAATTTTACCCCAGGCCGATTTTGCCCAGCCGGTGTCGGCAACCGTAAAATGCAACCCGTTATCGGTAACATTCTGCCAATATTTTGCTGTTAGGATATGTCCCAAAGGATAAGCAAAATTGTGCCTTACCATTTTCGGCATTCCTGTTGTCCCTGATGTAAAATAAAGCAACATTATATCATTAATCAATGAGGCTTCATGTCCAACAGGTTTCTCAAAGTTTACTGAAGCTTTCTCTATTTCATTTGTCAGGTTAAACCAACCTTCACGATTCTCACCTATTAATGCTTTCAACTTTAATGTTGGGGATTTTTCTACTGATTCTTCAACATGTTGAACCACAGCAGGCTCGGCAACACTAACAATCATTTTTATATCGGCTGCATTGTTGCGGTAAATAATATCTTTTGTACTTAATAAATGGGTCGCCGGAATAGTTATTGCCCCAATTTTGTTTAGTGCAAGCGAACAATACCAAAATTCGTACCGGCGTTTTAAAATTAACATTACCGGGTCGCCTTTTCTTATGCCAATTGATTTAAAGAAATTTGCTGCTTTATCACTAAGATATTTTATCTGGCCAAAAGTGAAAACAGCTTCTGCACCCTTATCGTCACACCAAACCATTGCTATTTTGTCCGGAGTTTTAGCAGCTATTTCATCAACTATATCGAATGCAAAATTGAAATTTGCAGGAATATTTATTTTAAATTTTGAATAAAACTCTTCATAAGAATTAAATTCAACTTGTGAAAGGTATTTGTCTAACAACATATCGGCAGTATTTAAATATTATAAAATTATGGCAAGAAATTTAGCAGGCTTGTTGTTTAAGGCTTTCATAGCGTGATTATATCCGGAATCAAAATATATCGAATCGCCTTCGTTCAGGATTATTTCATGGCCATCAATAATAATTTTCACAGAGCCTTCAATAATATAGTTAAACTCCTGTCCCGGATGTGAGTTGAAATTTGTTGCATTTGCTTCAGGTTCGGGATCAACAGTTACCATAAAAGGTTCGGCCTTTTTATCGACAAAATTATTTGCCAGGCTTTCATATTTATACTGTTTTTGTCTATCGACACTTAATCTTTTTCCTTTGCGCACAATGCAGTAAACCCTAAGTTTAGGGTTATCGCCACTTAAAAGCGCAGAAAGTTCAATGTCGAGTTTCTGGGCAATTTTATAAAGAAAGCTTACCGGGATATCGAGTGAACCACTCTCATATTCCAAATATTTTTTCAAGTTAATCCCAAGCTCTTTTGAAAGCGACTCTGCCGAAATGCCGGATATTTCCCTAAGTCCCTTTATCCTGTCGACGATTTGTTTAATTTGTTCTGTCATTTTAGATAAATTAAATCAGTTAATCGGGATGAAATTTTTGTGAAAATTATGAAAAAACAAAGAAAACAGAAAATTATTAAGAATTTATTGATAGTAAATATTCATGAGCATTGGCAGTGCAAGATGAAATAGTTTTACTTAATGCTTGATTTAAAGCAACCAAGAGGGCTGAAAACACTATTACACCAATTATTGTCTATTTTTTATTCTATAAAGAATTGAACTTTTGCTTTAGAATGGACTACTGATTATTTCAGGACAAATTTTATTTTGACTAAATTGGCTATCATTATATAAGCTGAATTTTCTTACTGAGAAATTTGGAAAATTATAAAAATGTCACATCGGGTTTACAACAGGTAATTTTCAAAATAAAGATTACTGCCAAACAATAAATGAACTACCCCGCCGCAAGCGGACGGGGTATCCGTAGTCTGTCTAAAAATAAACTTTTGGATATTATTTTGTTCAATTTGAAAAATTGAGAGATAAAAGTAAAATACTGCTAACACTCAAATTTATAATAATAGCCACGAATGCACGAATAAATTATCCGTGCATTCGTGGCCATTTCATTTGATCCATATTTTCGCCGCTAGCGGTGGGGAATTTACCCAATGAGATTAAAAATTTCTTAGTTAACAAAAATTAGCAAAATGAATATAATCATCTCTTTGAATTTTATAATTTTACATGAACTTTAAAAGAAACAATTCTGATCTTAAATAACATATATTATGGAACATATTGACGAACATCACGAAAAATTACAAAAGCATCATGATGAACTGCTAAAGCATCAGGCATTAATAGAAAAGCACCATAAATTGTTAGAGTTACACCACAAAGAATATGGTTATAAAAACAGTGAAGTAAAATTAAGCCATGAGGAAATTAAAGAACATCATGAAGTACTGAAAGATGATCATGAAGAATTAAAGGATCATCATGATTTAATAAAAAAACTTCTTAAAAGATAGTTTATGGCAAGCGAATTGACTGTTGGATCGCGGATCGATCACGACAGGTATGGCGAAGGGATTATCGGTAAAGTTGGCATAGTGAGCTACGATGTATATTTTGCCAGGGGCGGTAAAATAGAAATTTCAAAATCGAATAAAGATTATAAAGTATTTGAAACTTCTGAATCGCAAGGTGAAAATAATTCTATGGATATAGAAGCCCTTGAAAAATTACTGATTTATACTTTGGACAAATATGGAATGCTTCAGGAAACTATTCCGCTGGGCGAAAAATGGACGGGCGGGAAAATGATATTACAACCAGCCAATCCAGCCTTGCAAAACAAAGAAATCCCGATTGAAACCTTTTTTCATAAAATCGTAATGATCCGCGACCGTATGAGGGTTTTGGAACAGAATATAAATAGCAACCCCAGGCTTACCGATGAAGAAAAAATCGATATCCAACAATATATTACCAGGGTTTATGGCAGTTTGACCACATTTAATGTTCTTTTTAAAGAAAAGGGCCAATACTTTGTTGGCGAATCATCCGGCAAATAACCTGGATATTAATTTTACGGATACCTGCTCCACAATCTCACGCCAATCCTTATTACAGGGGAAATATCAACTTTAGGTATATAGTAAGTTTCTTTATCTAGTGTTATGTTAATTGTAATATGACGTAATTTAATTATATATTTGTAAAAAAACAAATGATACGTTATACAGTTAAATTAACTAAAGACGAGGTAGCGGAGCTAAAAGGCATAATAAATAAAGGTTCTCATACATCTCAAACATTTCGGGCCGCTTACATTCTGCTGAATTGTGATGAAGGGGAGTTCTCAGAAAAAGTAACCAATGAGCAGATAAGCAAAATCCTTAAGATTGGCATGCGAACGATTGATAGGGTAAAAAAAAGACTTATAGAAGAAGGACTTGATGCTTGTTTGGAAAGGCAACCCACACAAAGAGTATATGAAAAAAAGGTAGACGGAGATATTGAAGCAAAATTAGTAACATTATGTTGCAGTGAACCACCCAAGGGCTATGCCAAATGGTCATTGCGTCTACTGGCAGATAAGATGGTAGAATTAAAATACACAGAAAGTATTTCACATGTAACAGTAGATAAAGTACTAAAAAAAACGAGCTTAAACCTTGGAAGGTCAAGGGTTGGGTAATACCACCCGATAAAAATAGTGAGTTCGTAGCCAATATGGAGCGGGTATTAGATGTTTACAAAAGGCCTTACAGTAAAGATTATCCAGTAATTTGTATGGATGAATCGCCCAAACAATTAATAGAAGAAGGCAGGTCATCAATAGCGATGAAACCAGGGCAAGATGCCAGGGTTGACTATGAATATGTACGTCATGGCGTGGTTAATATATTTATGGCCAATGAACCACTCCAAGGGAAGCGCTTTGTTGAGGTTACCGAATTCAAAACAAAAAAAGATTGGGCTTTATTTGTAAAAAAGATTGCCGATGAACAGTATTCTGATGCAAAAAGAATCTCATTAGTAATGGATAATTTTAAAACACACGCTGCGTCAGCTTTTTATGAAACCTTTGAACCTGAAGAGGCAAAAAGAATATGGGACAGGTTTGAATTTGTGTTTACTCCCAAACATGGAAGCTGGCTCAATATGGCGGAAATAGAATTACATGTTTTAAATGGACAATGCTTAAACAGGCATATTTCAAGCATTACTATTGTTAAAGAAGAAGCAGAAGCATGGCAGTTAAACAGAAACAACAAAAACAGCAAGATTGATTGGCAATCTACAAATAAGGAGGCGAGGGTAAAGCTAAAAAGACTTT
>CAVSGB010000282.1:0-25174 GCA_963726845.1 uncultured Bacteroidota bacterium | reverse complement strand
TTAATTGTAATATGACGTAATTTAATTATATATTTGTAAAAAAACAAATGATACGTTATACAGTTAAATTAACTAAAGACGAGGTAGCGGAGCTAAAAGGCATAATAAATAAAGGTTCTCATACATCTCAAACATTTCGGGCCACTTACATTCTGCTGAATTGTGATGAAGGGGAGTTCTCAGAAAAAGTAACCAATGAGCAGATAAGCAAAATCCTTAAGATTGGCATGCGAACGATTGATAGGGTAAAAAAAAGACTTATAGAAGAAGGACTTGATGCTTGTTTGGAAAGGCAACCCACACAAAGAGTATATGAAAAAAAGGTAGACGGAGATATTGAAGCAAAATTAGTAACATTATGTTGCAGTGAACCACCCAAGGGCTATGCCAAATGGTCATTGCGTCTACTGGCAGATAAGATGGTAGAATTAAAATACACAGAAAGTATTTCACATGTAACAGTAGATAAAGTACTAAAAAAAACGAGCTTAAACCTTGGAAGGTCAAGGGTTGGGTAATACCACCCGATAAAAATAGTGAGTTCGTAGCCAATATGGAGCGGGTATTAGATGTTTACAAAAGGCCTTACAGTAAAGATTATCCAGTAATTTGTATGGATGAATCGCCCAAACAATTAATAGAAGAAGGCAGGTCATCAATAGCGATGAAACCAGGGCAAGATGCCAGGGTTGACTATGAATATGTACGTCATGGCGTGGTTAATATATTTATGGCCAATGAACCACTCCAAGGGAAGCGCTTTGTTGAGGTTACCGAATTCAAAACAAAAAAAGATTGGGCTTTATTTGTAAAAAAGATTGCCGATGAACAGTATTCTGATGCAAAAAGAATCTCATTAGTAATGGATAATTTTAAAACACACGCTGCGTCAGCTTTTTATGAAACCTTTGAACCTGAAGAGGCAAAAAGAATATGGGACAGGTTTGAATTTGTGTTTACTCCCAAACATGGAAGCTGGCTCAATATGGCGGAAATAGAATTACATGTTTTAAATGGACAATGCTTAAACAGGCATATTTCAAGCATTACTATTGTTAAAGAAGAAGCAGAAGCATGGCAGTTAAACAGAAACAACAAAAACAGCAAGATTGATTGGCAATTTACAAATAAGGAGGCGAGGGTAAAGCTAAAAAGACTTTATCCGTCAATTTATATTTAACATAACACTAGATTTAAAGAATCCTATTAATCTAAATTACTAAAATATTGGGAATGACCGAATACAAAGAGAAACTTAACAGCTTTGCTTCACGACTTAAAAATGAGATACCTCAAAGTCCAATTCAAGAAATACGGCCTATAACAAAAAACTCTATAGTTAAAGAAGCAGAAACTCAACTAAATATTTGGATTTCAAAATCAATTATGAAGAGTCTAAAACGGCATACATTGGAACACGACAAAACCATTAAAGATTCTGTTATTGAAGCTATCACAAATTATCTGGAAAGTTAAAACAAACTAAAATCATAAAAAATGAAACGAAAAGTACACAAGAGCGAAATAATTGCTGGAGCAAATCATCAAATTAATGCTACTTTTATTACACTTCAGGGCGATTTTCATCTGATTTTGATTTTTCCGATGAATTTGCATAATAATGAATATCTTTATATTTCTATTGATGGTGGCGCTAATTATACAAAAGCAGGATTGACAGCCGATACATCTAATGACGTTAGACTGGAAACAAATCCTAAAACTGAAGGAGATTTATGGGTTCCTATTTATGGACAATCGGCAAGTGCAAATGGATTATATCATTCGATAAATTCAGGTACAACATTTACCAAAATACCTAATGTCCAACAAGCTACTTCTGTGTCTCTTGGCAGGGAAGAACCAGATAAACAATACCCGACTATTTACTTTTACGGGTTAATAAATAATAAATGGGGTGTTTATCAATCAACAGACACTGCAAAGACCTGGGTGAAAATAAATGATTCTCTGCATCAATATGGGTGGATAGACTTTGTAGTTGCTGATGAACGTACTTTCGGAAGAGTATATCTTAGTCCTAACTGTATGGGTGTACCATATAGTCAATTGAAATATGACTGTCATGGCGATTCAGGTGGTACAGCATATTCTGACTGGTGTGGAGAATGTGTTGGCGGAAAAACTGGCAAAATTTCAACTTGCCTGGATTGTAAAGGTGACACAAATGGCACAGCTTTTAAAGATAGTTGTGGAAGGTGTGTTGGCGGTAACACGGGTTTATATCCTTGTTCACCTCATGATTGTGCAGGAGTATTTAATGGGACAGCACATTTTGATTCATGCGGTATTTGTATTGGTGGAAATACCGGTAAAATATCCTGTAGTGTCGATTGTAATAAAGTCCCGGAGGGCACAGCCTATAAAGATAGCTGCAATGTTTGTGTGGGAGGAAATACTGGTAAAAAACCATGTATAACTTCAGTTAGCAATACTGTGGATGATATTTTTGAATTTTATCCCAACCCTTTTACTAATGAAATGAATTTAAAATCTAAAGTTCCTTGTGATTACCCTGATTGAAGATGTATCTGGAATATATGTTGAGTTGGGACAATGCCAAAACAGTACATGGGTCGGGGGTAAACTGAAACCTGGATTTTATTTCATGACGATTAAAAGTAAAGCTGGTATATATACAGTCAAACTGATTAAACAATAAAAACTATCATTTAAAATTAGTTTGATTGTTTTGTAGCAGCACTTTATAATTTTGATTATTGGAATAATTTCTTGTCATATAAACAATAATGGATTCAGTATTTTCAAATGAAGCTAAATATTTCCACATTGGAATATCTTAGTGCTTATGATGAAATTATCAAATATAAACTTGTAATTACCAATTTTTTATCCATGAAACCACAAATTATTAAGATTCAACGTATTATTATTATCGTAGTTTTTATTATCTTTTGTTTCAACTGGCAACCTAAAACTTGGGCTGCGACAAATACAATACCAGCTATTGATAAAAATGACAATAAATCTTTAGCTCCTGCTGTATTGCCTGGAAATGGTATAACACAATATGATTTTTTCTATGCTGGGGAGGGTAAGGTTCAAAATATGTATATTGTCAGAAATGGGAAAATTACATGGACGTACCATGACACTTTAAGCAAAGGAGAAATCAGTGATGCAGTCATGCTTTCGAATGGAAATATTCTTTTTGCTCACCAACATGGGGTTACTGAAATAACACAAGATAAAAAAGTAATCTGGAATTATGATGCTCCTCAGGGGTGCGAAATTCATACTGCACAGCCAATAGGAAAAGACAACGTGCTATTTATTCAAAATGGAAACCCAGCCAAACTTCTGGTTGTCAATAAAACATCAGGTAAATTTTTGAAAGAATGGGTTCTTCCTGTAGGAAACCCAAAAGGAGTACATGGCCAATTTCGTAACGCCAGGCTAACCAGCAAAGGAACACTTTTGGTAGCTCATATGGATATGGGAAAAGTATGCGAATACGATGAAAACGGGAAAGAACTTTTATCAATAAACATACCCAGTCCCTGGTCTGCTGTAGAGCTTTCAAATGGCAATATTCTGGTGTGCAGCAACAATGGGTTTGTACAGGAATTGAACAGAAAAGGCGAAAAAGTGTGGTAGTTTATCCATGCTGATGCACCTGAATTTACTCTATACGGGCCACAAAAAGCCATTCGCCTGCCAAATGGCAATACAATCTTTAATAGTTGGTTTAATCAATGGAGCGGTACTGTTGACGTTAACAATGCTCCTGTGCAGTTTATTGAAGTAACTCCTGATAAAAAAATTGTTTGGGCATTGCGTTCATGGGTTGAGCCTGTAAATCTTGGTCCGTCAACAACTGTTCAGCTTTTAAATGATTCAGCTAACACTGAGAATGTGAGCTTTGGTAATATTAATTAATTAATACAAAATACCTAATCATGATAAGGATTTATCACTCTTTTGTACTATAGTTGAAATATAATTGAAACTAATTTCATGTATTCATGCATAAAAGTAATTTTCTAATTAAATAAAGTGAGGTAAAAAATACAATAAATTCAGGCATTTTATTATATCAGAGAAATTATGAAAATGAAAAAAAAAATTAAACTTTAGTAAGCGTTTTATCTATTTATTATTAGTTGTAACATTATTCCCTTTACAGTTAAAATCACAGGGCAATGAATGGAACGATCCATTAGTAAATGAAGTTGGCACTGAACCAAGGCACACGAGTTTTATATATTATGCTGATAAGCAGTCTGCATTAAAGAATTCTTATGAAGAGTCCCCATTTTATAAATCATTAAATGGAACCTGGAAATTTAGTTGGTGTCGAAAACCTTCTGACCGTCCAAAAGATTTTTATAAAACTGGTTACAATACCATTAACTGGGCTAATATTAAAGTACCAGGGGAATGGCAACTTCAAGGTTTTGATGTTGCCCTCGATGTGAATAATGGTTATGAATTTGAAAATAAATTTCCCAAGACCCCTGAAGATTATAACCCTGTTGGTTCATATATAAGAGAATTTGAAATCCCTACTGATTGGAAAGATAAACAGGTATTCCTACATTTTGGTGGGGTCAGTTCTGGCCAGTATGTCTGGATTAATGGGTCTTATGTTGGATATTCCGAAGATTCCAGGACCGATAGGGAATTTGACATTACAAACTTTTTGAATGAAGGTATAAATTCTTTAGCTGTTCAGGTGTTCAGGTGGTGTGATGGTAGTTATCTTGAAGATCAGGATTTCTGGCGTTTTAGTGGTATTGAAAGGGACGTTTATATTTATGCATCCAATAAAATTTCGGTGCGTAATATCGAAATCAATGCAACACTTGATGAACATTATAAAAATGGATTGTTCGCCGCAAAAATACTTTTGAAAAATTATACTACTACTAACAAATCAACCGAAATATTAATTGAGCTTTCAGATCGAATTATCAGTAAAACAGTATATAGCGAAACACAAAAAATTAATCTACTTGCAAAAACCGAACAATCGATAAATTTCAATACTACCATTTCATCCATTGCAAAGTGGAGTGCAGAAAAACCTGATTTATACGACCTCCTCATTACATTGAAAGACGAAAAAACACTTCAGGTTATTGCTCAAAAAGTCGGCTTTCGGAAAATAGAGATAAAAAATAAACAATTGCTTGTAAATGGTAAACCAGTTTATGTTAAAGGGGTCAACCGACACGAGCACAATCAATACAATGGTAGGATTTTAAGCCATGAGCAGCTAGAAAAAGAAATCAAACAAATGAAGCAGTTTAATATTAATGCAGTCCGTACCTCACATTATCCTAATAATACATACTGGTATGACTTGTGTGATGAATATGGAATTTATGGGGTGGATGAAGCAAACATAGAATCGCATGGGTTGATTACTTACACACCAGCTCCCGATTACTATAATAAAGCTATATCTCCATTTGCATCTGACCCGAAATATAAAGATATGCTTCAATTCCGTATGAGAAATATGGTTGAGAGGGATAAAAATCATCCGAGTGTTATTATATGGTCAATGGGAAATGAAACGGGAACAGGGGCAAATTTTGAAAGTTTGCACTTGTGGCTAAAATCAATTGACAAATCACGACCAGTGCAGTATGAACCTTGCTACCTGGATAGTACAACCGATATCGTAGTTCCGATGTATTATACCGAAGGGCAACTATTGGGATTTCTAAAGAATAATGATCCCCGTCCGCTTATTATGTGTGAATATTCACATTCCATGAATAATAGCAATGGTAACCTTCAGGATTATTGGGACATTATTGAAAAATACCCACAATTGCAGGGTGGTTTTATATGGGACTGGATTGATGGAGGTGTTGTTCAAACTAACAGCAATGGTTTAAAATACTGAACACATGGTGGTGATTTTGGTCGAAGTGATGTTCCCAATGATGGCAATGGTTGTATCAATGGATTGAATTTTCCTGATCTCACACCAAAACCTGCAATGTGGGAGTTGAAGAAAGTTTACCAAAATATCGGATTCAAGGCTGTCGATCTTGAAAAAGGAATCTTTAGTCTGAAAAACAAGTTTTTCTTCCGTAATATTTCTGATTTTGAAATTAGGTATGAAATAACAGGCAATGGAAAGAAAGTTGCATCCGGACAAGTTAAGCTCGATATTGATATTGCCCCACAAGAAATAATGGAATTTAAAATCCCCAATTTGTTAACAAATCCTGAACCGGGAATAGAATATTTCATTAGTTTTTATGCTACGCCGGTAGTTGAAATTAAAGGACTAACAAAAGGACATATTATCGCTTCTGAACAGTTTCAGATACCTAATAATAAAAAAATAATTGCACAAAAAAATAATTCAAATAATGAAACTGGAAGATTAGAACTCACAAAAACCTATGAAGGGATTACAATTCATCATAATGATTTTACAATTATTTTTGATAATCGTTCCGGTGAACTAAAAGATTATATTTATAAAGGTGTGCCATTAATAAGGAGAAAGATGGTGCCAAATTTCTGGCGTTTACCTACTGATAATGACAAAGGCAACGGAATGCCTCAAAGATGTGCTATGTGGAACAATATCTAATCGAAACAAACTATTAAATCTGTAAATGTTGTAAATGAAACATCAGATTCTATAGTTCTTGAAGTAAAATCTAAACTATCGGCTGGTAACTCGGATTATAGCAATTTATATACTATACGGATTGACGGAAGTATTGAAGTAAAAGCAAGTTTGAAAATTAATGCTGCCAAATCGCCAGAATTACCTCGCTTTGGAATGAAACTGGCAACAATTGGAAGTCTCAAACAAATAACATGGTTTGGACGTGGGCCACAGGAAAACTATTGGGACAGGAAAACAGCAGCATTTGTTGGATTGTATTCTGGAACTGTAATGGACCAGTATATACCTTATATCACTCCACAGGAAAACGGTAACAAAACAGATGTTCGATGGGTAGCGCTTCAAGATACAAATGGTGTAGGTATTTTAATAGTTGGGAAACAGTCACTCGAGATAAATGTACATCATTATTTTGAAAGCTATTTTAACGAACAGACAGTTCATACCATTGATGTTCCTTTCCAAAATGTTACCGAGATATGTATTGATCTACATCAGCAAGGGATTGGTGGAGACAACAGTTGGGGCGATCCTGTACATGATCAATACAGACTTTTGGCTAAGGAATATAATTATGGATTTATAATTAAACCAATTTCAGGGAAATTATAACGCATTCATTTAAAATAGTTTTTTATTTCATTCATAGTATATCTTTTAGTTGTAACTAAAATTGCGCTTATTAAACTGGTACTGGAATTTTTCTAAATCAAATAAAAAAGGCTGCATAATTTACTTTTTAGACAGCCTAATTAAAATCATGAATCGAATTAGTTGTTTGTGAAAAGTTCTTCACTATTAGGAAGTACTGCAAAACTCAAATGGACACATAAGCAAGTAGAATTGGTCATTGAGAACCCGAAGACCTTGCCTTATATAAATACAATTAGGTTTAAAATTAATTTTTAATAAAATTTTAACTGAAAATAAACGAGAAAGTTTGCAATTTTAAATATTCAATTAGCTCAACAATAAGATAAAACAATAAACTAAATAAATTATGAAAAAAATACACATCATAGGAATGTTCTTAACATTCATTCTAACTTTCGGACTTAAAAGCCAGGACACTTTAAATATTAATGGCGGGTTTGAATCGTTAGATACTGCCACATTGGTTACCCCTGCCAGTTTATCTGGCTGGATTTTTCAGGCCGGAACAGGCTATGCTACCTATAAAATTGAAGATACGGTAACGCATTCAGGAGAAAGGGCTACTTACCTTAAGGTCGATACTATTTCCAAAAATTATTGGGATATCCAAATTGGCAATGAAGATATTCCAGCACCTCACGGGCAATTTTACAGGGCAAGCTTTTGGGCAAAAAGTCCGACAAAATCGAGTGTTCATGCAGTTATGGGCGATTACAACTACAACGAACTGGCCACAATTGATGTTACACTTTCGACCAACTGGACAAGATATTTAATGCTTTGTGGCAATAACGGTGCAGCAACTATTCAAGACAGTCTGCGGGTAGTTTTTCAAAAATTTAAAGTTGGCCAATATTATTTTGACGATATTGTGTTTATACAATCTAATGTGGCAAGTTTACAAACATTTAATACTGGTGATTCGATTCTTATTAATACAGGGTATGCGATGAATGCTGTTCCGGCAGTATTTAATAACCAATCATTCGTCGTAACAGTAAATGGTAAGGATGATCCTGTAAAATTAGTTACCTTAAAAAAAGGGTCAAGCAATATTGTTGTTTTGAAACTCACAAATAACGTAAAGCCTGGAGATAAAGTTTATGCCAGCCATGTTGGCGGTAAGCTTACTTATGCAAATTCAAGTTCCCTGCCAAGCACAACACTTGGGGCTTTTGCCGATTCTGTTGAAAATTATTCCAATGGTTCCAACCCTAGTATTGTTAAGGGCAAGAAGATAAGCCAGTTTACAGTTTATCCAAACCCGGCTAAGGATATCATCCATCTTTTAGGAATAGGTTCAACTAAAAATGCCTATTTTATTAATAATTCAGGACAAACAATTCTTTGTAAAATAGAGTCAGGTGCAATTTCAGTCTCCTTATTGCCAAAAGGCTTCTATATAATTAAAATTGTTGATAACTTTGGCAATAGCCAGTATTCAAGTTTCATAAAACGATAAATAAAATCGTTTGTTGATGCAATATTACTTGTATTGTTGATAAAGTGGCAGTAGAATTGAATTTTAAAATTCAAACATAGATTATGGTGAAACATTTTATGTGAATGAACAAAATTATTAGTTAAACATGCTTTTCTTTAAATTAATGAATTGAATGTTTTAAGCAGTTAATCATGGTACCTTTAAAAAATTAATTTATGATTAAAAAAAGTTTAATTGTTGTTGGCATTCTGTTGGCAATCTCTGTTGCTTCAAAAGCACAAGTAGCATACATTGACGCGGCAAATGTAAAGCAGTATATTGACGGGTTTGGGGCATCAACAGCCTGGAGCGGGCAAATTAGCCAAACGATTGCAAACGCTGCTTTTAGCAACAATAATAATAACCAATTAGGGTTAAGTATTTTACGTGTCCGTATTGATCCAAACGTTGGCTGGACAGATGAAAAAGCAAATGCCCTGAAAGCAAAAGCACGTGGGGCATTGATAATGGCTTCGCCCTGGACGCCACCGGCTTCAATGAAAACCAATAACAATACAGTTGCCGGCGAGCTTAAAACATCATCATATTCCGATTATGCAGCCTATCTAAAACGTTTTTGCGATACCTTAGGAATTGTTGATGTAATTTCTGTTCAAAACGAGCCAAACATTTCGGTAACTTATGAATCGTGTACATGGAATGCCACGCAACTTATGAATTTTTGTAAAAACAATGCACCAGCCATTGGAAAACCCGTTATAATGCCTGAAGCATTTAACTTTGATACGCACCTTTCAGATTCAACATTAAATGACTCTGTTGCTGCGTCAAATATAACTTATATCGGTGGGCATATTTATGGAAGTACACCCTTTATCTATACAAATGCTATTAATAAAGGGAAAAGGGTTTGGATGACAGAACATTATTATAATAATGACGATATTGGAACTTGCTCCATGATGGGCAAGGAAATTTTAGATTGTATGTATAATAACATGAGCGCCTATGTATGGTGGTATTTGAGTGTACAAGGTTGTAATTTAATTAATGCAAGTGGTTCTATTAAAAAGAAAGGCTACACATTAGGCCAATTCTCAAAATTCGTACGTCCTGGTTATCATAGGATAGATGCAACTTACCGGCCACAATCAGGGATATATGAAGTGGCATTTAAAGGTGCACAAACAGTTGTTGTTATTGTCAACACTAATCCAACAAGCAAAGCCCAAACCTTCACCTTTAAAAATGACTCTGTAACGCGTGTTATGAAATATACCACATCTGCAATAAAAAGCCTTCGCTATGAAGGGACTATTGATGTAACTGATAGTTCGTTTACTACAACTTTAGACTCTGCTAGTATTACAACTTTTGTAAGTACAAAAAATATTGATTGTCCGCAAACACCAATAATTCCCTACTTGCAGGTCAATAACGGCAAAATTATAGGCACAAATAATGTAATTTGCATTTTTGGTGACTCTATCATTCTTGCGCCACAAGCTGGCAGTGACAGTTCTTGGAGTTGGACACGGCTGTGGCACATCGGGTTCGTGGAATAAACAAACCATACATCCTGATGGCACATGCACATCTGTCATAGCAACTTACACCAATAGTTGTGGGGCAAGTACTTCATTACAATATAATATAACTGTTAATCCAAAAGTTGCAGTAAAAACTGCGGTTTTAAGTCCTGAAATAATTGTTTTCCCTAATCCTTCAATTTCCGGTACATTTAAAATTTTGGCTCCGGATAATTTTGTCGGAAATACAATTAATATTTTCAATATTGTTGGCGAACAAGTGTATACCAATTCTCTACAAGTACATGAAACGACCATAAACTCAGGGTTGAAACCCGGAATTTATATTATCAAAATTGCTGGGAAAGGCTCATCTTTCTCTGAGAAATTGATATTAAAATAAGCATTGGGATAAAACAAAGATTAATTATTGCTTAAGGTTTTAAAATCGAACTACATATAATTATTTAAAGAATGAAATTGAAATTAGAAATACTTTTTATAATAGCTTTTCTTTTAAATGTATTTAGCACTAATGGACAAAAAGTAAAATGGATCTGCAGCACCGAACAAAAGCAATGGGTTTCAAACAATCCAATAGAATTAAAAAGCGCCAGTACTGGAAATTCTTTCGATGTAGAAATATACCCTTCCAAAAAGCAACAAACAATTGACGGCTGGGGAGGTTGTTTTAACGAGCTAGGCTGGGATGCCTTGCAAATACTCAATATCAAAGAGCGTGAAGAAGTTTTAAAAGTGCTGTTCGACCCAAATAATGGTTTAAAATTTAATATTTGCCGCATGCCGATAGGCGCGAACGATTATGCACGCAATTGGTATTCACTGGACGATTCAGCAGGGGATTTTGATATGAAATATTTCAGTACCGATCGTGATAGTAAAAATCTCATTCCTTACATACACGAAGCTATGAAATATCAACCGGCGCTAAAATTATGGGCATCACCCTGGAGTCCGCCTGTGTGGATGAAAACCAACAAGCATTATGCTAATAAACGGGGCGATCATAATGATTTGAAACCTGAGAATGAAGTTCTTTCTGGCAACCAGTTTATTCAGGATGAAAAATATCTTTCGGCTTATGCAATGTATCTCTCGAAATTTGTGAAAGCCTACCAGAAAGTAGGCGTTAATGTTTACGCTGTCCACTTTCAAAATGAACCTTACACTCTCAATCAATGGCCCAATTGTTCATGGACACCATCGGCCATGCGGAATTTTATAGCTAATTATCTGGGCCAACTTTTTCAAAAGTAAAATTAAATACCGAACTATGGCTTGGCACTTGGAACACTGATAAAATGGCAAATTTCGATACAATATTTTCTTCGCCCGAAGCCATGAAATACATAACCGGAGCTGGTTTACAATGGGAAGGTAAAAATGTAATAAACGAACTTCACAAAAAATACCCTGCCGTGAAACTGATGCAAACCGAATCGGAATGTGGCGAAGGAAATTTTTCATGGAAAGATGCCGAACACCTTTTCGATTTAATAAAGACTTATATTGGAGGTGGGGCATCTGCTTACACCTATTGGAACATGGTACTTGCCGATAAAGGTACTAGCAGTTGGGGTTGGAACCAAAACGCATTAATCCAAATTGATAAGGTTTCCAAAAAAGTAACCTACACTCCCGAATATTATGCTTTTAAGCATTTTAGTTGTTTTATTCCGGCTGGTTCATCGAAAGTTGAAAGCTTTGGTAGATTCAAGGAATTGATTGCTTTTGTAAACCCTAATGGTGAATTGATAATTGTAACAAATAACCTTCAGGATACTGCGAAAGCGATAAACATTAAAATTGACACTAAATATTTTACTGTTATATTGCAACCAAAGTCTTTTAATACACTTTCAGTTAAGATTTAATGCGTTTTTTAATTAAAAAAATAGAATACTATGAACATAATAAAAACTTCTATTCTTATTCTATTTACCTGTTTTCCGTTAACTTCATCTGTGTGGGGTCAGGACAAAAAATTGTCAATTACGAATCCCATTATCGATGGGTATTTTGCCGACCCAACCATTATTAAACACGAGGATGTGTATTATATATATGCTACCATCGATCCATGGGGAGGTGAAGAAGTTGCCGTGCTAAAAACAAAAAATTTTCAGAACTTTGAAAGAAAACACATTAACTGGCCAACGAAAAAAGCCTGTACAAGTCCTACATCATGGGGAACAATGGTTTGGGCGCCTTCGGTAGTAAAAGCTCCGGATGGCAAGTTTTACATGTTTGTTTCGGTAGGTAGCGAAATTTGGGTGGGAACAAGCGAATACCCATTAGGCCCATGGAAAAATGCCAAAGCTGATGGTTCGCCCTTGGTCAGCAGTAAAGCCTACCCAGGTTTCCACATGATCGATGCCGAAAGCTTTATCGATACAGATGGCCAGGCATATTTGTACTGGGGTTCGGGGCTAAATTGGGTCAACGGACATTGTTTTGCAGTAAAGTTAGATAAGGACATGGTTTCATTTATTGGAGAGCCTAAAGATATTACACCTCCTAATTATTTTGAAGCGCCATATATGCTTAAAAGAAATGAAACCTACTATTTAATGTACTCCGAGGGAAAAGCTATTGACCCAACCTATAAAATCAGGTATTCAACCTCTAAAAACCCTTTTGGGCCTTGGGTTGAAGGCGTGAATAGCCCTATTCTTTCTACTTCGTCCGACAGTATTACATATGGCCCCGGCCACCATACTGTGTTTTCTGAAAATGGGCAGTACTATATTCTTTATCATCGTATTAAACCTCAAAAGGAAAGTTTTGTATTACGTCAACTTTGTATAGACAGCTTGAATTTTGATGTAAAAGGAAATATTTTAAAAGTTATCCCAATGGGAATTAGCCGATTGAATTAATTACTAACTAAATAATATCATAGAGAAATGAAAAAAGCTAAGAAAATACTCTTCTCCATTTTACTGCTTCTTTTTATGAGGGTTTCAACAACTTCTAAAGCTCAAACCCAGGAAGCTTATTTTCAGGCAAACTGGGAATCGTTATCGAAATACAAATGTCCTGAATGGTTTAAAGATGCCAAGTTTGGTATATTTATTCACTGGGGTGTATATTCGGTGCCTGCATTCGGCAGTGAATGGTATCCACGCTGGATGTATAAAGATACTGTTGCCTGGGGAACAAACTACTTTCAACATAATGTTAAGACCTATGGAACGCAGGATAAATTTGGATATAAAGATTTTATCCCCATGTTTAAAGCCGAAAAATTCAATGCAAACCAATGGGTTGATATTTTTAAAAAATCGGGGGCAAAATACATTGTTCCAGTGGCCGAACACCACGATGGGTTTGCAATGTACAATACCAGTCTTTCGAAATGGAATTCAGTTAATATGGGCCCTAAACGCGACATTATTGGCGAATTGGCCGAAGCTTCGCGCAAGCAGGGTTTAATATTTGGTCTTTCTTCACATAGGGCTGAGCATTGGTTTTATATGGGCACTGGTAAAATGATTAACTCCGATGTCAATAATCCTGAATATGATGATTTTTATGGTCCGTGCAAGAACAATGGATCCTTTTAAAGGAAACAAAGAACCCATGAGCCCCGAATATATGAACGACTGGTTGTTGCGTTGTACCGAATTGGTTGATAAATACCATCCACAAATGTTTTGGTTCGACTGGTACATTGGGATGCCCGAACTTGAACCTTACCGGAAATCATTTGCAGCTTATTATTACAATCATGCCGCACAATGGAGAAAGGAAGTAGTAATAAATTATAAAGATCAGTCATATCCCGAAAATGTTGCAGTATTTGATATTGAACGTGGCAGCAGTAAGGCTACTAAAAAATACCCCTGGCAAACCGATACTTCTGTTGGTAAAAAATCATGGGGATATATTGATGGTGAAGAAAACAAAACACCTAACGAACTAATTGATGTGCTGATAGATATAGTTAGTAAAAACGGGAATATGCTGCTCAACATTGGCCCAAAATCTGACGGGGCCATTACTAAAGAACAAACAGATGTATTGCTTTCCATGGGCAAATGGCTCAATGTGAATGGCGAAGGAATCTATGGCACACGCCCCTGGGACATAGCCGAAGAAGGCCGAACAAAAGCTACCGAAGGCACGTTTGCCGAGTTTAAACCAGTTGTGTATACTGAAAAGGATATTCGCTTTACCTCGAAGGGGAATGTGGTTTATGCTTTTTGTTTAGATGTGCCTAAGGATCAAATTATTTCTATTTCTTCGCTGGGATTGAACGTTAATTCTAAAAAAATTAAAAGCGTTGAATTGCTGGGTAGTTCTGAAAAAATTAAATGGGTGCAAATGACGAATGCTCTAATTATTGATACACCAAAGGCAATGCCTTGCGATTATGCAATAGGTTTTAAAATAGTATTATAGAAAAAGTATTTGGAAATTGTTATTTCACCGAACTATAATATAAGTATTTGTAATTGTGTGATATATAAAAGTTAAAGTTGCGTTTTTATTTTTCAATATTAATTCCAATTCTCGTAATTGGTCTTTGCTGCAAGGCTCAATCGCTCGATTATGTTATGGACATGGTTCATAACAATCCGGGCGAAAAGCCTTATGATACTAAATACAATGATCCAAACTATTTGAAGTCACAAGGGTTTAATTCAATGGTTCTACTTTGCCAAATAAATACGGCAATTACTTACGATAATTATAAAAAAAATAGTTTGCTACCTGGCAGCGATGAAAGGAATTGGATTGAAGCCAAAGCTAAAATTATCGATCCGAAGCTTGCTGCGTGCAAACAAGCCGGTTTGAATGCATTTGCTTTTACTGACTTTTTGGTTTTCCCAAAAACAATATGGGAACAATATGGCAAACAATTAATAGAAGAAAATGATACAAATTTTAACAGCCACAAACCGGATATAAACAGGTCTTTAACCCAACAACTACTCATTGCACAGATTGAAGGTATTTTCAATCGTTTCCCAAATCTCGATGGAATAGTACTACGTTTTGGTGAAACCTATTTACATGATACGCCCTTTCATTTCGGAAGCAGCCCTATAAGCAATGACGATTCAAAGAGTATAAAAAACCATATTTTATTAATAAATATTTTAAGAAATGAAATTTGTGTAAAACGAAACAAAAAACTTTTTTACCGAACCTGGGATTTTGGATACCGTTTTCATAACAACCCTGCTTACTATTTAGCGGTAACCAATGCCATAGAACCACACCCGAATCTTTTCTTTTCTATAAAATACCAACAGGGCGATTTTTATCGTATGGTCAATTTTAATCCTTGTATTGGAATTGGTAAACATAGGCAAATTATTGAATCGCAATCTCGTTTGGAAGTGTACGGAAAAGGTGCACATCCCTATTATACTGGTTTCGGAGTTATTTGTGGTTGGCCAAAATAAATTCGAATTCAATTGGTGGAATAACAGTTATACCGGAAAAGAGATGCCTGCAGGTTCTCCAAGAGGTGTAAAAGATGTTTTAGAAAAAGGTCTTTTAGCCGGAATATGCACCTGGTCGAATGGCGGTGGCTGGCAAGGGCAGATATATAAAGCACGAAATTTGGACTGACCTCAATACTTATGTAGTTTCGCATTGGGCTCAAAATACTTCAAAAACTGAAGAAGAACTCTTTAATACCTTTGCTTCAACGCTGGGTCTTTCAGGTAACAATATAAAACTATTCAGGCAAATTGCCGAATTAAGCATTGAAGCAGTTCGTAAAGGTCAAATGAGCGATTATACCGAAAATGCTGTCTGGTGGGCTCGCGATGAGTTTTTCAGTGTCAATTATAATCAGGTAATTCTTAAAACCATTATTGCAAAAAACCTACAGCAAAAGGTTTTACAAGAAAAAACCGAAGCTTGTGCCATGTGGCTGCAAATCGAAGCTCTATCAAGGCAATTGGACATGACCGATAGTGAAACCTTAGAAGCTATTCTGACATCCTGTAGTTACGGACGCATCAAATATCAATTAATTGAGCAAATGTGGATTTTAATGATAGAAGATGCAAGCTATACAATAAATAAGAAGCTTAATAAACAAATAGTTTCCAATGCATTAAAACGCTATGATGAATTGTGGGTGGAATGGCGAAACCTTGAAAAATCAAACAAATATTGTGCTTCTTTGTATACTGACAAAGCTTTTCGAAATGAGCGAAAAGGTAGTATTGGTGAGCTAGTTGATGAAATGAGAGAATTAAATTTAGAAACTAAAAATTAGAATAAATATTCTAATAAAATAAAACTAGTGTTATGTTAAGTTTAATCAGGCGTAAAAACCTCACCCTAAATCCCTCTCCAATAGAGAGGGACTTGCCCCTTCTCCTATTGGATAAGGGGTTGTGGATGAGGTGAAATTAAGTCAATTTACAATTAACATAACACTAGAAAACTATATGCGCTATTCCAAATCGCTTGAATTGCGTAACATTGCAAAACTGATAGAGTTATATAAGAAAGCATATGCTAAAGACGGTTGTTGGATAGAAATTACTCTTGGTATAAGAGATATTGGAATTCTCGATATGGAAATATATCTATTGGGTACAAAGCCGTTTATGATAATGAATACTGTTCCAGATTTCGATCATGACAAAGCTATGGCTGAACTTGCAGCCAAACCCGCTTCATATACTCCAGGCTGGTGGCAGTATTATTGTCCAGTTCTCTAGCCAGCATCAAAAATTGCTTCCCTTCTACAATGAGTTAGGTAGCCGTGCCCTGTTTCCGTAAATGAGAAATTTCCGTATCGGATTGGGCTGAGCTTGATGCTGTTTGTCAGTAGCAAATTCATCCCGTCAGAAACCACATTATTGGAAATGGCATAAAGCCCGAAAGTTGATGATTATGTTCATTTTTACTATCTAAGCTGTTTGTGTCATAAAATATAATCAACGTGGTATGCAAAACGGCTGGCACTAATCCGATGTGCTGAACCTCCCAAATTTGTTTCATTTTCTCGAGTGGGGAATTGAAATTTAAATTAAGTATATATAGAAATATATCTTCATGACTTTCCTCTTGTCAATTTTTTAATTGGTTTTTATGGTTAAAGCAGCAGGGGTTAAACCCGGTGAGGTTACTGTAAGATTAATCATTCCGGATACCGGTGTTGATTGCATAACGATCAACACTTTTCCCTGGTATGCTTTCCGGCT
This sequence comes from uncultured Bacteroidota bacterium, assembly GCA_963726845.1. Taxonomy (GTDB): domain Bacteria; phylum Bacteroidota; class Bacteroidia; order Bacteroidales; family DTGW01; genus CAVSGB01. The sequence continues at coordinate 7,705 of CAVSGB010000282.1, read as the reverse complement.
GGTTCCCTTGTAAGGCCCATCGTTCGTCCAGTCGCCGGTGGCAATGCCAACGTTTCGTGCCGGGCCGGTCATGCTGAACCGTACTGGATTGGATGCGGTGCAAATGGTGTTATTGTCTGCATCACAGATGTCCACTTCGATGCAGGAAACATCTGACCCATCTGCTTCGAGGGTAGTTCGGTCGGGTTTGAGCAAAAGTTTCGCGGGCGCACCCACGGTTTTGATGCTGTCCCTGGCGACCTCTTTGCCTCCGTTAATGCCGATGGCCTTAATTACACCTGATTGCCACGGAACGTTTGTCCATTGCATGACACCGGTTTTTTCGAAATCACTCGATTTTCGGGTACCGATTTTGGTGGCATTGACGTAGACATCAACGCTGTCACAATTGGTAAAAGTAACGACGCTGACCAGTCCGGTTCTGGTTCCAGTTCTCAGCCAGGGTTGGCTGGGCACGACCATTGCCGGTGCCATCTCCGATGGTGATATGGACCATGGGCGATTCGCTCCACTGGCTTTGTTGATAGTAGAACCACGATTTACGAAAAATGCAATTATCAAGGAAGCCACAGTAACCACCCATGTTTCGCTTGCTTTCGCCAAGATAATCAATACCTGTCCATATATGATGGCCTATCACATAGGGTTTGTACCTCACGTTATACCAAGTTGGAATGTTTGAGCCGGGCACTGAATAGGGGTTTTGTTCCGTGCCACAAATAATGGCATTCGGATTTTTCTCATGAATGGCTTCATATAAAAAGTCCTGATAGTTTACGCCAACAATATCTTCAACATCAGCCAACGCGGCAAAACCGGGAGCATCGTTCCATCCTGCAACACACGCATGAATGTAGGGACGAGTGTTGTCGAGCTTCCTGGCGAATGAAACCAGTATTTTGAGGGTGTCGAAAATATAGTCAGGTATTTTGGGAGCAGCTGCAACTTCGTTGCCCAGGCTCCAGATCACAATACAAGGATGGTTTCTATCCCGTTCGATAAATGAGCTGAGTGTCCTTTTGCCAAACCTGGTTAAAATCTGCATAGAATGAACCCGCATTGGTTTCAGACCATTTATCGCACCATTCATCCATGACCATCATGCCCAATTGGTCGCAGTAATCGTAGAATGCCGGGCTTTGCGGATTATGCGAAGTCCGGATGGATGTGCACCCTGAAGCCTGTAACTCTTTGATCTGCCCGTTCCCACATGGCATCAGGTACTGCCGCCCCGGCCGGAATCAGTGTATGATGTATGCAGACACCCTTTAATTTGGTCGGCACACCATTGATGGTAAATCCTTCAGTTGCAGAAAACTTTAGCTCCCGGATGCCAAAGGGACTTATATAGTCGTCTGTTGGGGTTGTTTTGTTTAGTATCCTGGAATAAGCATAATATAGCACAGGGGTTTTTGGCGACCAGAGTTTGCAAGAAGAAAGAGTTAGCATCTGCACACAGGTGTTCGTGCTTTTCGCATCGACAATAATAGGCGTAGATATCTTCTGCAGGGCGTTGCCGGCTATATCGTAAATTATTGTTTCCACGATGCGCGTTTGTAAAGTCGAGAGATCATTCACCAAGTCCGTGCGGACATTAATCTGCGATTTCTCCACTGCCACATGGGGAGTGGTTATAGCAGTGCCCCAGTTCCTGATATAAACCTTATCAGTCGCGATTAACCAAACATGCCGGTAAATGCCGGTCCCTGAATAGAAGTGCGAACGGCGGCTCGTCTGGTTGTCTACAAATACAGCAAGCACATTGTCGCCAGTGGTTTTAAGATACGGCGTTAAATCGTAATAAAAGCTGACATACCCGAATCGCTGGTTGCCGATCAGGTGTCCGTTTAGATAAATTCTGGAGTCGTGATAAACTCCGTCGAACTGGACAATAACTTTTTTTCCGGCAAATCCTGAAGGAAGGACAAAATGTTTCCGGTACCAGCCAATGACCCCGGGGTCATTATTAGTCGTGCTCACCAAAGAGATGCTCATGTCGTGCGGCAAGCTGGTTATAGTCCATTCGGAATCATTGAAATCCGCAGCTTCTGCGCCGGAGATATTTCCAGTCTGCACTTTCCAGTCTTCATCGATCCGCAGCTTGATGCGGGTTTTAAGATATTTTCCCTCCAGGCGTTCGGTGGGGGTTGCATGCATATCTGCAATAAAAACTAACATTAAAAAAAATACTAAAATGCCTACAATAATGTTTCGCATATGTTTCCCCTTTTATTTATAAAAAACATTTATTTAATCATCTGTCCGTTACCGCAATATCAGCGTAGTATGCAAAACGGCTGGTACTGCTCCGATGCGTGGCCCGCCCCAATCTGTCTCGTCACCATTACGGATGCGTAACAGCCTGAATGATCCATTTTCATAATTGCCTTCTTCAACCTTTAAATATTGCCATGCTTTGCCAGTGTTGGCGCCAAGAGGCTTAAAAGTGAAGTGACACAACGTGCCAATAAGTAAAAATTCGTTTTCCCCCAGTTGCACAATCATGGCTTTGCCAATCGGTTTTGCATTAACTTGTTCTTTGCGCCATCCTGATGCACCGAACGATACAACGGCCTGCCATGAGCCCAGGTCGATAGTTTGTTCTCCATGATCTTCATGCTCTACTACAGCCTTGATATTTCCTTCAAAACTCCATTTGGCCATTTCTCTCATCATAGGTTCGACCAAAGCGAATTCTTTGGCGAGAGGAGCATGGCAAGCTTCGATCTCAGCTTTAGTTTGACCTTGTCCATTATCGTCAATACCAAACGGTGAAAACCCAATACCACCGTGAGCTAGCACCGAATAAAAGTATCTGGCATATTCATCACCCGAACCTGTTTCAGGCACGAACGAGCGGGTTATCGTGGCGGTCGTACAACTCAATTACCTTAAGGGCTTTTTCACTTTCAGAAATATAAATATCCGGGGCCACCAAATCGATAGCTGGTGCAGCAGCCTTCCAGATTGGAATTACATTATCGGTTGGGCCGCCACTTTCATAGGTTGTTGCACTGGGGTTGGTAATTGGATCACGTAGCGCTGCATTACAATAAAGGGGTAGCGGGTTAACTGCTTTGCCTGCTGCAGCTACATAACCAATATAATGGGCAACAAACCATGCATGGAAATACTCATCGGCATCGTTCCCGAAAACTTCAGTCCAGGTTCCTTTTGCAACAACAGGTTTGTTTAGGGATTTAAGAACTTCTGGTTTGAGTAGTTCAGCCGGAACCTGACCTTCAAAAAGTTTTTGCGCATCAGCAGAAAAATCGCGCACACTTCCCCAAGTGCCTGGTTCGTTTTCAACTTGTACCATAAGTATCGTATGCTGTGGATCGGCCTTCTTTAAATACTCCATAACTGCCGTGAAAGCCTTAGCATCGGCTTCCATAGCTGCTACTGTATGTGGAGATGGTGAATCGACTATTTGCCCGTTTTTGCCAATAATATTTGGATATTTTGAAGGTTCGCGCTTCATCCATTCCGGCATATAATGACTACTGCCGTTTTTCCAGGTAGCAAACCATAAAAGCACAAGATGAACCTTGTGATCTCGACCTTGTTTTAAGAGTGTATCGACCAGCGAAAAATCAAACTTTCCCTGCTTGGGTTCTATTTGTTCCCAGTAAATAGGTACTTCAAGGGTGTTGGCGTGCATTGCTTCAATGGCCACCCATACTTGGGGCAACATGCCTGGCCAGCCGCTCGAATTGTGCGCCTGACCTCCTAACATTAAGAAAGGCTGTCCATCAACAAGGAAAGCATGACGGCCATTTTTTTCAATAATTTGTGGCATCGAACCACTTTTGATCTGACTCCAGGCTAATCCAATGGTCAAAATAGCCATAATAGATATTGCAGTAATTTTTTTCATTTTAGTAATATTAATAGTTATTAGCTTTTTGGTTTTATTTTTGATTTAGAGTCGCAGAAGAAGGCTGAAAAACAGTAAGGATTTTACCATTTGCTAAAATTTTATTTTCATGAAATAATTATTGATTATTCAAACCTGTAAACATTATATGTCCGAGGTTGCTGCAACACTTCGAAAACAGTTGTCCCTCCGTTCACATAGCCCTGCAACTCCCGGCCTGATATAATATCATAAAGTTTTGCACCCGCTTTTTTAATCACGATGTTATATCGTGCCGGGTATGGCTGAAAAGACTGGGCAATGAAGGTGTTATTGTTGTAGGCGAAAAGGCATATCTGGCTTGGGCTGTCAAGATAAACAGGAATTTCCTCCATCATCACCCGTCTGATCTGAGAAAGTACCTCCTTGGGCAAATGGTAAAGATCATCTAAACTTTCAGGTATTGTAAGAACATAAAATTTTCCTTTCTTCAAACCCCTGACTTGTATAAGCATGGAATAGCGGTTATTGCCCTTATAAATTGCCTGGATGATATCTTCCGAAGTCACCAATCCGTAGTCAAGCTCCGGAATAAGAATTTCGGCGTCGGAGAAGTATATGTTGGCAGGCTCTTCATCCATGAATCTGCGGAAAGTGAACTGGTTCACCAATGCTTTTCGTCCAGTGTACTCAACCTCCAGAATTTTTTCGATCCCTTTTCCTTGTAACGCCTTAAGGAGACCCGAAGTGATGATGATCGTCTTGTCTTCATTGAGATGTTTAATAATCTTACTGACAATGTCAGGATCAAACTTTGCATGTTCGGTAAGAAAAACTGTCCCACGATCATCAGGAAAATCAGGATACAAATCCATAGGCACCCCGATAATTCCAATGTAGTTATGAATGTAACTTTCTCCCGAAGAATGATAGGGTTTGTATGCAGCAACGCCATATGGTTCTCCGAGTTTTCCAAGAAAAGCGTCTAATTTATCGAACGTATATCCGGCAGCTTCAGCAATAGGGCTTAGCATCTTTGTGCGCCCATCAGAAGTATTTATTGTTTCGACCAAACTTCCGTAGCTCCAGTGGATAATTGCCTTGGGTTTGGCGAACAACGTATTTTCAATTTGTTCCGTGTAACGGTTCATCGTCTGACGTGCTCCGACATCAACCCAGCCACCGCCAAACTTGCCGGGTTTGATATGTTCAAAGTAACGCATGATGCCATAGCTCTGATACTGTTGAAGGAACTGAGTGGTGTTTTCCGGATCCCTTGTTTCAGTTCCGGCCAGATTTCATCAAAAACCTTGGGTTGCGATTCAAGGTTATATCCACTGAACTGATATTGCTCATACCAGTTAGGTGGCTTGAAAATGAGATGGATTCTTGGATTGACACTCTGGGCATTCTTGACGACAAGGTTTTCTCCCACTTCCTTCATAACATTCAAACGATATTCTGCCCAGGTCAAGTTTCCTTTAGCCCTCTGGCAGAAATCGCATTGACAGTTGAAAATGAACAAGTCATCGAAAATGATCTCATCGAAAAGGGAAGCAGAGTAAGCCACTATTTTTCGAAATTTTTCCCGGTCAGCAGGATTAGAGTAGCAGAACCCGTTTAGTCGGTCACCGGGAAGGCCGGCGACTGATGCCATAATACCGCCTGATACCTTGACTCCTTTGTCGGTAAAGAAATCCTTGAGTTTCTTTACATCTGCTTCCGGAAGTGTTTGATTGTCCCTGTAAGTCTCAACGAACACTTTTTCGATCTTGATGGAACGAGTGATTAAATTCCAGCTCTCTTCAAGCCATTGAGGGTCAGCAATCATTTTTTGCTCATCCTGAATACAACAAAATACCTCGACATTAAAGTTCTGATAGCTTGTTTTATCTCCTTTCGCTTCTATTTTTCCTTGTGCTGAAGCGAATATAACCACCTGTATAAGGATCAAAACAGCTAAGACAGAGAATCTGATTCTTCTGCCAAAATTTGTAAGTTTTAGCTGAAACATGTTTCTATTATTAATGGTTTAGTCTAAAAGTACTTATAAAAAATATTTCTATCATCATTCAAAACTTTGTATTTTTTGGTCAAAAGATTTATATCAACATTAATAAAGCAATTAAGAATGGAGAAATAATAATAAATCCTAAGCCACTTGAAGATGTTGTTGTAAATAAATTTAATGATTCTATTGCATTTTTGATGAAAGTCAAGACGTCTAAATTGTCTTCAAATACTTATGCTGAAGAAGCTTTACGTAAGTTCCATAATAAAAAATATCAAACCACCAGCAATTATGAATTTGAATTTGATAACGCTTTAACTAATGAAAATATTGAATTAACAAGTTTGATAAATAATACATCACTGTCAAATACCTGTTTTAAAGTTGTAGGGCTCTATGTAGGTAATTATGATTTTAGTAATATGTCTTTCCCAATTACGAATTGGGGTGTTTATCATTTTGGCAATTCAAATGATGGAAAAGACGACTCAATGTCTGAAACAAATTTAGTTTTCGTGAACACAGAAAGTTTTAATATAGCGAAAATAGAAAAACCAATTGCAAATTCATTTTTAAAAAGGCGTAAGGACAGCAGTGGAAGCATAAATCGCGAAGTTTTTGCTAAAGTTTATTTTAACATAATCACATTACCTGAAGACTCACCTTTTGTATATTTAAGTACAGGAGAAATTACAAGGTTTACTGATTTCACCGATCCTAAACCAAGGGCAAGGGAAGTCTTTAGTTTTCATCGTCCGGAAACGATGAGAGTTTGGTTGAAAAAAGACAAATCACTTAGAAAAAGACTACACGATTTGCCAGCTTTACAAACTCAGGGACTAAGGGAATGCCAGATAAATGCAATCAATAAATTAGAAAATTCATTTAAAGAAAATCGGCCAAAAGCTTTGATACAAATGGCTACAGGTTCAGGAAAAACCTTTACAGCTATAACTTCAATTTATCGTTTGCTAAAATTTGTCAAAGCAAAACGGGTTTTATTTTTAGTTGATACCAAAAACCTTGGTGAACAAGCTGAACAGGAATTCATGTCATTTGTGCCGAATGATGACAATAGAAAATTCACTGAATTATATAGTGTTCAACGTTTAAAATCGAGTTATATAGCAACCGATAGTCAGGTCTTGTATAAGTACCATTCAGCGTTTGTATTCTATTCTTAAAGGAACAGAATTAGACGAAAAGGCTGAGGAAGAAAACCCGAACGAACGAAAATACCAGCCAAAAGAAATTCCACCAGTCGAATATGATGGGAAAATGCCAATTGAGTTTTTCGACTTTATAGTAATTGATGAATGCCATAGGAGTATTTATAATTTATGGAAACAGGTATTAGAATATTACGATGCATTTGAAATAGGTTTAACAGCAACACCTGACAACCTCACTATTGGTTACTTTGATCAAAATTTGGTTAGTGAATATTCGCATGAAATGGCTGTAGCCGATAATGTGAATGTAGGGTATGAAGTTTTTGTTATTGATACCAAAGTTACCCAACAAGGCGCAACGCTTTGGAAAGGTGAATATGTTGAGCTTCGGGAACGTTTAAGCCAAAAAAACGAATGGAATTGCAGGACGAAGACGAAAATTATTCAGCACAGCAATTAGATAAAGATATAGTTAACCCCAACCAAATTCGAACTATTATCAGAACATTCAAAGAACATTTACCAGATATTTTTCCCGACCGCTATTCTCCCTCTCCCAATGGAGAAGGCCGGGTTAGGTCTTCGAAGTTCCAAGTATTACATTTTGCGAGCTGAAAGTCAGAGCAATATGATGAACCAGTCGCTGCAAAGCAACAATACCAATAT
>CAVSGB010000281.1:0-6452 GCA_963726845.1 uncultured Bacteroidota bacterium | reverse complement strand
ATGTTATGTAGCACCTTGGACAGATTACGTATTGGAATTGGGATAGGTTTGGGGACAATTGGAATAGGAACAAACAATCATATTCTGACAGTTTTTGGATTTGCTGGTGGATTGCTGCATGTGTTGAACCATTCGCTTTTTAAGTCGCTTTTGTTTTATGGTACAGGTAACGTGTATCAGGCAATACATACAGTAAACATCGAAAAACTGGGAGGTTTGGTCAAACGAATGCCCCACACCTCTGTTTTGTTCCTTGTTGCCGCTCTTGCCATCTGCGGATTTCCGCCATTTAACGGGTTTATTTCTGAGTTCCTGATTTATTCAGGTTTATTTAAAGGATTGATTGGTGGCCATTTGGTTTCTGTGCTTTCTTTTTTATTTTCCATTTTCGGACTGGTGCTTATAGGCGGACTAGCACTGCTATGTTTTACTAAAGCATTCGGTTCGGTTTTTTTGGGCAATACAAGCGATAGTTCATTGCATCAGCCTGCTGAGGCCAATATAGGCAAACTTATTCCAATGTACATGGCAATGGGATTGATTGTTGCAATTGGATTGTTTCCTGTCTTTTTTCTACAATTGCTTACCGGGCCCATTAAATTGTATACTGACAAATTGTACACTACAAATGAAGGTCTCCAACCGGTTTTCAATATTGCATACATAATGAAATATATTGGATGGTGTGCGTTGGGATTTATTGCATTGGCAGGGATTGTCTTTTTGTTCCGCAAAAGAATAACTGCTCAGAAATCCATTACTATTGCATCGACCTGGGGCTGCGGATATGTTGGCAATACAACTAAAATGCAATATACAGCCAGTTCATTTGTACGTACTTATCGCAAACTGGCAGAACCATTGCTTTCTATTCATAAAGAGAAAAAAGAGATCAAAAATATTTTCCCAAAATATGGAGGGCACGAAATTCATCCCTATGATAAAATAGAAAAATGGCTAATCGATGTCCCTTTGAGACAGATAAAATATTTTTTTGGTATATTCAGGTTCCTGCAAAATGGAAATCCTCAGTACTACGTACTATATGGTATTGTTTTTATAACCCTGGTAATAGGATTGCCGTTTTTGTTTGATGCTTTTCATTTATTAATCCATTTCATAAATCAATTATAAACCATGTTAAGTTTTGCACTGATTGTATTGGTTAGCCTGTTTTTCATGGGCATTATTCTGCGCACGAAAAGCATAGCTTCAGGAAGAAAAGGGCCAGGAATATTTCAGCCGATGAAAGACATTTTCCGTTTGTGGAAAAAGGGATCAGTTTACAGCGAGACAACTAGTTTCATCTTCCAAATTGCCCCAAGTATCTATTTTGCTTCTGTGGTAATGGCTTGCTTAGTAATTCCTTTCGGATTGTTTAAAGGTGTCATCTCTTTCAATGGTGATTTTGTTTTTTTTGCCTATATTCTCGCTCTTGGAAAATTCTTCATGATTATCTCTGCTATGGATACAGGTAGCAGCTTTGAAGGTATGGGGGCAAGTCGGGATGCATTGTATTCAATGTTTGCCGAACCCGCTTTTTTCATTCTTATGGGTTCATTTGCCTTGCTGACAGGCAATACCTCTTTTCATGATATTTTTATTTCCATTCACTTCGGTTCATACATCTCTTATGCCCTTGGGGTATTGGCAACTTTTGTCCTTATTATGATTGCCATGATCGAAAACAGCCGTATGCCTATAGACGACCCTAAAACACATCTTGAGTTAACAATGGTACACGAAGTAATGATCCTTGACAATAGTGGTTTTGATTTGGGTTTAATATTATATACAACCAACTTTAAATTTGCCATGTATGGTGCGCTCATTGCAAACTTCTTTGTAGATAAACTTCCATTATACTATACTATTCCAATTTTTTTCGTAACACAAATAATATTTGCTGGAATTGTCGGTGTACTTGAATCGTTTTCAGCAAGGTTCAGGATGAATCATAATTCTCAGTTCATTTTTACGCTTACTTCAATATCCCTGTTGATATTTTTTGGGGTTTTATTGATAATGAAAAAAATCATTTAAACTATAAAAAATGATAAATGTTTTGTTAATTACTTTCACCATGTCGTTGATTTACATGAGCATTGCAAACCGCATGAGCAGCTATATTAAGATACTCGTCTTTCAGGGCCTTCTCTTATTTGGCGTCAGTTTCTTTGAATTGAACGAAATGAATACGCTGAACCTTGTTTTTATTTTGCTTGAAACAATTATTTTTAAAGCAGTTACTGTTCCTATATTTCTAAATTATATTATCAAACGAAACAGGATTACCCGTGAGGTCGAACCCTATGTGCCAAATTTCCTTTCATTGGTAATTGTTACTACCATTATTATTTTTACTTTTTTTCTCTCAAACTCTATCAAGGACCATTACTTGAATAAAATATTTTTTATCGTGGCACTCTCGACTTTATTGACTGGGCTATACATTATTATAACAAGAAAAAAAATTATAACACATGTAATGGGTTTTCTGGTAATTGAAAACGGGGTTTTTATTTTATCAATTGCTGTAGGAAATGAAATGCCAATGTTGGTTAATACTGGTATTTTGCTTGACTTCTTTGTATGTGTACTGGTATTGGGAATTTTTGTCAACAAGTTAGGAGACGTATTTAAAGAGCCCGATGTGGATAAACTCAGCCAACTTAGAGATTGAATTAAGAATTAAGAATATAAATCAGATGCTTGCATATTACTTCATAATTGCTGTTTTCATTAGTGGGGTTCTATTTTTTTCGAGAGATAAAAAAACACACCATATTTTTATAATACTTTTTAATGTCCTGCAATGGGGAATAACCGTATATGAATGCTATCACTTCCGCTACGAAGAATTGGGCTATTTTACAGCAGATGCGGCAGCATTGCTTATGCTGATAGTCCTAAGCATTCTTACAACAACATCCTCATATCACAGTATTGATTATCTGAAACATCACGGCTCATCATCACGAGTGGAAGCAATTTATTTTTCCGCTTTCAGCATATTAGTTATGGCACAAACCGGCGTATTTATGTCCAGTCATATTGCACTGACCTGGGCTTTTGTTGAGTTGACTACATTTGCTGCTACTATTCTTATTTTTCATGAACGAACTGAAAATGCAACAGAGGCGGCATGGAAATACCTTTTTGTGTGTTCTATAGCTATTACATTTGCATTTATCGGGATTCTGTTTCTTAGTATTTCAGCACAAGAAGCTGGCACTATCGATCTTTCATACAAATCACTTATACATCATGCTGGTTTATTTAACCCTTTTTGGTTGAAACTTGCATTTTTATTCATACTGGTAGGATTCAGCGCCAAAATGGGTTTGTTCCCAATGCACACAGTTTGTGTTGATGCCCATACTGTTGCCCCTCCTCCCATCAGTGCGTTTATTTCCACTACTCTAATGAATGTAGGTTTTATTGCTATCTTTAGAACTTATTCTGTAATAGCTTCAACATCAATTGCGCCATGGGCAAATCATGTTCTGCTAATAGCCGGTGCATTATCCGTATTTGTAGCTACAATTTATCTTCTTCGTGTAAATCATTTTAAAAGGATGTCGGCTTATTCCAGTTTGGAAAACATGGGAATTGTTGCTATTGGGCTTGGTGTTGGAGGTATTGGATATTATGCCGCTTTCCTTCATATAATATTTCATTCGTTCACAAAAGCCAGTGTTTTCTATCAGATACAACAGGTATATCGTACCTATAAAAGTTACATGATACGGGATACAGGTGGTTATTTTAAATATTACACACCGGGGGCAATTGTTATTTTGTTAGTTTTTATTTGTATTACTGCAATGCCACCGTCGGGAATGTTTATCAGCGAGTTTATGATTTTCAGGGCGATGTTTACAAAACACTATATCTGGTTGCTGATTCCTGTTTTGATACTTCTCACTATGGCTATGTGGGCTTTAGGTAAAAATTTCTTCCGTTTGATATTTTTGCCGCCTGTGAATTTTGATGATTCTCATATTGAAAAAATCAACCCTTTGGAATCGCTTTCACAGTTTATCCTTTTAGGGTTAGTCATATACCTTGGAATAAACCCACCAGCCATTTTTGTATCATTAATTAATGAAGCCATAATTAATTTACCGCATTAAACTATGGACTATATTACTATAAAAAATAATCAGGGCATTCCTTTATCGTCTATACCTTTATTGGAATATGGGCAGTTCCTGGATAATAATACATCATTGATTAATGAGCCACATAATCACTGCGTTAATTATTACGGATTTTCGTACCAGGGGCAAATCAAGCTTTTTTGCTGTATTGCAAATGATAAAGTTGGAACTATTTATGTTACTTCAACAAATGTAAAAGCAGGACAATCGTTGCCGTCATTTACTGCGCATCACTTAGCTTTTGAAAAATTCGAACGGGAAATCCACGAAAATTTCGAAATAATATATACTGACCATCCCTGGCTTAAACCTGTGCGTTATCCGTTTAACAGGGCAGATAGTTTAAAAACAATCGCCAATTATCCTTTTTTCAATATTGAAAGTGAAGAATTGCATGAAGTCGGTGTAGGCCATATACATGCCGGTATTATTGAACCCGGACACTTTCGCTTTATTTGCAACGGCGAACAAATCCTTCATTTAGAAATTCAGCTTGGCTATCAGCACCGTGGCATCGAACAATTGTTCCTTGAAAAGAAGAAATTAATACAACGCATTACACTCGCAGAATCTATAGCAGGTGATACAGTAGCTGGCCATACTACAGCTTTTGTAAACCTTTGGGAGAGTTTATGCGGTTATCAACCGGATCGTGATTTACAATTTTCCCGAACCCTTGCTTCTGAACTTGAGCGAATAGCAGTGCATACCGGAGACTTGAGCGCGCTGTGTACCGATGTTGCTTATCAGTTAGGAAGTTCTGTATTTGGAAGGTTACGCACTCCGATAATCAACTATTTTCAACAATGGTGCGGCAACCGTTTAGCAAAAAGCCTGATTAGGGCAGGTTATACTAATTTCCCGTTTAATGAACAGTTGGCCGAAAAATTATTAATAACATTTGATAATTATGAACCTGATTTTAATGAAATGTGTAAGGAAACATTTTCCCTGCCCACAGCATTAGGCCGTTTTGAAAAAACTGGAATCTTGTCAAAGTCCGATGCATCTAATATTGGTACTGTAGGAATGGTTGCGCGGACAAGCGGCATAAACAGGGATATCCGATAATCTCACCCTCATGATTTGTATTTTGAATTGAACCAGGAACCAATTATTAAACGCCATGGCGATGTTTATTCCGCAAATCAGAAAAGAAGAAATAAAACAATCTATTGGTTACATCCGTAAGCTTATTCAAAATGTACCAGAAGAAAATAAAAACAGGCCTGAATTAAAAAAGCCAGTTGCAAATATGTTCGCAATTTCGCTCACTGAAGGATGGCGCGGCGAAATATGCCATTGTGCAATTACAGATGATAACGGAGATTTGCTCCATTACAAAATCAAAGATCCTTCCTTTCACAACTGGCTTGCACTGGCTTTGGCCGTGAGAAACAACGAAATTTCCGATTTCCTATTTGTAATAAAAGTTTTGACTTATCGTATTGCGGGCATGACTTATAATTTGAAAATGTGTCAATTTGAAAATTTAAATATAAAAAATGTGTGGAATTACAAAGACAATTCCATTTTCAAATTCATACATTCTCAGATTTTTAAACTAAAAAAGTATGTTAAATAATTTGAAAATAATCTACCACCAGGGAAAACAATATATACCTGATGTAACAAAAGTTAAAGTGCCGGGAATATTCAGGGGACGACCTGAGATAACTATTGAAAAAGTAGATGAAGTTTTATTGGCAAATATTTGCCCGACTGATGCCATCTTAATAAATCCAATCAGAATAGATTTGGGAAAATGTACTTTTTGTAATGAATGTTCTATAAGATTTCCAAACAAAATTCAATTTACGACAGATTATAAAATTTCCACAAACGAAAAAGAAAGGCTAATTATTTCAGAAGGAGTTTATGACCAAATTCATTTAAACCCAAACCTTATTCGAAAAGAAATACATAATTTTTTCAGTGGTTCACTTAAGCTTCGCCATGTATCAGCCGGAGGCGACAACAGTGCCGAATTGGAATTAAATGCAGCAGGTAATGTAAATTTCGACATGGGGCGTTTTGGTATTGAATTTGTCGCCTCACCTCGTCATGCAGATGGCATGGTAGTTACTGGCCCTATAACAACAAATATGTCAGAAGCTTTGCAAATTACTTACGATGCAATACCGAACCCTAAAATACTTATCCTCGTGGGCACAGATGCAATAAGCGGCGGAATCTTTGAATATAGTCCGGCTATTAAGCGTGACTTTCTTGCCAAACACAAAGTTGATTTGTACGTTCCCGGAAATCCTCCTCACCCGCTAACATTTA
>CAVSGB010000280.1:0-11741 GCA_963726845.1 uncultured Bacteroidota bacterium | reverse complement strand
TTGTTTGCCGATACTGTTTTGTAACTGAGCGTATTCACTTTGCTAAGTTTTTAATTTCTATACAAATACGAACTTTTCTTTTTAAAAAGCGGAGTGCAAAAATACAATTATTTTTGATATTACAAATATCGCGGTAAGAAATAATTTGTTTTAATGCCGGCTTAAGCAAAACATAAACTATATAGGTAAACTACAAAAATTGAAATTAAATTTTTTATTCAAAACCAATAATTTTAAAAAACCTTATACATCTACATTTTTTAGTAATTTTGACTTCTTAAATCTTTATCGGATAAATGAAAACAATTCAATATCAGCAGACTTATAGTAAAGATGTATATTTTTGGATATTAACTGTCATCGCTGTGGCTTTGCCTTTCTTCCCAAAAGCCCTGGTCATCGGTCAAATATTATTGGTATTAAATTGGTTGGTTGAAGGCGGATTAATTATTAAGTTGAAACTTATTTATCAGCGAAAAAGTCTTTTATTCTTCTTAGCTATCTATGTTGTTCATATTTTATGGCTAATAAATTCCGTTGATTTGAAGCAAGGTTTTACAGATATTTTCATGAAGCTGCCTTTACTTATATTCCCGGTTATTCTGGCTACAATTGAACCACTTTCAAAAATCAAGGTTAATAAGATTTTATCCATGTTTATAATATCGGTTGTACTTTCAACGATAATTATTTGTCTGTTTATTTTTGGCATAATACCAAACCATTATACAGATGTTCGTGAGACATCAATTTTTATTTCCCCAATAAGGCTATCTTTAATGATAGTCCTTTCATTGTTAACCATGTTTTATTGGCTTGTATCAGATGATAAAGCAATTTCCCCGAAACACTTTTTTTTCTTACTTTTATGTATATGGTTGTTTTATTTTTTGATATTATTAAAATCGCTTACAGGAATATTTATATTCAGTATTACATTGATATGCCTGATTTTAATTTATTTAAAATCGGTTAAAAACCAATTTTTAAAAATCGGGCTTATTATGATAATGTATGCAATTCCTATAATTGCAGTTGGTTATATAATTATGGTTTTTAACAACTACAGGTTTGAAGAATCTTTAGATTTGAAGCATTTGGCCGCATATACACAAAATGGGAAAAGATATATTCACGATACATTAGACAAACACAAAGAAAATGGCCACTTTGTTTGGGTTAATCAATGTCCGGAGGAATTAAGAAAAGAATGGAACAAAAGAAGTAAAATAAATTATGACAGTTTGGATTTAAAGCAACAAAATTTAAGCGTTACTTTAACCAGGTATATGGCTTCAAAAGGATTAAGGAAGGATTCCATCGGGATTTGGCAACTTTCAAAGCAGGATATTAATAATGTTGAGAATGGATTGACTAACTATATATTTGGGATGAAAGGCAGCATTTACCCTCGCGTATATGAAGCTATCTGGGAGATTGATGAGTATATTAAAAACGGGGACGTAAATAAACACTCAATTACGCAGCGACTATCTTTTGCTAAAGCTGGATTAAATGTTATTTCAGAAAAATTGTTTTTTGGTTATGGTGAAGGCAGTTTTCACTCTGCTTTAAATAATTATTATAAAACCCACAAAACAGGTCTTGATTTAAATCACCAGTTGCACACGCATAATCAATACCTGCGGTTTATTATTTTATTTGGGATTGTTGGATTTTTAATAATTCTTGTTGCTATTATAATTCCTCCTTTTTTCGAAAAGAAGTGGACAACATATTATTTTTTAATGATATTTATAATTTCATTTTTATCATGTTTGAATGAAGATACGATGGAAACCCAGGTTGGAGTGACTTTTTTCGCCTTCTTCTATTCTTTGTTCCTTTGGGGGACTGATTATACTTCTACAAAACAGGAAATTGCCAATGGAGAAAAGGCCTGACCTAAATTTCTTTTTGCAGGATGTTTTGATAGTTGCCCCTGGTTTACTCGGTAAAACTTTAGTGCGGGTTTACCCCTATGGCAAAAAAGAAAAGTACATTATTACTGAAACTGAAGCATATCGGGGAGAGGAAGACAAAGCATGTCATGCAAGCAAAGGCAGGGACCAAACGAACAGAAATAATGTATCGGGCTGGCGGTTATATTTATATTTATCTTATTTATGGAATGTACTGGATGCTGAATTTCGTTACCGGTTCCAGAAGATTTACCTCAGGCTGTATTAATAAGGTGTATTAAAGGATTTGATGGACCGGGGAAATTAACCAAACAATTGGCAATCGATAAATCGTTTAACGGTGAAAACCTTATAACATCAGAAAGGCTTTATTTATCTGACGGTCTTTCTGATATTTCATTTAAAACTACAACCCGGGTTGGAATTGATTATGCTGGTGAAGACTGGATAAATAAACCCTGGAGGTTTATTCTTATTTAATTTTCCCGATTTATTGACAAAGAAAAATATCGGCAATATTGAATCTGCTTTCAATGTCGTTTAGTTAAGAAAAATTATAAATCCTAATTACGAGAAACCTCATCCCCAACCCTTCTCCAATCGGAGAAGGGGCAAGTCCATCTCCGATTGGAGAAGGATTAACTTCGTTGAAATCGCTTCGCTAAGTTTAGGGTGAGGTTTGTATACTTAACTAAACGATATTAAATCTGCTTTTACCATTGATATTCCGGTGCATGATTTAATCATGTTACGACTGAGTAAAATATTGTTGATTCTAAAAAGAAAAGTCCGGGATGAGAATTTCCCGGACTTGATATTTAAACGACTATTTCTTTTAGAACCCCAGGCTTAACCCAATCATATATAAACCGCCAACTTTATCAAGATATGCAAATTCTTTTTTATCATTGTTAAAAAGGTTTCTTGCATTAATAAAAACAGAATTTTCTTTCCAGAATTTATAAGATACTTTAAGGTTTACCAGAATTTTTGGCTGGATTGTATATTCATCAGTATATTTCCCATTATTTTTATATATGTAATTACCAAAAGCATCATAATTTGAAGGATTATTGAGATTAACTGACATACCTGAACCTATTTCATCCGTTCTATTAGTAAGCAAGGTTTGCTGTGTATAAAAATAGAAGCTAGAGTTGATATTCCATTTTTTCAATGGCGTATAATTTATTGTTAAACCGCCAAAAAAAGTTGGTGTTGCTTTGTTGTCCATAGATTGGTTACTGCTATCCTTAAACATATAATTACTTGCAGTATAAGTCCTTTTAGGATTTGCAAAAGGACTCAAGTCGCCTTTACGTAATTTAGAACCTATGTCGGCAGTGTCTAACATAAATTTATATCCGCTTACTTTTTCTAAATAAGTTAAGTCATCAAAAATTGTACGAGTGTAAACATTCGTAAGTTTTGATTGTTGCAAAGTGCCAAAAATTTTAAAGTTCAGTTTACTATTGGCTACTAAGCTTACATTCAAAGTAATCCCATTTTGTGTCGATTTCAAATTGAGGTTTTCATACTGTCCATGGCCAACAACATTAACAGTAGGCGTTCCACCAACTGCAAGCGGCGAAATGTCTAAGTTAATACTCATCGAATCTGGGTTCCAGAATGTAAGGTCTTTTAGCACGGTATGAAATGCTTCCAGTTCTACCATAATGTTTTTTGAAACTTTGCTACGATATCCCAATTCAAACATGTCCATGGTTGGAAGTTTGAGATTCTGGTTGCCTTCGTACTTTAATATAGTTGGAGGTTTATTGGAAATATTCCAATAATAATCAGCATACGTATCTGAAATAAACGGGCCACGGTTTGCCTGGGAGTAGCCTGCCCGCACAATATTGTTTTCATTAATATCATAGGTGGAAATTAACTGGTACGTGAGTTTGGTTACATCGGGCTTATTGTATTTATCGCCACGCAAAGCAGCAATCAGGCGGAGCTTGTCAAAAACTTTATAATCGGCACGCAAATAATATGCAACTGACGAAAGCGTTTTTGGCCCAGTTTAAAAACCCACCATTGGGATTAGTTATCTGATTTACCCACTTGCTGTCATCATACATTGTATTTTGAAAACTAACGCCGGGACGCAAAACAAGTGTACTATATTTATATTCATATTCAAGCGTTGAGTGAAATACGCTTGGCGCAATATGCCAGCCCGGATAATTATATTGGACATCCTGGTCGCCGCCCATAAAGTTAGCCTGGGCCTGCAGTCCATAAACCCTGGCACGGAAATCAATATATTTTGTATTCGATGTGCGTGGAACAATCGGGATATTATTGTTGCCTAATGTGCTTGAAATAATATCTGAATTTTGGGTACCAAAAGCCAGGTTTAATCCAATATCTTTTGTAACATCATAAGCTAAAAAGGCATTACCAGCATATTTTTCAGTTGCAAGGGATGGATTCCGGAATGTAGCGTTAAAAGTTTGTTCAACAGGTCCGCCACCTTCTGCAGCTGGCATCTGAAGGTTTACCATATCAGCAGGGCTGTATTTTTTATTATAGTCAAATACATAAAAATCATCTTCAAACCTGTCAAAATGTGTATAATTACCCGATACCCTGACTTTTAGTTTATCAATCCCGAATGAAACAGCGGCATTTGCCAGCCTGGAATTGTTGTTGCCAACCTGAGCCTGGGCATCGGCATGTAGTTTTTTACTATCGACCGATCGTGTAATAATATTTATTGCGCCTGAAACAGCATTTGGGCCATACAAAGCGCTGGAAAGGCCGCGGATTACTTCAATACGCTCAATATCGTTAAGTTCTACCGGCAAAGTTTCCCAAAATGTACCTCCAAAACCATAATTGTAAACCGGGCGTCCGTCGATCATAACCAATGTCATTGAATTTTCTGTATAAACCATGATGCCTTTAGGCGGTAAATTATCATTGCCCCGGATTTGAACATCATAATTGCCGGGAGTTTTTTCACGAACAATCATTCCCGGGGCCAACCTCAGAACTTCAGGTATGCTTGTGGCCCCAGAATTAACAATTTCATCCCGGGAAAGAACTGTTGAGGATAATGGAGAATTCAATGATTTTTCAGCCCGTTTTGAAGCTGATGTAACATCTTTGTTCAAAAAATATTCAAGTAAATCGTCTGCAGAAAGCCCAAATTTGTTTGCTACTAAAATAAGGTCTTCAAAAGATAAGTTAAGCAGGTCGTCGTATGTTAGTTCCATCAGTTGTTCATTAGTCATTTCTGAGAACCTTCTTCTGTTGTGTTTGAGCATTTGCGGCAAAACATAAAATACTAATAGCAGAAATTAAAATATAGAATTTGAAATTTTTCATGATTCAGTTATTTGATTGTTATTAATGAGTTAGTTAGATACGACAATTCCGAGAGCCAGAAGCGAATTGCTAACTGTCAGCCCTTTCTTTTCAATATTGGATTTGTTAACTTCATATTTAAGTTTATCACCATCCATTACATAGTTTATGCAGGCACCCTGCCTGGCAAGACCATCCTTGTCGGTAATAATCAGTACCGATTTACTGCCAAGTTTGGAGACTACCAAACTTATCTGGCTACTTTTGCCTGCGGGAATGAAAAGAATACTGCAATTATCAATTTCATCAACAGTTGCAAAGGTTTTTACAACAATATTTTGTGTACCAACCTTTTGTTTTCCTGCAATTGTTTCGAGCTCCTTAGTTAAAGCCGTATTTCCTAAAACACCAATAATAAAATCGCCTTGTCTTTGAATAGCTGGCCATTCAATGTATTTGGTAAAATTGTACATAAATAATGCTTTGAATTTTTCATTCTGCGCATAAATGCTGATCCATCCAATAAATCCTAAATAAAGCATTAGGCTAATCACTTTCTTCATAATGTTCATTTTTTAATTCAGGTTCAATTCTTAAAATAAAATACTTGATATTCAATCACTAATTACTTGATATTTCAAAACTTTAAAATAGAAAAAAAATACCAATCAAATTTGAAAATTGTCAAAAGTTTTTTAATTTTTTAATAATTTAATTAAAACATTTCAAATTCAATAAATTAGATTGGCAATTATATATTAAATTTTATTTTTATACTATTACATTATAAAACTTTGCTTTTTTAGCAAACTTTGCTCTCAAAATCCGCGTAAATCTGTTAAATCAGAGTCATCCGCGTTCTATCGTTTACAGCTTTAGCTGCGCTATGCAAAGCCATATATTCACCTTAGAAAGCATTAGTCTTTAAATGTCAGTTTGATTTGTTACCTGACAACGTTTAAATAAAATCCTGATGAAGTTTATTATGATAATTTATATACTTAATAAATTCAACAATGTCTCTCAACCTACTAAAAAATAATTAATACTTTTTAAAAACAATTCAGGCTGTTCTGAATGTAACCAATGACCGGCATCGAAAATAGTTGTTATTTCAGCCCTGGGAAAATACTGTTTTATTAAATAAATATCTTTCTCTAATATATAATCTGATCTTTCACCTTTTATAAACAAAACAGGAAAGCTAGTCAACTCTTTATCAAATTTTACTTTTTTAAAGTCCGAATCATCAAGCATATTTGGGAGCGCGTTATTTAATGAACCTATATTTATTTTCCAATGAAAAGAACCATCCTTTTTATGTTCTAAGTTTTTCAATAAAAATCGGCGCGTTTGTAAATCACTGACAAATTTGGAGAATTCATCATCAACTTCTTTTCGGCTTTCTGCAATACTTAAATCTATTGATAAAAAGGCCTGCATTATATTAAGATGGTCTGTAGCATGTTTTTGGTAATTGTTCAGACTTTTATAAGCTTTTGGTGCAATATCTACTACAATAAGTTTTGATATTTTTTCAGGATGCAACAATGCAAAAAGCATTGCAGTTTTGCCACCCATCGAATGTCCTAATAAAATTGCTTCACTTATTTTGTGATAATCAAAGAATTCAAGTAAATCAAGTTGCATCGACTGATAAGAATGTTCTTTGCAATGATCAGATTTGCCGTGGTTTCGCTGATCAATTAAATAAACTTCAAAATTCTCAGCCAAACGTTTTCCAATAGTGTACCAGTTATCGCTATTTCCGTATAAACCATGAAGAATAAGCAAAGGGGTTCCGTTTCCTAATTTTCTAAATGCAAGTTTCATATTTAGTATTCAGTAATTAGTGCCCAGTGCACAGTGTTAAGTAATTTGGCTTTGATAATTGATGATTTGTAATCGGTAATTACCAAATGACACAATAGTAAATTAGCACATTGGTAATTTGTAACCTACTTCAGGCATTCGAGATACATTGAAACTGTTTTTTCAAGGCCAAAATATAAGGCATCCGAAATGAGTGCATGACCGATGGATACTTCTAGTAATCCGGGAATATTCTGATTAAAGTATTTCAGGTTAATCAAATTCAGGTCATGTCCGGCATTGATACCAAGACCACACTGAATTGCAACTTTTGCTGATTTTATATAACGCTCAATTGCTGTTTCCCTATTTTTAATATAACCAGTTGCGAAAGGTTCAGTATAAAGTTCTACCCTGTCTGCGCCTATTTTTGAAGCAGCTTCGATCATTTCTTCGATAGGATCGACAAAAATAGAAACCCGGATATCGTCCTTTTTAAATTCTTTTACGATTGAAGTCAAAAAGGATAAGTTATTTATAGTATTCCAGCCGGCATTTGAAGTGATGGAATCATGTGAATCAGGAACGAGTGTAACTTGTTCAGGTTTCACAAGTGTTACCAATTCAATAAATGAATCTGTAGGGTTTCCTTCAATGTTGAATTCTGTTTTTATTACTTTTTTTAAATCAATTACATCGTTATACCTTATATGGCGGCCATCCGGGCGGGGATGAATTGTAATGCCCTGAGCGCCGAATTTTTCAATATTAATTGCAGCCTGCACGACATCTGGAATATTTCCTCCACGCGAGTTACGTATTGTAGCAATTTTATTTATATTTACACTTAATCTGGTCATTTGTAGAAATTTTTAATATAATTTTAAATAATACCTTTGCAAAAGTAATTGGAAAATGATGAACTTGAACAGCTATGTTAGCAAAAGATTTAATATCTGATATTGTACCCGCTCTGAGAACATCAGATACTGGTTTAAAGGCCTTATCTTATATGGATATTTTTAGGATATCGCATTTGCCAATAGTTAATAATACTGAATTTTTAGGACTTATTTCAGACAAAGATATTTATGACCTGAATATGGCAGATGAACCTTTAGGTAATCATACGCTTTCGCTTACCCGGCCTTTTGTTGTTTTCAACCAGCATGTTTACGAAGTAATAGAATTGGCTTCCAGGCTTGAGGTTTCAGTTATTCCGGTACTAGACGAGAAGAAGAATTATCTTGGAATTATAACACAAACAGATTTGTTAAAATATTTTTCAGAACTTTTTGCTGTTAAACAACCTGGTGCCGTAATTGTTCTTGATTTGAATACGAATGATTATTCTTTGTCCCAAATTGCCCAAATAGTGGAAGCAAACGATGCAAAAATCCTTAGTGTCTATATTTCATCGCCATGCGATTCGACAAAACTCGATGTAACACTTAAGTTAAACAGGAATGACCTTTCATCGATGATTCAGACTTTTAACCGCTATAATTATACCATAAAAGCATCTTATATGGATACTGATATGCTTTCGAATATGCTCGATGACAGATACGAAATGTTTATGAAATATCTTAGCGTCTGAATTTGTATAGTTTAAAATGAAAATTGCAGTTTTTGGAAGAAAATTTGAAAAAAGTTTAGAAACAGGCCTTCTCGTATTTTTCGATAAGCTTTGCCAATTTAATGCTGATATTTATGTTCACCAGCCATTTCTGGAATTTCTAAGAAATAATTCATATCTTAATGTTTGCAATTATTTAACTTTTGAAAGTCAAGAAGAGATAACCAAAGATTTCGATTTTTTCTTTAGCCTTGGAGGAGATGGAACATTTCTTGAAGCGGTTAGATATATCCGTGATAAAGGAATTCCAATGGCCGGAATCAATATTGGAAGGTTAGGTTTTCTTGCAAATATAGCACAGGAAGAAATTGGCAAATCATTAGAAGATATTTTTTCAGGAAATTATTCTATAGAGCACCGCAGCCTTATCGAATTTAGTTCTGAAGTGAATTTATTCAGCGATTTTCCTTATGGTTTAAATGAAGTTACAGTTCAGAAATTAAATAATTCCTTAATAACGATAGAAACAGCAATAAATGGAAATTATCTGAACACATATTGGACAGATGGGCTGATCATTTCAACACCTACAGGTTCAACTGCATATTCAATGAGTGTGGGTGGCCCGATTCTTTCACCAGAGTGCAGGTCATTTATTATTTCTCCTATTGCATCGCACAACCTAAGCGTTAGGCCAATTATTATTCCGGATAGCTTTGAAATTATTTTAAAGGTTCATTCGCGTTCCGGAAGGGTACTCGCCACAATAGATTCAAAATCTGGTGATTTCGATTCAGGAACGGAAATCAAATTAAAACTGGCAGACTTTAAAATACTGATGGTACAACTTCCAAACCATTCTTTTTACAGAACAATCCGTAAAAAACTTATGTGGGGCGCTGATATAAGAAATTGAAAAACATATGAAATAAAGTTGCCCGGTTAATAGTTTGAACTTAAGAAGGTGAAATAATTAAAAGTGTTATTTTTGTTTTTTTATAACATTTTCAATTCATGTCAAAAATAGTACTTACATTGTTGCTTATAGCAAGCTCTATCTCGGGATTTTCCCAGAGATGGAAACTTACACGCTATGAAGCAATGGTAGGTGTAGGTACGGCAGATTATTTTGGTTCAATAGGTGGTTCAAAATATAAGAATGACTGGTATGGGTTAAGAGATATAGATATTTTGGGAACAAGGCCATCGTTTTATGGCGCGTTAAGGTATAAAATCATGCATGAACCAGGCAATTAAATTCAACCTGGTTTTTGGTTGGCTTTCAGGCAGCGATGCTGGATCTAAAAATGCCAAAAGAGGGTTTTCTTTTAATTCATATATTTCAGAACAATCGTTACAATATGAGTATTCTTTTCTTAAGGAAGATGTCCGGCGTACTTCCTATGCATTATTCAATAAACGCGGTATGATGAATAATTACTCAAAACTAAATGGATATTTCTTTGCCGGGCTCGGTGGAGTTTTATATAAACCAGTTTTTTCAGGTAATCCGGAACCAAAAGTTGATGTTATAAATACAAATCCTGGTTATACAATGGTAATCCCGGCAGGAATTGGCTTTAAAATGATTTACAATAATTACACTGCTATTGGAATTGAATTTGGAGGCAGGTACACATTTAGCAGATATCTTGACGGGTTTAATTCAATCTATTCAAAAGCCAGGGATATTTACTATTTTGGTAACATTAGCCTGATTTATAGAATAAAAACTTCACGAAAAGGTATTCCAATTATATTTAACAGATACAGATATTAGCCAATAATTATCTATGAGAATATTGTTTTTTTCACTAATAATCGTTTATTCCCTTCCGGTCAATTCGCAGACAAAATCAGATTTAGGTCTTATAAGTGGCGTTTCATATTACATGGGCGATATTAATCCAAAAATCCCGTTTTATTCACCAAACATAAGCGCTGGGGCAACATACAGGTATAATTTGAACACAAGATATGTAATTAAAGGTGAATTAAACTATTGTGTGCTTTCAGCGAACGATAAAGAATTTTCTGACCCTTACCAGCAACAAAGAGATGCTTCTTTCATAGCAAAACTTTACGATTTTGCTTTACAATTTGAATTTAACTTTTTACCACTTAAATTTGTCGAAAGAAAAGTTTACTTTAGCCCCTTCGTTTCTTCCGGGCTTGGTGCTTCATTTGTAATGAATTCAGCATCGTATGACAAAACAATAAGATTGGTTTTGCCGGCTGCGATTGGTGTCAGGTTTGCAATAGGAAAGAAATGGAGCACTGGGGTTCAATGGAATTTTAGGAATACATTTAGGGATAATCTCGATGCAAGCGCTAAATTTCCAAATGGAGTTGTTAATCCGATTGCCCCGGGATATGGTTCAGCTATTAACAATAATGATTGGTATATGTTTGCCGGTTTCTTTCTGACATATAAAGTTTTCGATTTTGGAAACCAATGTCCGGCATATCAGAAAGATCTAAAATGAAATTGAAAGAAAAAATCGATATAACCAGATTGCCTGTTCATGTAGCAATTATTATGGATGGCAATGGGAGATGGGCAAGAAAGAAAGGGAACCAGCGTATCTTTGGCCATAAAAACGGGGTCATTGCTGTTCGTGAGACAGTCGAAGCAGCTGCTGAACTGGGAATTAAATACCTTACTTTATATGCTTTTTCAACGGAAAACTGGAACAGGCCTAAAGCTGAAATAAATGCATTGATGCAATTGTTAATTTCGACCTTAAATTCAGAAGCAGCCACACTAAACAAGAATAATGTCCGTTTACTAAGTATTGGCGATACTGAAAGTTTACCTTCTGGTGTTGCAAAACAATTAAAACAAGTAATTGAATCAACAACGTCCAATACAGGTTTAAACTTGGTTTTAGCTCTTAGTTATAGCGGACGCTGGGAAATAACGAAAACAGTTAAAAAGATTGCCGAATTAGTAAAATTGAATAAATTAAAACCTGAAGATATTGACGATACTTATATTTGCAGCAAACTTCAGGGAGCTTTTATGCCAGATCCGGAATTGCTTATCAGAACTAGTGGCGAATTCAGGATT
This sequence comes from uncultured Bacteroidota bacterium, assembly GCA_963726845.1. GTDB lineage: Bacteria > Bacteroidota > Bacteroidia > Bacteroidales > DTGW01 > CAVSGB01. The sequence continues at coordinate 40 of CAVSGB010000280.1, read as the reverse complement.
AGTAACTTTTTGCTTTGGCAAATAGCTTATACTGAACTCT
>CAVSGB010000279.1:0-7580 GCA_963726845.1 uncultured Bacteroidota bacterium | reverse complement strand
CAACCATTACAATTGCCCACCTTTGTGTAATTTTGACAAGCTTCATCTGTGTATGCTGTTGCCTGAACGCATAAACTTTGGCCTTCTGCCTGTATGCTTTTCAAATTTCAAAGCATTAAGTTCTACTTCATCAATTGCTTCCCCTATATTACGTTGTCCCTGCTATGCTGTAAGCCGATTTACTGTCAATGGCGCAGGGCTGTGGTTTAAACTGTGGCTTTCAATTTCAAATAAACTATCAGATGCCAGTCGCCTAAATGCTTTTCCATTTGCATCGATTGATTACCTGTAATTAAAAGTGCAGCAGCACCTTTTTTTCAATATTCAATTAATTCATTGTTGAAATCTGCTACTTCCATAACCACCGCAAGCATCGAAAGAAAGGCAATATTTTTCTCAGTACAATGTGAATTATGTTATATTTGTCGACAAATTCACCGAACTTACCAAGTTTCAAATCCTGAACTCAATCAATAATTTGTTTTTAAAAATCAAAATACGTTGGAGTATAAATGTTTTGTCTGGTTTCTTCAATCGCAGTCCATTTATGCTGCATTTTTAAAGCTTCATTGTTCAAGCTATGGAAACAAAAGTATCCAAAAACCAAAGAACCTAACAGGATTGAAAAAATAGAATGCATTGCAAATAAACTTATTCAATAAATTTTGATGATACTATTTAAAGACAATTTGATTTAGTCCAAACCCTTAATTTTAAATTCAATTATAAATATCTCTGAACGACATACAAAATAAATGAATATTTAAATACTTATGCGAACATTGAACGTAACTTTATAGCAAAACAAAATTAATCAAGATGTCAGTAAGAAAAAAGAAAAACGTACAGAACGATTTTAATCGAAAGGCTTTGATAAACAGCATACTTGAAGTTTTCAATAATAATCCAACACATGCTTTTAACCATAAACAAATAGCAAAACGAATTGGTTCAAAAGACAATTCTTCGAGAGAAATACTCCCCAGGCTCCTTGATGATTTAGTGCTTCACGAAGATTTAATTGAGCTTCAAAAGGGGAAATACAAATTAAATTCGAAGACTACCTACATTACCGGGAAAGTTCAGATGACAAGCAGCAACAATGCTTTCATTATAAGCGACGAGCTTGAAGAAGATGTATTGATTGCACAAAAAAACCTAAACCATGCAATAGGTGGCGATACTGTGAAAGTATATTTACTTGCCAAACGTTCTGGCCGCAGGCTTGAAGGCGAGATCGTGGAAATTTTAGAACGTGTACACAAACAATTTGTCGGAGTTATCGAAGTTACCAAGAATTTTGCTTTTCTTGTTCCCGACAGCAAGGATGTACCTTACGATATTTTCATTCCACTTGAAAAATTGCATAAAGCAAAGAATGGACAAAAAGCTGTTGCCCGAATTATTGACTGGCCCTAGTTAAAAATCCATTTGGTGAGATAATTGAAATACTTGGGCAACCAGGGCATCATGATACAGAAATGCATGCAATACTTGCTGAGTTTGAGTTGCCGAATAAATTTTTACATGAAGTCGAACTTGAAGCCGAAAAAATTCCCGATAAAATCAGTTCCGATGAAATAGCGAAAAGAAGAGACTTTAGAAAAGTAACAACTTTTACTATAGACCCAATAGACGCCAAAGATTTTGACGATGCATTATCATATCAGCAGCTTTCCAATGGAAATATAGAAGTTGGAATTCATATAGCTGATGTAACATTTTATGTACTACAAAAACAATTATCGATGATGAGGCATACGAGCGAGGCACCTCGGTTTATATGGTCGATAAGGTTGTACCGATGCTTCCCGAAAGGCTTTCGAACAATATTTGTTCATTGCGCCCTCACGAAGACAAACTATGCTATTCTGCTGTTTTTGAGTTAGACAAGAATGCAGAAGTGCTTAACCAGTGGTTTGGACGCACAGTAATAAATTCAGACAGGCGTTTTAATTATGATGAAGCACAGGAAATAATTGAAACAGCGGGGTGACCTGAAGGATGAAATTCTTGAGTTGGACAGGTTGCAAAAATATTGCGTGCACGCAGGATTATAAATGGTGCAGTTGAGTTCGACAGATGGAAGTGAAATTCGATTTAGACTTGAAAGGGAAACCTTTACGTGTATATTTAAAGAAAACAAAGATTCTAATAAACTCATTGAAGAATTTATGCTTCTTGCTAACCGGAGAGTAGGTTGGAAAGAAATAAAAGGGAAAAAGAAAAAACATTCGCAGAACATTGATTCACCATTACTAAACCAGGAAAAATTTGCAAATGAAGCAAGTTTTTCCTGGTTTGGTAAATCGTGAATGCGATATACAAATGTTTTTTCTTTTTTCCCTTCCTTTTTCTTTCCAATAATTTCAGCTACTCTCCGGTTAGCAAGAAGCATAAATTCTTCAATGAGTTTATTAGAATCTTTGTTTTCTTTAAAATATACACGTAAAGGTTTCCCTTTCAAGTCTAAATCGAATTTCACTTCCATCCTGTCGAACTCAACTGCACCATTTATAATCCTGCGTGCACGCAATATTTTTGCCAACCTGTCCAACTCAAGAATTTCATCCTTCAGGTCACCCCGGCCTGTTTCAATTATTTCCTGTGCTTCATCATAATTAAAACGCCTGTCTGAATTTATTACTGTGCGTCCAAACCACTGGTTAAGCACTTCTGCATTCTTGTCTAACTCAAAAACAGCAGAATAGCATAGTTTGTCTTCGTGAGGGCGCAATGAACAAATATTGTTCGAAAGCCTTTCGGGAAGTATCGGTACAACCTGATCGACCATATAAACCGAGGTGCCTCGCTCGTATGCCTCATCATCGATAATTGTTTTTGTCAGTACATAAAATGTTACATCAGCTATATGAATTCCAACTTCTATATTTCCATTGGAAAGCTGCTGATATGATAATGCATCGTCAAAATCTTTGGCGTCTATTGGGTTTAGTAAAAGTTGTTACTTTTCTAAAGTCTCTTCTTTTCGCTATTTCATCGGAACTGATTTTATCGGGAATTTTTTCGGCTTCAAGTTCGACTTCATGTAAAAATTTATTCGGCAACTCAAACTCAGCAAGTATTGCATGCATTTCTGTATCATGATGCCCTGGTTGCCCAAGTATTTCAATTATCTCACCAAATGGATTTTTAACATTGCGGGGCCAGTCAATAATTCGGGCAACAGCTTTTTGTCCATTCTTTGCTTTATGCAATTTTTCAAGTGGAATGAAAATATCGTAAGGTACATCCTTGCTGTCGGGAACAAGAAAAGCAAAATTCTTGGTAACTTCAATAACTCCGACAAATTGTTTGTGTACACGTTCTAAAATTTCCACGATCTCGCCTTCAAGCCTGCGGCCAGAACGTTTGGCAAGTAAATATACTTTCACAGTATCGCCACCTATTGCATGGTTTAGGTTTTTTTGTGCAATAAATACATCTTCTTCAAGCTCGTCGCTTATAATGAAAGCATTGTTGCTGCTTGTCATCTGAACTTTCCCGGTAATGTAGGTAGTCTTCGAATTTAATTTGTATTTCCCCTTTTGAAGCTCAATTAAATCTTCGTGAAGCACTAAATCATCAAGGAGCCTGGGAGTATTTCTCTCGAAGAATTGTCTTTTGAACCAATTCGTTTTGCTATTTGTTTATGGTTAAAAGCATGTGTTGGATTATTATTGAAAACTTCAAGTATGCTGTTTATCAAAGCCTTTCGATTAAAATCGTTCTGTACGTTTTTCTTTTTTCTTACTGACATCTTGATTAATTTTGTTTTGCTATAAAGTTACGTTCAATGTTCGCATAAGTATTTAAATATTCATTTATTTTGTATGTCGTTCAGAGATATTTATAATTGAATTTAAAATTAAGGGTTTGGACTAAATCAAATTGTCTTTAAATAGTATCATCAAAATTTATTGAATAAGTTTATTTGCAATGCATTCTATTTTTTCAATCCTGTTAAGTTCTTTGGTTTTTGGATACTTTTGTTTACATAGCTTGAACAATGAAGCTTTAAAAATGCAGCATAAATCGACTGCAATTGAAGAAACCAGACAAAACATTTATACTCCAACGTATTTAGATTTTAAAAACAAATTATTGATTGAGTTCAGGGATTTAAAACCTGGTAAGTTCGGTGAATTTGTCGACGGTGTTTACGTAAGTTTAGATTGTACTGAGAAAATTATTGCTTTTACTTTCGATGCTTGCGGTGGTTATGGAAGTAGCGGGTTCAACAATGAATTAATTGAATATTTAAAAAAAGAAAAAATCCCTGCTACACTTTTTATTACAGGTAAATGGATCGATGCAAATGGAAAAGCATTTAGTCAACTGGCATCTGATAGTTTATTTGAAATTGAAAACCACGGTTTAAACCACAAGCCCTGCACCATTGACGGTAAATCGGCTTACGGCATAGCAGGGACAAGTAATATAGGGGAAGCAATTGATGAAATAGAACTTAATGCTTTGAAAATTGAAAAGCATACAGGCAGAAGGCCAAAGTTTATGCGTTCGGCAACAGCATACACAGATGAAGCTTGTACAAAAATTGCACAAAGGTTGGGCATGAAAATGGTTGCATATAGCCTTCTTTCCGGAGATGCAATTCCTGATACACCTTCCGAAATTATTTGTAATAATATTTTGACAAATGTTAAACCGGGTTCAATAATAATCATGCATTTTAACCATCCAAAGTGGCAGGAAAAACAAGCGCTTGAATTAGCTATTCCTAAACTTAGAAAAATGGGTTATCGTTTTGTAAAACTCGAAAATTGTAAATTAAAACAATCTCAATTACTTTCAAAAAACGGGATTAATCAATGAGCAACCTGAAATTTACTTTATTATGGAATTGAATTAATTAGATGGCCTTACTACTGATAATCAGACAATATTTTAAATGGTGTATTTATTCAATCGTTGCCATAATTGCTATTTCATGCCAAAGTAATAATAATTCGAATTTTAAAACTTCCGAATCAGAAAAAATTGAACAAACTACACCGCTTAATTTTATTGGCCATTGGAAAAATGAAGGTGACAGGGGAAAACTGGTACGTGAAGTAGCTAATGAATTTGAGTTTACACATCAGGATATTAAAGTAAATCTAAAGTTTCCTGAAGATTTGTACAATGCTGACGATTCCCTTGAAATAAAATTTATAATAAAGCAAATTCAGATGCCATCGGCAGACTGGGACATCATCCGGATCAAAGAACACTACTATCCTATAGCATCGAAGTTAAATGATCCCGACTGGGGCAAAAAATACCTCGTCGATTTTAGCGAAATACCTGGATTTGTCAATCTTAATTTACCAATAATAAACACCAGTGTTATAAAACAACGAACCGGGAATATTTGTATTGGCCTTTATAATGAAGGATTCTATTGGGCAATTTTCTTAAATACAGATGTTGCAAAACGAATTGGTATTAATATCAAGCAATATGATATGACATTTGACGACCTTCTCGGTTATGTAAAAGCTGTATATGAGTATAACAAAACCAGCCACACACACATTGCCGCAATATTTGAAGACAAAGGCTGGATAAGTACTGAAACACTTTTCAAACGTTTGTGTTATTCCTTATGTAGTTATAAAGAGATATTAGATACCAGGCTTACAAAAGAAAAGCTTACAGCAATTGAAAAAGGCTATGAAGCATGTGAGCAATTGTCGGCTTTTCATCCTATAATTAATAGCCGTATGCAAATCGATTGGGGACGCGATAATGATTTTCCTTTAAAAGACAGCTGTCTTTTCTTCATCAACGGTTCCTGGATGTACAATATCTGGGTACAAAAAAGTAAAGAAGGAATCCGGAAAATGCTTCCCTGCGAATTGCCGGTTTTCAAACCTTCCGATTCTTATGTAGGCGGATATACATGTAACTGGGCTGTTCCAAAGAATGCTGCACATAAAAAAGAAGCTATTCAAATGATGATGTATTGGTGCAAACCCGAGATTGCTGAAAAATGGGCAAGATATACAAAATGCCCATCAGGTGTAAAAGGCAATCTAACGAGCTCAACATTTGGGTTAGACCCTTATGAAAGTTTCGTTTATAATATTGAAAAAAAATATGGCGACAGGAAAGTCCATCCTGTTTCCAATGCATATTTATTCGGCGATAAGAACTTTAGATTACCTCTTAGGGTTATTGAAGTTTTAGAAGGGAAAATGACATCTGCACAAGCAGTCAAAGAGTTTAAACAAAAGGCCCAGTATTAGTATTCAATAAAAATCCGCAAAATCATTTTATTAATTTTTCACTCGAAACCATTACATTTGATGAAACATCCATGAACTTGCGTTCACAACAATGATATGAATATAACATGGATGTTCCATGCGAAACAACTATAAGATTATTAAATGTTTAGCCTAAATATATTCTCATGAATAATAATTCGAGAAACATCATTGCATTATCGTTCACAACAAAGTGATGTAGATAATATGGGTGTTTTATGAGTATGCACCAAATAAACAAAATGTCAAAATCTAAATAATTAAGTATAAAATCAACCATGGTAAATAATCTTCATATTTACAATACCCTTAAGAGGGAAAAAGAAAAGTTCGAACCTATTAATCCTCCTTTTGTCGGAATGTATGTTTGCGGCCCAACAGTGTATAGCGAATCGCACCTCGGTCATGCAAGGCCAAATATTACTTTCGATACACTTTTCCGATACTTAAAACATTTGGGTTACAAAGTCAGGTACGTGCGTAATATAACAGATGTCGGACATTTGGAGAATGATGCAGATGAAGGTGAAGACAAAATTGGAAAGAAAGCCCGTTTGGAGCAGCTCGAGCCAATGGAAATAGTTCAGCAATACGAAAATAGTTTCAAATTCAATATGGCCCAATTGAATATTTTACTACCCAGCATCGAGCCACACGCTTCAGGACATATTATCGAACAACAGTTGATGATCAAAAAAATTATCAAAAATGGTTTTGCATACGAAACCAATGGCAGCGTTTATTTTAATGTTGAGAAATACGCTAAAACATTCAGTTACGGCAAATTGTCTGGTAGGGTTTTGGAAGAACTTATGGAAAATACCCGCGAAATAGAAGGGAAACAGGAAAAGAGAAGCAGCTATGATTTTGCATTGTGGAAAAAAGCAAGTCCCGAACATATCATGCGCTGGCCTTCGAAATGGGGCGATGGATTTCCAGGCTGGCACCTGGAATGTTCCGCAATGGGCGAAAAATATCTTGGTAAAAAATTCGATATCCATGGTGGTGGAATGGACACTGATGTTTCCCCATCACGAATGTGAAATTGCCCAAAATGTTGCAGCCAATGGAAACGAAGCTGTAAAATATTGGATGCATAACAATATGATTACCATTAATGGCCAGAAAATGGCCAGGTCGTTAAATAACTTCATCACATTAAAAGAACTTTTTACCGGCAACCATAAACTTTTGGAACAGGCATACAGCCCAATGACAATTAGGTTCTTTATTCTCCAGGCACATTATCGTAGCACACTCGATTTTTCAAATGAAGCGCTTCAGGCCGCGAAAAAGGATTACGACTAC
>CAVSGB010000278.1:0-11153 GCA_963726845.1 uncultured Bacteroidota bacterium | reverse complement strand
AAAAATGTAATTGCAAACACGATAAAGACAATAATCGTAATAACCTCTTGGATTATTTTAAGCTGGAAACCTGAAAACTCGCCATAACCAAAGCGGTTTGCCGGCACTGCCAAACTGTATTCGACCAACGCTATCGCCCATGAGACGAGAATTACTTTCCAGATCGGCCAATCATGCCCATATTTCAAATGCCCATACCAGGCAAAAGTCATGAACATGTTCGAGAAAATCAGAAGAATAATTGTTCTCATAAGATTGGTTTGAGAAATTGTTTGTCGCGTGTCTCAGGCATAAAGAAATATAGTATGCCGAAAGCAATTAATGCAACCGAAGCAAGGAATATGAAACCCGGGCTGGAACCAAAGTGATGTACGATAGAACCAGCGATTACCTGGCTCAGCGAAGCACCTATGCCAACTGCCGTGCTTATAATACCAAGAGTGAGGTTAAAACGACCTGTGCCTTCTGTGAGGTCGGCAATAACAAGTACAGAAACAACACCAAATATTGCTGCCGCTACACCATCAAGTATTTGGATTGCAACCAATGCATCCGTGTTACTGGTGAGTGTATATAAAACAGCACGAATTGGCATTACACCAAATGCTATTAGTAACAATGGTTTTCTGCCCCATAGCCCTGCCTTTCGTCCTGTCCATGAAGCAAGTATTACAATAACAAGCTGGGTGGTTACCACACACGCCGACATAAACATCATAGAACTTCGGCCTTGTCCCTTTGCCAACATTTCGCCTAAGAGCGGCAACATTGCGGCATTGGCAAAGTGAAACATCACGGCGCAGATAAGAAAAATGATAAGTGGCCGGTCTTTCAAAAGTAAATGTACTCCTATTGATTTGGAATTTTCGTTGCCATTTTTTGCGCCACGCGCCAACTCGTAATTGATTTCATTGGAGTGTATGAAGAAAAGAGTGAGGATAGTCGGGAGTGCACAAATAGTTACAAAGAAAAAGATGCTTCGATTGGAAATAAAGTAACCCAATAGCCCCATTGAAACTGCTGCCACCACGTTACCGGCCGAGTTGAATGTCTGGTTGCGCCCCTGGCGAAGATCGAATAACTTATGCCCAACAATGCCGAGAGAAATAGCACAAATGGCAGGGTCAAAAATGCTTGATGTCACACCAATTAAAACCTGGGCCGAAATGACTGACAAAAAAGTTGGTATAAGCCCAATCAATAATGCCCCTGCTGCCAATGCAATAATGCCCATTGCAATTAATGCACGTTTAGAACGAAGTCGGTCAACGAGCGCACCAGCCGGTGTTTGGGTAATAATTCCGGCAATTCCGCCAATGGTAAGGACAACTCCTACCCGTCGTTCATTCCAACCATACCCGGCAAGATAAATGGCCAGAAACGGGCCAATTCCTGTTTGTACATCAGCAAGAAAAAAATTCAACCAATCCAGTCCCCGGAGCGTTGAAACAGATGGCGCTTTGACAACTTCTTCCTTCTCCTGGCTAATAGTTGGTTCTTCGTATTTTTCAGAAGGAAAAGTGAATTTCAAATGGCTTGCCCCTTCTGTATAAAATGTACCTATTTTAATTTATGTCCTGTATTGTGGCATTGCATAAATAAAAGACAAGCTTTTAACAACCAAGCCCGAGGCTGTCCATAAAGCAGGGAACACTTAGACTTCGGCGTGAACTCTGTCGAACGCATGTCTAAGTGTCAACGGGCTGATTATCAAAATGCATTTATTCGCATTTGCTCATGAGAAAAGTTCGACAGGCTCAACGCCCGTTTTGGACTTTTCAGAACCGTCTCAGTACTTTAATTATCGCCTTTCCTTTTCTTTACCACTCCATCTGCCATGAATCCATTGGTGACCGTATTGCCGATGATGGTTCCAATGACCCGGGTTCCACCTGTCTCCCGGATGAGGGGGAGTTTCCCAATGGCCTCCGCTATATTTGTAGTTACCGCCTTCTTCAACCCATTCTTCGTCTATCCACACATGGACAGGGCTGGGCCATTTCAGTCCTAACGACGATTGGGATTACAGGACGTACCTTTACATATATCTGTGCTGAAGCAGAAAATGACGCACCAAAAAAAATGATTGTGAACAACATTAATTGAGCTAACTTTTTTTTCATGATTGAAATGTTTTAATAAATTAAAAGAATACTGTAATTAGTTATAAAAATGCATTTATTTATACAATGGCTTTTGTTACATAATTCAATATTTAAAAATACACCATTCACACATTCGAGAAAATTTAAAGTGTTCTCTTTCATATTTAATGGCGTCCACCACCGTGTGAACCTCCGCCACCACCTCCGCTATGTGAACCACCACCATGAGGACTACTTGCCCCATGTGAAACACTATGAACCGAATTGTCCCTGCCGCCATAAGAACCCCAGGATTGGCTATGATACGAATTGGCATTTGGATGTGTAGTATTTTCAATACTTCTTTGATAAGTTTGCCCGGTTGCACGATGGAATGAAGAAGGAGTTGTAAGCCGGTTTAGCCGGTTTCCGCCATTCGGGTTAAAGTGGTTGTTGGCATTTCCCATAAAGCCATGGTTAACCGATCCCATTACACGGTTTTCATGAATGTTGCCACGGTAATAATTGCCATATTGACGGTATAAATTTGGATAGCGGTTGTAGTGTTCGCCATTAAAAAACCAATGCGAGAACCCAAACCCTGGCAAACCCCATATTCCAATGCCGCCAATTCCAACATATAAACCTGTTTCGAACCAGAAACTACCGGGATACCAAAGCGGATAGGAATACCAATCGGGATATCCAAACCAATAGGAATAAGGATAGGCATAATAATCTGCATTGTTCATATCATTATTTTGTTGTGCCGGTACATCTATATCATTTTCTTTAGCATAGTCTTTTGCGGCCTGGCTTAACTCCTCTGTTGCTTTTGGATCGTCGGCCATTTGTTGTTTATATGCTGCTATTTCGTATTGGTTCTGAACGTTTAAACTATCATGAAGGGCAGCCAGGCGGCTGTTGAGTTCCTGTGGGTTGCTTTTATAATGTTCCCCCAGCCGTGTGGAAAGGTCGATATTATTCGTCAATAATGTTAAAACATCGGGCATGGTTGATAGTTTCTGAAAAGCAGCCTTAGTTGGCGCATCAAGGTTTTGTATGGTTTTATCAAAATCCTTTTGGGCAGAAATGTTGATATCGTCCAGTTTTTTCAAATCATTATTTTCATCACTGTATAATTTCCATGCTGCTTCCTGCAAATCGGCATCCTTCTTGGGCAATAATTTATAAATATCTTCTTTATTTTGATGCTTTGGAAGTGTTGCCAAAGTGTGCATCAAATCGGGATACCTGGTAAGCGTATAAAACCAAACCTGTTTTTTTTGGTCGAACCCGCTTATAATATTATGAAATGATTCAACCGTTTGGCTTTGGTTCTTTTGAATGGTTGTTAATGTTTGAGGATATTGACACGCCTCTAAAATAGCATGGCGAACGTCTGCATTGTATGGGGCAATAGATGCCGCAATGCCTTTATCGGTTTCAAGCTGGTTTATCTGTGCAGAAACCAATGCAGTGAAAGATAAAAATAAGGCCATAAACAATAACCTGCCTGAATTTAACAGGCCGCTTGACCATGTTGGGCGCAAGCTTTTTCCCCTTAATATTTTTGTCATTTTCTTTAATTTAATTTGTAACTGGATTATTATGGGGTAAAATTAAGCGCCGTTTAAAAGATAAGTGTTACATAACTTTAGAAACAAGTTACATCATTCACACATTTGAATAAAAAATTTGAAGATTTGAAGATTTGAAAATTTGAAGATGTAAGGATTAAAATTCTATAGTAGCAAGTTTTTGGAGATGGATATTAATTTAAATTACCGGAAGTGTTTTTGTATTTTTCAATCTCATCGTTTATTTTGACTATTGGGTTCTCTGTAAGCAAAAACCTGGTAAGACATATATTTGCTTTAATGTGCTTTAGTGGGTTTGTCTGACATGCCATATAATACCAGATGGAATAACGCAACAGAATGGCCTATGATATGCATTTTCAAGGGTTGCAATTGTCAGTGCTTTAAATTACATTTGTTATCAGTGGATAGTTTTGCGGCCAAAATTTTCATATTGGTCATTTCCACGATTGATCAGCCAAAATAAAGTTTATAGCCATGCAAAAAAAAATGTTTTGTTTATTCTTAATATTTTTTTCAACTCTTAGTTTATATGCCCAGCAAAGTAAATTGACAGTTTCCCTGAATAATTTCACTTATGATGTTTATAAACAGCTTAAGCCGGATAATGAAAACTTATTCTTTTCTCCTCTCAGTATTGATTTGGCACTTCTTATGGCTTATGAAGGTGCAAAAGCGGACACGAGGACAGAATTTGAAAAGGTGTTACACCTTAATATGCCAGATCAAAATTATAATGATGTTTACTTCGATTTTATTACTAATCTGACAAGGTTTATTGATAAATCGAACCAATTAAGTATATCACATGCTCTTTGGATCCGGGATGGGTTTAAAATAGTACATAACTATCAGGATATTATACAAAATAAATATGCGGCAGATGTTTTATCAATAGATTTCTCAGACAGAGATAACTCGTCGTTGAAGATAAATAATTGGGTTTCTGAAAGGACAGAAAATTTAATAAAAGAAATTATAACCCCGGGAGATATAAACAACCTTACTAATTTAATTATTTCAGATGTTGTTTGCTTTATTGGCAATTGGGAAAATAAATTTGATAAAAGCAATACAAAACAAGATAATTTTTATTCAATAGAAAGAAATATTGTCAGCAGCGCTTTCATGAACAAAACTGAGTATTTAGATTATTATGAAAATATCGATTTTCAATTTATTTCCAAGCCTTACATCGGGCACGACAAAACATTTTGCGTCATTCTTCCTATTCATAAGTATGGAATAAACAGAATTGAGGATAAGTTCGACAAATCGTTATTGGATACTATTTTTCAGAATATTACAAAAGTTGAAGTTCAATTGTCATTACCAAAGTTTAAATTTGAAACAGGCTACAATTTAAGCAAGCCATTAATAAAACTTGGGATGCAAAGTACTTTTGGGCAGAACGCAGATTTCTCAGGTATTACAAGAGATACAGCATTAATATTAAGTATGGTAAGCCATAGGGCTTACATTAAGGTTGACGAAGAAAAGACGGAAGCTGCAGCTGCATCAACTGCGGTTTCCCCGACCTCTTCTGTGGAAAGAAACGAGTTTGTCCCCAGGATTTTTAAGGCTGACCACCCATTCATATTTATGGTTTTAGACAATAAAACCAAAGCTATTATTTTTATGGGCAGGTTTGTTAAGCCTGAATTATAAAATATGGCTAACAACGGGTTATGAGAGATTGTTTAAATTTATTTATTTCCCAGTTTATATCTGAACCAATATGATAAACCCAATAATACCAAAGCTATAATTGGCATCAGAAATGGCGTGGCTGTTGATATATGGCTATAGGTTGCACCTAAAAAAGTAAAGGTAAACCCGGCATAAGACCATTCCTGAAGTGTTTTCCACTTTGGTTGTAAAAGGCCAATAACACCTAAAAGTTTGGTGGCTCCCAGCAAAGCAGTAAAATATACCGGATAGCCCAGTTTTTGAAAGCCATCTGATATCTGTGGGCTTTTCGATAAATACATAAAACTACTAAACAACATAAATGCTGATACAAGCCCGGTAACCGACCAATAAATAATTTTGTTTGTATTCATAATAACTTGATTAAATATGTTTAAAAATAAAATAATATCTTCTTGAGTTAAATAATAACCCGTTTGTACAAACTTCCACCTATAATTACCAATACAGTTGCAATTATTGTTAGTATTGCATAATCGGTAAGCAACGAAAAGCCCGATGGTGTCCCGATCATTAATAACCTCATGCCGTCTATCATATATGTAAGCGGGTTGAAATGGGATATTACTTTAAGCCACCCGGGCATTATGTTTATTGGATAGATTGCATTGCTCGCAAAGAACAAAGGCATGGTCATAAGCTGGCCAATCCCCATGAACCGTTCGCGGGTTTTTACCAAACATGCAATGATGAGCGAGAAGGTTGAGAAAAGAATTGCCCCCAATACCAATAAGGATATTACACCAATAATATTTGCGGGGTTCCATAAAATGTGCACTGAAAGGATTATAGCCAGTAAATAAATGATTACCAACAATGGAATACAACGTATGCCTGCTGATAATGCTTTACCAAGAACAAGCGCTGAACGTGGGGTAGGCGTGGCTAAGAACTTATGCGTGAGCCCTAAATCGCGTTCCCAGATAATGGCGATACCATAAAAAATGGAAACGAATAAAACACTCTGCGCTAAAATACCCGGCGTCATAAAGTCGAGATAATTTGCTCCCGGTATCATCCGGGTGCGGGCCATAACCTGGCCGAATATCAACAGCCATAATGCCGGTTGAACGGCACGTAATAATACTTCTGTTGGGTCGTGCAATATTTTACGTGTTTCAAAATCGGCAATCACCCACGTTTTCCAAATAAATTTTCTCATTGGTTTATCCTACTCTTTCTTCAGTTTTTCGTTCCCTTGAAATATTACTATAGTTGTTTGTGCCCGATAATGTTTCGGATGTATAATGAATGAAAGCGTCCTCTAAAGTTGAACCAGGTTTATCCATCGAGCTTTTCAGTTCCTCTGGCGTACCGGAAGCAACTAATTTACCACGCGACATAAACGCAATGCGGTTGCATAAATGATCTGCTTCATCCATAAGGTGCGTGGTCATAAAAATGGTAGTGCTGTATTCTTTTTTCAATTGCAGGATATGCTCCCAAACAGTTTTGCAGGCAATCGGGTCAAGGCCAACCGTAGGTTCGTCTAAAAATAAAACCGGAGGCCTGTGCAACATAGATTGGGCAATTTCTAACCGCCTGATCATCCCACCTGAATATTCGTGCACAGGTTTTTTAGCTGCATTGTTCAGTCCCATGAAAGTCAATGAATCTATTACCCGTGGCTTACATTCTTTTGAAGGGATATCATAAAGCCTGGCAAATAGCATAAGGTTTTCCATACCTGTAAGTGCGCCGTCAACTGAAAGCATCTGTGGCACATATCCAATAGAAGTCCTTACTTTGTCCGGTTGTGTGACAATACTGAACCCATTTATAAACGCATCGCCAGAGGTAACGGGTAAGAGAGTAGTGAGCATTTTAATAGCAGTTGTTTTGCCAGCCCCGTTAGGGCCAAGCAATGCAAAAACCTCTCCCTCTTCGATGGTAATGTCTAACGAATCGACCACTATTGAAGTGCCGAATTTGCGTGTCAGTTTTTTTGTTTCTATAATAGACATTGGTTGTTTATTTATTTTATTCTCCTTTATCATCCTCCAAATCATCGTGGTCATCGCCACCCAGACTGTAATAATTGTTTTCTTCGTCTTCGCTTCCGAAATTTTCCTGCATTTCATCCATTTCAGAACCCGGCACATCTAAATCGCTGCCGGATTTATTGTCATTGAAACTTTTTTCGTTCTTTTCCCAGGCGCTGCCAAATTTATTTTTTCCTTTTTTTTGGGAAATATCTTCAGGGTTTATATCCTTTTCTTCCTGATAATTATTGTAAATGTCTTCATTCTCAGGATATTTAGGATATCCAGTAAGGTTAGCTTTAGTTCCGGTTCCCACATGGCTTGTAGGTTGGTTCGAGATGTTGTCTTTTTCTTTCTTGTCCATAATATTATTATTTATCAACTTTTTTATAAATTGTTTTTCCCCACTTTATATTATCCCATATCCGTTCGTGAAAAAAATACCCGATTGTGGTGTAGATATTGCTAATAACCATAAAGCCCAATGCAATCTTTATTTTTCCTGTAAAAAGATAAATTGAAGTGAAGTCGAGAATTAAAATAGCAACCCTGTAACTGATGGTTTTTACTGCAGACCGCTTTAGTGTTTCTGTTGCATGATGTGTATTTGGAAGAAGTTTTTCAATCATAGTTTAGCATTGGCCAATTTAATGTTGGTTTGATTAATTGCATTCAAGAATTTTTTTCTTTTCATTATACTCATCAATTGATATTTCACCTGAAGCATAACGCTTCTGCAAAATATCCAGTGGTGAACTTTTTTTATTTCTTTGACCGGGAATATCATAAGGTATCGTGAATATCCATAAAAGCAGGATTACCCATACAAACCACCATATTAGGCCCATTCCCCAGTAATAATTATTATAAAACATAAATTTTGATTTTAAGTGTGAAATATTTCTTTTATCCAATTATGAAAATATTTTATAAACCTCAGGTTAAAGCCTAAACTTTAAGCCCATTCAAGCGATTAAGCATCTATACATTAACCTAAAGTATATATTAATAAAATTGAAATTTACTTCCCTTTTATTAATTTGTTAATTCATAAACATAATTAACAACCAATTCATTATCTAAAGACCAAACGCCGGGAGCATTCCATGCGATCTTTGCGGCTTCGTCTTTTTGATACCATGAATGTACAGTGCCTGTTAATGTTACTTTATGGCCTGAAACTTTAACCATTATATCCTTATCATTTAAAGCCCAGTTACGTCTAAGTGCACTTTCTATATCCCTTTTCTCTATCTGGTCCTGTGTTTCAGATTTAATAGTGATATTGTTTGATACACCTGTTACGCCCAAAAGATTTTTTACAGCATCTCTTGCAGCATCTTTCTGATAATTCCATTGAAGTTCACCTTCCAATGTAATCCAGCCATTTTCAACTCTAACTTTTACCTTATCGCTAGGAACTTGCCAATTCCATTTGAAAGCATTTACTACTTCTTTTGCAATGTCATTATCATCTTTTTTATTCCAATTGTTACTGAATTTAATTTCAATTTTTTCGACAACAGCTTTTACTTCAGCAACATTTTTAGCTGCAGTTTCAGCTTCTGATTTTTTAAAGTAACTGTCAACAATTCCTGTTAGGGTAACAATTCCGTCTTTAACGGTAACACCAATTTCAGCTGCGTTCAACAAAGGTTCCCAACGAATGGCATCCTGGACATCTTTTTGTAATTCTGCATTATCTTTCATCATATTCAATTTTTACATTGTGAATGAATTTTCACAATAGACAAAGGTGGGGACTAACATATAGATAGATATTACATAATTTTTACAATAAGTTATATAATTCACACATAATCTCATAATCCGTTTGCTTTCTATTGAAAACAGATGCTGACATGTTTACAAAATGGAAAGTGTGAATTATGTAATTGTTTTATTGAATTGTGTAATATGCCATGAGACAGGTAACCTTACCTTTTAGGATTAAATTACCGATTTTAACAAATTGAAGTATAAATGAGAACCAAACTTATAATGTCAACAGAAACAATCGATACAGAATATTGGTCGAATTTGTCGCCGTGCCATATGTTCACAAATGGCTTAATGTTCGCGATATTTTAAATTATGATGAGATAGGAATAATAAAGCAATCAGCAAATTGCTGGTCGGGCGTTAATGGTACAGTAGAGTCTTTAGAATATTGTTTTAATCAAAAAGGACCACATGCTATACTCCTTATTTGGTGAGAAGATTAAAAATGCCCTTGAGCACTTCAATTATTTAGGTTTATTTGTATTGACACCGAGAAAAACCACAAAGTTAATTATTGCTGCTTGTGCGCGTAAGCTGTTTTTTTATATACTTATACAACTTTCTTTTGAGTATGTGAAACAGATAGTTCACCGTATCTTATAAATAGAGATGACCATTGGTAATGTCTGATGGAAAAGGATATATATTTTGTAATACTCAACGACATTGAAATTCATAATTATGAATTTCAAATTTGCAAAAAAACAATATGGATACAAAAAATAATACCAGGCAGTTCGAAACAAACCCTGCAAAAGGTTTAAATCAAAGCAAAGTTGAAAAGCTCCTTAAAGAGTTTGGATATAATGAAGTACTTATAAAAAGAGCACATCCAATACTTCTATTTTTAAAAAAGTTCTAGGGGCCTACCGCATGGATGCTTGAATTGATAATAATCTTATCATGGTTCTTAGACAAACACACCGATGCTTATATTGTTTTGGGTTTACTCATATTTAATACAATAATTGGTTTTGTTCAGGAATATAATGCTGCTACTGTAGTTGATACACTTAAGAAAAAGTTGCAGGTAAATGTAAAATTATTAAGGGATGGCGAATGGAAGACTTTAGCAGCAAGAGAATTAGTTCCCGGGGATATAATCCGGATCAGAACTGGCGATTTTGTGCCTGCCGATATTAAAATAATTGAGGGCGAAATACAAATAAACCAATCAGCCATGACAGGTGAATCAATAGAAGTAGAAAAAAAATCAGATGGAATTATTTATTCAGGTTCAATAGTAACTAAAGGTGAAGCAACGGGAATTGTAAATTTAACAGGCTCCAAAACATACTATGGCAAAACAATTGAATTGGTTAAAACAGCCAATCCCAAATCGCATATTGAAGAAGTAATAACCAAAGTTGTAAAATGGCTTTTACTAATAATTGGAACATTATTATTAGTAGCGCTTATTGCTTCTTTTATCAGAAGGATTAATGTATTAGAAATCCTGCCCCTGATGTTGGTTTTATTGTTAGGGGCCATTCCTGTAGCGCTTACAGCTATGTTTACAGTTAGCATGGCATTAGGTTCGAAAGAATTAGTAAAACAGGGAGTTTTAATTACCCGGTTAAACGCCCCGGATGATGCTGCAAGTATGGATATTCTGTGTGTTGATAAAACCGGGACACTTACCTTAAATAAATTATCTGTGGCAAAACTCCAGGTTGCCAAAGGTTATACTGAAAATGATTTGATATTATACGGCGCTTTGGCTTCTGAGGAAGCAAACCATGATTCAATTGATATGGCTTTTATTAACGATGCCAAACAAAAAAATATTTTGAATAGTGACTTTGTGCAGAAAACATTTATTCCTTTTGATCTCCAAAATAGAAAAACAGAGGCATTAATAAAGAAAGGCAACGATGAATTCAATGTGATGAAAGGTTCATTTGATAATATTGCCCGGGAATGTGGGTTAGATGAAAAAAGCATTGGTTACTGGGCTGAAAATATAAATGAATTTGCACAGAAAGGTTACAGGG
>CAVSGB010000277.1:0-17508 GCA_963726845.1 uncultured Bacteroidota bacterium | reverse complement strand
AATTGTATAACGGAATTAAAGAAATAGCATCCAATAATTACGGTCACAGGCTTTATTTCAAAGGAAAAGATGAGTTCTATGAAATTTCATTGTTGTTTAACGAAATGGCAGAAAAATTAAGTGAAAATAATCAGAAAATGCCTTTAACCATACAAACAGGTTCGGAGAAAGTTAATAGTATTAAAGATATTCAGGAGTTGAAAGCAGTTTTAAACCGAATTAAAAATATTGAAGAACAAGCAGAAAAATTAATTTCAAAATTTGAAAAAAAAGAAATCTGAAAATTCGGTAATTTGAAGATTTAAAAATGAACAATATAGAAGATAACCGTCCAAATCCCGATGAGCTTTTAGCTTCTTTTTATTCAGAAGAAGAAAAAAGCAAACGTGGCAAACTGAAAATATTTTTCGGCATGTGTGCAGGTGTTGGAAAAACCTTTACCATGCTGAAAACAGCCCATGCTGAGAAATTAAAAGGCAGTGATATAATAATAGGATATGTTGAAACCCACAAACGCAAGGAAACTGCTGAACTTGTTGATGGTTTTGAATATGTACCACGCAAAATCTATGATTACAAAACCACATCCGTTGAAGAAATGGATTTGGATGCCATTATTGCCCGAAAGCCGCAAATAGTTTTAGTTGATGAACTGGCACATACAAATGCCCCTGGAAGCCGCCATACAAAACGTTATCAGGATGTACAGGAAATTCTCGAAAACGGGATTAATGTTTACACAACTTTGAATGTCCAGCACCTCGAGAGCCGTTCCGAAACCGTGGCACAAATTACAGGTATCATTGTTCGTGAAACATTACCAGATGAAATTTTCGAAAGCGCCGATGAAGTTGAAGTGGTTGATCTTAGCCCTGATGAATTGTTACAAAGGTTATCTGAAGGTAAGGTTTATGCACCTGATCGTTCAATACAAGCTGTAGAAAATTTTTTCAGAAAAGGAAATATTACTGCTTTGCGTGAAATGGCTTTGCGTATTGTTGCAGACCGGGTGGACAAACAACTGCACGATTACATGCAGCATAAGCGTATCCGCTGGCCATGGAAATCGGGATTGCACCTTTTGGTCGCTATTGATTATAGTCAACAATCAACAAGGTTATTGCGCTGGGCTAAAAACCTTTCGTATTCTATGGGAGCTAATATACAAGCTGTTTACATAGAGACTTTGCACAAATTGACACTTAAAGAACATGAGCAGCTTGATAAAAACATTAACCTTGCAAAACAACTGGGGATTAAATTCAGGATAATTACCAATTATGATATTGTAAAAGCAATAGTTGATTTTGCACAAAAAGAAAATGTAACACATATTATTGTTGGCAAACCACGCGTCCGCAACCTGTTTTCTATGTTCCAGCTTGGCAACTTTGTTAACAGGTTAATCCGCTATAGCGGAAACATCGATGTTTACATTCTTGGTTCCGATAGCCAGGCAAAAGACCATTATAAGAAAAAGGTTTCAATTCCTTCATTTACTTCCAATCTTTCTCAATATTTTATTATTACCCTTTTTGTAATATTAGCTTTAATTATTTGTTACTTAGCTAAAGCATTTATTGGTTATCAGGTTGTTTCCTTTGTTCTATTATTTTTAGTTTCTTTCCTTTCACTTTTTTATGGCACCGGTCCAATTTTATTAGCGTCAACTTTGAGTGCACTTACCTGGGATTATTTTTTTATTCCGCCACAATTTACCCTGCATATCGAAAAACCGGTTGATATGCTCCATGCTGGTAATGTTTTTTATTATCGCTTTGCTTAATGGAATTTTGACTTCAAGGGTGCGGCGCCAGGAGAAAAAAATCAGCCCGTGAAGAACGTACCCATGCACTCTACCAGCTTACTAAGGAAATAACAATGGCCCCGGGATAGATGATGTATCTAAAATCGCTGTTAAATATATCCAGAAGTATTTCAATTTAGATTGTGCCATTATCCTTAAAAATGATTTGAACCAACTTGACAATCAGGTAAAGCACGATACTAAAATAAAACTTACGGAAAATGAAATAAGTATAGCAGCCTGGGTTTTTCGCCATTCTGTTAAAGCCGGGAAATATACCGATACATTGCCATCAACCGATTATACATTTTACCCGTTAACAGGAAATAACGATAACATGGGCGTTATTGCAGTTGGACATGCAGAGGTATTTACACAGGGTGAAGGAGAATTTTGGGATGCATGCCTTTCTCAAATATCTGGTAAATTCGAACGTGAATTTTTGCGGAATACTGCAAAAAAAGCGTATATATTAAATGAATCTGATAAACTATACAAAACCCTTTTTAATTCCATTTCACACGAGTTGCGAATTCCGGTAGCCACTATTATGGGAGCTTCCGATACTCTTCTATCTGAAAATTATCCGGAAGAAACAAAACTTAAATTGTATTCAGAAATTAATACGGCATCTGTCAGGCTCAACCGTCTTATCGAAAACCTGCTCAACATGTCCCGGCTCGAATCTGGCCGCATAACTCCGCGTCCAGACTGGTGCGATGTTCATGATTTGGCAAATAAGGTTTCCGAATCCCTTAAACAAGAGTTGCAGCCATTCAAATTGTCAATAGTAATTCCTGCTGAAATGCCATTGGTATTTATTGATTTTGGGCTTATAGAACAGGTTTTGCACAATCTTGTACTTAATGCTACACAGAATACGCTTGCTGGTACAAGAATAAGACTCAAGTTTTTTTATGACAATGGCTTTCTTACAATTCAGGTAATGGATAGGGGAATAGGGTTTCCTGCATCTGAACTGTCATCTGTTTTTAATAAGTTTTATCGTGGCAAGGATGCCAAGGCAGGGGGCACTGGTTTAGGGTTGTCCATAGTGAAAGGTTTTGTAGAAGCTCATCAAGGCTCTGTAATTGCTGCAAACAGACAAAATGGCGGGGCAATATTTACAATTAAAATTCCGGTAAAAATTTCTGAAATTAAAATGATTTGAAAATTCGGAAATTTGAAGATAAATGATTGTCTATAATTATTGAGAATTGTAATCAATAATTGGTCTTTTTTTAATTTTTAAATAATATATTTTGAATTTATAGTTTTCATGTTTTCAAATTAATTATATGCAGGAATATATTCTTATTATCGACGATGAAGTTCAAATACGGCGATTACTCGAGATAACACTTTCAGCAAATGGTTATAAAATTTCTGAAGCTTCAACTGGTAAAGAAGGATTGGCATTGGCGGCATCAATTCAACCTGTTTTAATAATTCTTGATTTGGGTTTGCCCGATAGTGAAGGCCTCGATATTCTTATAAAAATTCGTGAATGGTATCAAAAGCCCGTTATAATCCTTTCCGTTCGTAATTCAGAAGAAGATATTGTAAAAGCTCTTGACTGTGGAGCAAACGACTACCTTACCAAACCATTTCGCACAGGAGAATTACTGGCACGTATAAGGGTCGCTATTAGACAAAGTCAGGGTATTTCGGATAACCCAATTCTTGAATTTGGCTCACTGACAATTGATTTAGCCAACCACATTGCACGTAAGAATAATGAAATAATTAAATTCACTTCTACCGAATATTCACTTTTGGCACTTTTAGCAAAAAACGAAGGAAGGGTATTGACCCATCAATATATTTTAAAAGAAGTTTGGGGATTGGGATACATTGAGCAAACACAATATCTGCGGGTTTTTGTTGCCCAATTGCGCAAAAAAATTGAAGACGATCCGGCAAAGCCTAAACTGCTCAATACTGAATCTGGAATAGGTTATCGGTTTGGTAGTTAGATAAAATTTCTATTGGTAAATTTATTATTTCGACACTTTTGTATAGTAATAAACCTTCCTTACAACAATAGAAACCTTATTTTTTACAACGTTAGTATCTTCATTAAGAATCATTTCTTTTTGGCTTAAATCATCAACAACAAATATTTCAGCATTTTCTGGATTGTTTTGAATGAGCAATTCATTCTTCTGTTTAAGAAATTGCCATGTTCCAACAGACGAATCGGGTTTTTCAGCTTCACATTTCAATTTTCCCGAATAATTCACATAACTTCCGGATTGCTCAAAAACATATAAATTGTCAGAATCACATTTAGCTGGAAAATAAGTAGTATCAATATTATAAAAAGAAACTAAAGAATTTCGCTCTGTCAATTGCATTTTCTGAAATTGCCACTTTCCAATCGAAAGTAGATTAATATCTATGTTTTTGATAATGTCTTTTTTGCAGGAAAAGAAAAATATAAAGCCCAAAAAACAAGTAATAACAATCAGAAATGAAAACCTGAATATTCTTAATTCAAATTGATTTAGTAGTTTAATTTTAAACTTCCATAATCTGCATTCCGACATCCTTATTTATTTTATTCTCATTACGTGAACAAATTATAAAGATATAAACCGAGGGTCATGGGTTAAATCCGTTGATTATGCTATTCCCATACTTTCCAGTTTTATAATAATATCTCTCAATATACATTCCTATAACATTATCATGAATTACTTCATCTCTGGAATAACAAATTGTTTTTCTGTTAAGCCTTTTAATATGTGTCCTAAAATTTAGGTTTTTTCTTTCAATTTTCCATGTTTCATCTTTGCCCACAATATGTTTATCGCATGGCAATAGCCTGGAATATGAACCCCAATCATCAGTATAATAATTATTGATAGGGATATTGTCCATTCGGCTTAATAGTACTTTAAAGTCATTATCTGTTCTTTTCCCATTATGCCACGCTATTATTATTCCAGATTTTTTGTCCATTGCATACCATGTCCAGCGTTGGTTTGTTTTAGTTTCAACAAAACTCCAGAACTCGTCCATTTCTGCTGTATAATGTATGACAACATCAAGCTTTTCAAGCTGTTTGGCTTCTATCATGTCCAGCAGGTATGGGTTTGTTTGCGGCGTTTTTTTTTAACTCTGAAATCACAGTGTTTTTGTTTATTTGTAATGTCCGGCTTATATCCCGAACACCACTGCTGTTCATTGTTAGTTCGGTTATTTGTTCTTTAACCCCCGGCTTTCTGGCATTATAACGATATTCTAATTGAAAACTTTTTTTACAATTGTTACAATACCAGCGTTGTGTTGTATTCTCACTATGTCCATTTTTTACTAAATCATCACTGTTGCAGAATGTACATGTCACAATTTTATAATGTCTCATGTTTTTTTGTCAAATATAATACATTTCAACGGATTTAACCCATGACCAAACCGAGTTAGTAAATCGTCAAGAAGCAAATTACATGTTGGTACATATTTCAATCCATCAATAATGCTTTCTTTTTTCTGAGTATATCGGCTTTTATCAAATTCATTGCCACAATTTTCCAGCCAACTATGAATTAATGACTTATTAATTTCTAAATGAAATTGTAAACCTAAAACATTATTATTGCAAATAAAAGCCTGGTTGGCACAAACGTCTGAACTGAAAATTAACTGTGCATTTTTGGGTAAATCGAATGTATCGCCATGCCAGTGAAACACTATAATACTTTCAGGAAAATTATAAAAAACCGGATGGCTGCCTACTTTTTTAACGGGGAAAAAACCAATTTCTTTTTCTTCATGCGGATAAACCTTCGAACCCATCGCTGCTGCCAATAGTTGACAGCCTAAGCAAATCCCAATTACTTTTTTATTAAGGTCAATCGCCTCTTTTATATAAATCTTCTCTTTTTTCAACCAGGGAAAAATGTCCTCATCGTAAGCACCCATAGGGCCGCCCATAATAAGCAGGACATCGTAACTTGAGTGTGGCGGAAGTTGATCATTTTTAATAAAATAAGTGAAAGTCAAATTATGGCCATTTATATTAATCCATTCAGTTATATAGGCAGGCTTTTCAAATTCGTCGTGCTGCAAACAGTGAAAATGCATCTTGTTTAAATATTAGATGATAGCTTTTGTAATTCGTAATTGATAATTCGTAATTGGTAATTCTGCTTTTGCTTTTTTCTTTTCGTAACCTCTCTTCTCAAATACATAATTCTCCTAATAAATTTTTAACCTGATTGGTGCGATCCGCTTAAATAAATCACCATTACCGGCTATCGTGAATCCAAATGAAACTTCTGTACCACTTGGCAAAACCCTGATACATTTCAGAATTTCATCTGAAAGTTTAGGGCCTTCACAAGATTTAGTAACATAAAGTTTTCCAATAGGATAACCAAAAAAAATTTCTTTAATTGAGAACCATTGGCTATCATCAATAAAATCGTCTGAAAGGTGAATTTCAAACTTATTTGTATTAAGCAATTGTGATCTCAAGAGAAATTCATTCTGGCCTAATTTCCTGAAATCAAATGTTACATATGGCTGAGGAACTGATTTTACTATAAATAATTTTTTTATCACCGGAACAGTATCGACATTATCAAATTGGTAGATTGAAATAGTTGTTTCTCCAGGTTTTGCAGGAATTATGTCAAAATTTTCTTCATCTTCCATTGCCATACCATGAGAGCATTCCACAATAAGTTTTTTGAATGGAACATTTTTTTTGTTAATGGCCACCTCATTATCAATACCGGCATACAGAAAGTTCCCATAAGAATTTAATGCATATAATGTATCCTTACCTGTTGTATCAAATGCAGCACATGGAGGATAATCGGGTTGTCCAAAAAGGGTTAATGAGAAAACAGTTGATATTAAAAACGTAAAAAGGTTAGTTTTCACAAAAGTGGTTTTTTCAAAAATATAAAAAATATGTGTAACTCCCATAAAAATAAGTTATCATGTGAAAGTGACCATTGTAATTGAAACTCCCGGTTAATAACATACGAAAATTATCAATTTTCAATGTTGATAATTTGTAAAAAATAATTCTTTCATATCGCTTTAAACCTTTAACTTTGAGGCCTTAAAAATTTATTAAATGGAAAAAGACAAACAATTGTTTGACATTATTGAAAAAGAGCACCAGCGGCAACTGCATGGTATCGAACTGATAGCTTCAGAAAATTTTGTCAGCGACCAGGTTATGCAGGCGATGGGTTCGTGGCTGACAAACAAATATGCTGAAGGTTATATAGGTAAGCGCTACTATGGAGGATGCCAGTATATTGATGAAGCCGAAGGCCTGGCAATCGAACGTGCCAAAAAGCTTTTTAATGCCGAATTTGTGAATGTTCAGCCTCATTCGGGCGCTCAGGCTAATGCAGCTGTCATGCTTTCAGTCCTTAAACCAGGTGATACATTCCTCGGTTTAGACCTTTCACATGGCGGGCATTTAACACATGGTTCCCCGGTGAATTTTTCTGGAATTTTATATAAACCTGTTGCCTACAAGCTTAATCCGGAAACCGAACTTGTAGATTACGAACAGATGGAAAAGCTGGCAAAAGAAATAAAACCTAAATTGATTATTGCAGGCGCTTCTGCATACTCACGCGATTGGGACTTTAAGCGGATGCGTGAAATTGCGGATAGTGTCGGTGCATTGTTAATGGCTGATATTGCACACCCTGCAGGGCTTATTGCCAGAGGATTCTTAAACCATCCATTTCCGTATTGCCATATCGTGACAACTACCACGCATAAAACATTACGCGGCCCTCGCGGAGGTATGATTATGATTGGTAAAGATTTTGAAAACCCCTGGGGTATTACAACTCCAAAAGGTGAAATAAAGATGATGTCGGCGCTGATTGATTCAGCTGTATTTCCTGGAATCCAGGGCGGGCTGCCGGAACATATTATTGCAGCAAAAGCAGTTTCTTTTGGCGAAGCACTTACAGATAGTTACAAATTATACATTGAACAGGTTATTAAAAATGCCAAAGTAATGGCAGAATCTTTTATCGGAAAGGGATATAAAGTTATTTCGGGAGGAACCGATAATCATTCAATGCTTATAGATTTGCGTACAAAAGCAAAAGATGTGAATGGGAAACAAGCTGAAAATGCGCTTGTTAAAGCCGACATTACCCTGAATAAAAACATGGTACCTTTCGATACCCGTTCTCCTTTTCAAACATCTGGCTTCAGGGTTGGCACACCAGCAATAACAACCCGCGGGGTTAAGGAAGAATTTAATACCAAAAGTGGTTGACTTAATTGATGAAGTAATCATGAAAATCGAAAATGAATCGGTAATTTCGGATGTTAGAAATCGGGTCAATAAACTGATGGCCGGGTACCCTTTGTTTGCATATTAAAAAACTATTAACAATGCAGATAAAGAATATTTTTGATTCCCGCTTTCAGTTTATCTTATCATTTTTTCTTTTTACATTCATTATTTCCTTTAAGCCGGTTACAGCTTCGGGAAGCGATATTGTAAACAGCAAAACTGCATCATTGACTGGAAATGCATATTGTCTTCAATGTCATGGCAATATGTATTATAATTTAGTAAATCATGAAACAGGAAAGGTTCATAGGAAACTGATGAGCCTTAATTGTTTGATAGACACAATAGTATTTAATAAATCCAACCATCGAAAATTCAAATGTACCAATTGCCATTCCAATGATTTTAAAATATTTCCACATTCCGAAAAAGCATTATTTGAAGAAATAGGAAGTTGTATTGATTGCCACGGTGGTGATTCTGTAGCCACAGTCTATAAATTTGATTTAATAGATAACGATTTTCAAAAAAGTGTACACGTGAAAAAACATGGTGAAAATTTCACATGCTGGGTATGCCATGATGCCCATTCATATAATGTTAAAGCTTCCAGTATTGAATATGACAATTCAATGTGCCTCAGTTGTCATGCCAATGCAAAAAAATATAAATTGATATTGGATAAAAGCAACCCGAATATTATTGAAAAACATGAATGGTTGCCCAATCAGCAATTGCATTTTCAGAATGTGCGCTGCATAGAATGTCATGCAAGGGTAAATGACAGTTTATTAGTTGCCCACAATATTCAACCAAAATCGAAAGCTGTTAAATTGTGCGTTGAATGTCATTCTACGAATTCGCTGCTGCGACAAACATTATATAAGTATCAATCAAAGGAACAAATAAGCCGAAATGGATATTTTAATGCGGTAATTCTTAATAAATCTTATGTAATAGGGGCAAACAGAAATTACTATCTAAATGTAGCAAGTATCGTAATTATATTAATTGTTTTTGCTGGAATAGCGGTACATATTATTTTAAGATTGGTATTTAAAAAATAATCTATGACACAGAAGATATATTTTTATCCGGTATGGCTAAGATTATGGCACTTAACAAATGCCCTGATGTTTTTACTCCTCATAATTACCGGATTATCGATGCAATACGGCCTGTTTAAAATTCGGTTTGATTATGCAGTTAGTATCCATAATATCAGTGGAATTATATTGACCGGGAGCTATTTTATCTATTTCATCGCAAATTTTATAACAGGAAATTTGAAATATTATCGAATTAAATTCAATGGATTTGTTAAAAAGCTTGTCTTGCAATTCAGATTTTACACAGTTGGAATATTTAAACATGAAAAAGCACCTTTTCCATTAACAATTAAAAGAAAATTCAACCCTTTGCAGAAATTTACATACGTTGGAATAATGTATATTATTATTCCGTTGATTATTATCAGCGGAATTGCAATGCTCTTCCCTCAAATTATTTATGACAGGGTTTTGGGAATCCCCGGAATTGTAATTACCGATTTGGTTCATGTAATTGCTGGTTTCCTGGGCTCTGTTTTCATGATTATCCATATTTATTTCTGCACTATTGGCACAAAGCCAATATCAAATTTTAAAAGTATTTTAACTGGTTATCACGAAATTGAGTAAGTTTTAATTTAAAGATGCGTATTTAAATACTATTTTTTCTTTTTCAGAATAGAAGTTTAAACAAAAGTAAATACTTTTATAAGACACTAATTTTCATTTCAATGAAAAGTAAAGTAGCACTTGTGCGTTGTAACTCCTACTATTTAATTGAAGTAAGACAGGCCGTTTCAAAAGGTATTGAACTTATTGGAGGAGCCGGGAAATTTGTAAAGCGTGATGAAAAAATTGTCCTAAAGGTTAACCTGCTCGCCGGTGATGTGCCGGAAAAATGCGTAACTACACATCCTTCGGTTTTCAGGGCGGTTGCAGAATTATTTATGCATGAAGGCGCAAAAATAAGTTATGGGGATTCACCGGGATTCGGCACTCCTTATGCAACTGCTAAAAAAGCCGGCCTTACAGAAGTTGCCGAAGAATTGAATATTGAATTGGCTGATTTCAAAGAAGGCAAAGAAGTATTTTTTGAGGATGGCATTCAAAATAAAAAGTTCTTTGTAGCAAACGGAATTCTTGAATCTGATGGCGTTATCAGCCTTCCAAAAATGAAAACCCATGGGCTTGAAAGATTTACCGGTTGCATTAAAAACCAATTCGGATGCGTTGTGGGAATGAGAAAAGGCGAATTTCATGTTAAACTTCCCGATGCTGCCGACTTCGCAAAAATGATTGTCGATTTAAATAATTATATTAAGCCCAGGCTATATATAATGGACGGAATTGTCGCAATGGAAGGCAATGGTCCTCGGGCAGGAAGTCCCCGGCCAATGAATGTTTTGCTATTCTCTGCCGATCCTGTTGCACTCGATGCAACAGCATGCAGGATGATTGACCTTAATCCGGTTTTTGTGCCTACTACAACATTCGCCTCTGAAACCGGAACAGGAACTTATGTCGCTGAAGACATTGAAATAGTCGGCGATGACTTGAAAAACTTTATCAACCGCGATTTCGTTGTTGACCGGACACCGGTTAAATCTGCAAAGAATAAAAAAGTCATCCATTTTATGAGCAACCGGTTGGTACCAAAACCTTTTATTATTTCTGACAGATGTACAAAGTGTGGTACTTGTGTAAATAGTTGCCCTGTCGAAGGAAAAGCTGTTAATTGGTTTGATGGGAACCATGCAAAAGTCCCAACCTATAATTATGACAAATGCATCCGTTGTTACTGTTGCCAGGAAATGTGCCCTGAAAGTGCAATTTTATTAAAAGAGCCTTTGATCAGAAAAATAGGCAGAATATTGACTAATTAAAATATTGTATAACCTAAAAATTATAAGACAATGGTTAAGAAAATTTTACTCGGTGTTGCAATAGCATTGGTGTTGCTATTTGCTGTTTTTTTTGTTTTTATCTTCCCTTCTTATAATAGTTTTTTAAAAACTGAAACAGTCCAGTTCGACAGGAACTTAACAATTGTTCTGGGAGGTGGTGGCAACAGAGGGATTTTAGTTACAGACAGCGCAGTAGTAGTTATCGATACCAAAATGAGCAAACCTGCTGAAGAATTTTCAAAATTGGTTAAAGAAATAGCCGGTTCAAAAAAAATTATAGTTATTAATACGCATTACCATGGCGACCATATAAATGGAAACAACTTTTACAAAGGCAGTAAAATATTAATCGGAAATTATGGCGAGGAATTTCTTAAAAAGAACGTCAAGCCTGAATTTATGCCAAATGCTTTTGTAAAAGATAGTCTGACCCTTGCCCTGGGAAATGATTCAGTTATTCTCTATAACCTCGGGCAGGCACATACTTTAAACGATGTGGTTGTTTATATAAAAAGCAGGAAGCTCCTTTTCTCAGGCGATTTGATTTTCAATAAAATGAACCCGGTAATTAAAAAAGAAAGCGGCGCAGATATCGACAAATGGATAAAAGCCCTTGAAAATATTCTGGCAAGGGATATTAATACTATTGTCCCGGGACATGGAAAGTTAGGCGGCAAAGAACTTGCATCGTCATTAAAACAATATTTTGAAGATATGAAATTAGCTGCAGCAGAGCCTGAAAAAGCATCTGAATTAAAAGCAAAATATTCAGATTGGTTTAAAATGCCGATGATGTCATCGCCTGAAAAGACTATTGAATATCTGAAAAGTAAAAACTGATAAATTACTGGTTTTTTTTCGGCAGAAACAATTCATTTAAACTTGCTACCATTCTTATTTTAATTGCTTCAATTGGGTCATGAGCTTCAATTAGATAATGTTTTTTTTCATATTCATCAATCATTAATCCAAGTACATCTGCTTCGTCACTTTCGATCCTACCAATCTTTGCATCAAAAACTATTTCAAGTCTTTTTAATGCTTTTTGATAATCAGCTTCTGTCTTTATTAGGATTTATATTTATATTTATATTTTAAATTTTGTTTACGTCAATATTATCATACTCTAAATGTGACCCAATAAATCGGATAAAAATCCATTGTTTTTCAAAATTTAATTTCACAACCACACAATATGAATTTCCTTTGATGTTAAAATCAATCCTGCTATCAATATTACATTTTTAAACTCATCGATTATTGTTAATAAATACCCGGGTTATTAACCGAATTTTATGAATATTTGGGTTCAAAGCCTGCAATGTGGGTTAACTTATTTAGCAATTACTGCATCTTCCATTAGCACTTCATAAAAATACCCGTAACCAAAATCTTTATTGAGTGATATTTTGCCTTCAAAGGTTACAGTATCACCTTTCTTTACTAAAGCATTTGTAGTAACCGTCAAATCATATTTACCAGCGTTTTCACTACCATCCTGCAAATGAACCCAATTTTTCTTCATAATGTCAGGACTAAATTTGGTAACCTGGCCTGATATTTTAACATTTTTTCTTGAATATTTTTCTTTTTTGGCAAATAACTCCGAAATCGTTATACCATCCTTGGCTGTCTTAATGTTTATGTTTAATTTGCTAAGATTCGTTGTATTTACATTTATATGTTTTTCATCAGTATTTTGATCCTTAACCGATGAGTTTGTTTTTGCTAAAAGTTTATCTTTATCATCGCTGAGGCCTTCTAAAAATAAAACACTTGTAAAAGTTCTTTTTAATTCTTTGCTTTCAAACTTCTCCATTACTATCCCCCCCTGATAATAATAGGCGCCTCCGATTTTTATTACAGATTTTGGAATGGCAATCCAAATATCATTTCCTGATTCCGATGCCCGGACATAGGTAAATTCATTAGCATTTATGAATTCTTTCGCGATTATCTTGTGAACTGCATTTAAGGGAATTGCATCATTTTTACCGGAAAATAAATTTTTGCAGGCAATCATTAAAAGTGTGAAGCAGAACATTATTAATAATTTCTTCATTTCTTAAAAATTTAAATAATTATGCTTTAATTATGTATTATTCAAAATGTAATATTAAAATTAATTTAATTTAATAATAACAAATTATAAAACGTAAAAATCAGATAATAAATTAATTAAACCATCATTCAGTCGATAAAACTACTTTCAAGGCTAATTGAAAATATTTTAACACTATTTGAAAACAAATACCAGTATAGCTCCCGTAATATAAGCTAAAATCCACCACGAATAAGCAAAAATAGAATACAAATGTAGCGATTTTGAAAATCCGGAATTTAAACCTGATTTTCTTTTTAAATTCCAAACTAAAATAGTATCAATAATCATTGCCGTGAGAGATGAATAACCAATTAATCCATGTAATGTAAAAATACCTTTGCTGGAACCAATTATCATGCAAATAGTAGCTGTAATATCCAAGATTACAGCTACAGATAAAAAAGCCAGAAGTTTTGAAGTAACTTTACGATGTTTAATTTCCTGAAAAATGAAAAGAGAATAGGAGATGAGTGCAAAATTTACGACAGATGTTCCAATAATAAGAATAGTTTTCATTGAATTTTGGTTTAATAATTGATCGTCAAAAATAAGTAAAAAGCGCAATTTAAGAGTATAATATCTTTTATTAAGATTAACTAAATAAAACAAAAAAATCTGACCCATTATGAATCAGATTTTTAAAAATAATTTGACAATTTTATTTTTTTAAAGTACGAAGGTAATTAACAATATTCCAAATGTCAGAATCTTCAATTTTTTTGTCGTATTTTGGCATGTCTTCCCTGCCAGTTTTGATTTGATAGAATAAAGTACCATCAGTTTGGCTTTGGAAATTGGCACTTGTGAAATCGCCAGGAGATGTATCCAATGTTTTTGCTTTAGTTCCATCGCCTAATCCAGTTTTGCCATGGCAAGCCGCACAATTTTTTTTGTATAAGGCATCTCCAGCCTGTACACTTGACGGTGAAGTTTTTACAGCACTTTTCATATCTTTGAATTTAGCGGGTATATCCCAGGGTTTTCCTTTTTCTGGTTGGGCCAAAGCCAACAATGAAACTGAAATAGCTAAAACAGCTATCAATAAAATTGATTTAATTGTTTTCATATAAACCTCCTGTTAAATTAAATATCAAAAAAATACATCTTGAAAAGTAAAATATTTTATTTTCAATGGTTAAAAATATCTTAAAATTATACTCATCAATAATTTTTCTAATGAGTAAAATGTATAACTTATTTTTTTAAAGTACGCATATAATTTATAAGGTTCCAAATGTCAGCGTCTTCTATTTTTTTATCATATTTGGGCATTTCATTCCTGCCAAATTTTGTTTGATAAAATATAGTACCATCTGACTGATCCTGAAAATCTTTACCTGAAAGGTCGCCTGAAAATGTGTCTAATGTTTTGGCTTTGGGCGCATCGCCCAAACCAGTTTTGCCATGACACGATGCACAATTCTTTTTGTACAAGGTTTCACCAGCCTGAATACTTGCTGGTGAAGGCTTAACATCATTCTTCAAATCCTTATATTTCACTGGTATTTCCCAAGGTTTACCTTTCAAAGGTTGAGCATTTGCAATCAAAATACCTGAAATAGCTATCACTAAAACTGTAAAAATTGATTTAATTGTTTTCATATAAATTCTCATTTTATTTTATTTGATAATAATAATTAAAATTAATTGAAAAAAATTATGATAGCTAAATATTTTTTATACTATTCAAACTGACATAAAATAATAAATAATTAGAACCTTACAGTTATGTTAAAACCAAACATGAAGTTTGTTGAGAAATTTTTTGTAAAGGGATCGTTGGTATTATAAACTAAGTTTTGCTGACCAATAATTCCCTGATAATTTGTTACAAAGATTTGAAATGCATGGGTAGCTGTGCCAATTTCCAATCCAAGCCCAAGATTCGGTTTCACATTTGTTCCTGAAGTAAGAGGCTGGTCGTATTCAAAGATAATAGAATTTGAACCCCATACTTTTGCTCGTCCGCCTATCATAACACCATAATTTATATTTTTATGGAGCGAATCTGTTGCATTTAAATATGCAAATTGCGGGGCAGCTTGTAGAGAAATCATATCGTTAAACCTGCGGGCAAATATGAATTCAGTGAGGTAAGAAAGTCGATGAATGAACCGGTAGGTTGCTTTGGGTGGAAAAAATTCATCTGCACGGGCATCAATAACTGCATTACCAAAATAGCTGATGGAAATTGGTATACTTCCGGATCGATTTTGTTTCAAAATTGCAACTTTCCAGTTCAAATCCTGGAGTTTATTTACCAATGTAGTTCCAAAACCAATCATTATATTGTCTGTAATACCGTAGTTTAAAGCAATACGGGTATTTGCTGAACCATAAATACCAAAAATGTCGCTAATCCCATTCTGCATGGAAGAAAACCTATGTTGGATGTTTAATTCCATGGCCTTATCAGGTGGGCTCATTATTGTAGGACTTTCAATGAGCATACCTGCCGAGAAAGTCGATTTTACTGGAAGTTTTCCTGTATCTTCCTCATTATCCTGTCCAAAACTGATTATTGAGCATGAAAACAATGCTGCAATCAAAATACTTCGGGTAAAAAACATTTTTGTCATATTATGTATTTTAAATTCTATCGTTTAACTTAACTCTTAATTATTTTTAGCGCCTTGCTCAATCCACTGCAATATCAACTGTAAATCATATGATGTTACTTTTGATATTTGGCTCATTTTACCAGTAGGTGTCAAATATTGATAAAGAATACTATTTGAAGGTGTTATAGTATCAACATCTCCATTTTTCATTAAAGACAGATAAGGATTGACTTTCAGGTTAAGCGGTTGTGCACCGCCGTGACACGAAGTGGCATCACATCCATTATTTGCAAATATGGGCACAATATCTGATGAAAACTTTACAGTATATGAAGGTGAAAGAACGTCA
Source organism: uncultured Bacteroidota bacterium (assembly GCA_963726845.1). Classification (GTDB taxonomy): domain Bacteria; phylum Bacteroidota; class Bacteroidia; order Bacteroidales; family DTGW01; genus CAVSGB01. The sequence goes on along the minus strand of CAVSGB010000277.1, from coordinate 1,445 downwards.
TCCTTAAACGTATCTTTCTCGCAGGAATTGAACAAAATTAAGCCCAAAACCATTACTACTAAAACATTCTTGCTCTTCTGTCTTTCCATTTAAATATCTCCTATTTTTTGATTTTTAATTGAGTGAACATATTCGGAAAAAATAAGGACATAAAGATAATTTTTTCCTTTTCTCTTTGCCATGATTAATTTATCCATTTTTAGTAAAAAAATGGATTTAAAACTATTATTTTACGATATAAATCGTTAAATTTAATGCATAAAATCATTTTTGATTAAATTTGCAATAAAGATAAAAAGATATAAAGATTTAAAGGTAATAATTACAATAAAAATTAAAATTTATGACTTTGTTTACGAAATCTGTAAACTGTATTAATTGTAATCAATGTAATGCTAAAGCTCCAATTTTTAAAATGTTAAATGGAGAAGAACTTTTTATTCTTAATCAAAACAGGTACGAAGTTGGCTTTAAGATTGGTGAAAATATCATAAAACAAGGTACTGCTTCGTCACATTTAATAATGTTGACATCAGGAATTGCTAAGATGTCTATTGAAGGGTTGGCCAATAAGAATCTGATTCTTCAGCTTATCTTGCCATGGAAAATATTTGGTGATCCGGGTTTATATGTCGATAACCGCTATCATTATTCAATTACTGCAATTGATCCATGCACAGCATGCTTTATTGATATTCAAAATATTAAAATTTTATTAAGGTCAAATGGAATTTTTGCAGAAGCATTTGTGGCAAATTCCAGCTTAAATAGTATTCGAACTTTTGAAAGATTGATTAGCTTAACGCAAAAGCAGATGCATGGTCGAATTGCTGATATTTTAATTTATCTAAGTAAGGAAATTTTTCAATCGGATTCGTTTGATTTATCATTATCTCGGCAAGATATTGGGGAACTTTCAGGTATGACTAAAGACAGTGCAATACGAATTTTAAAAGAATTTGAAATTGAAGGCATAATTAAGGTTGATGGGAAAAAAATAGGAATATTAAATAAAGAATTACTTCAGGAAATCAGTTTCAGGGGATAATACATAAATCACAAATCGCGGTGACATTCTGAACATTCTTTTTCTTTCCAATCATTGCCAATATCAATTGGATGTTTAAACTCTTGACTTTCATTCATCTGAACAGACTTCATATTGCGTGCAGTTCCTTGCGATACTATTGTATGGCAAAGATTACAATCTTTAGAAATAACTTCGGCATTTTCGCTTTTATGATTGCCAGAATGACACCTAAAGCAACCATTAGATTCTAAATGACCTATGTGGTTTAAGTAATTTTCACTCAAAGCTTTCATCTCTGGAAAATTATTCATGCTATATGCAAATTGAATTCCAGCAATTGCCTTGTCGATTAAAGGTTTTTTAGAAGCAAAAACATTCGGATATTTACCCTGGTAGTAAGCGTAAATCCCCTGGC
>CAVSGB010000276.1:0-8990 GCA_963726845.1 uncultured Bacteroidota bacterium | reverse complement strand
GCAGGTGGGGCACAGATGTTTAAAGAAGCTGAAAAAGGCAAAAAGGAAATTTTTATCGAGACAGACCAAGATATATTGAAGACTGATGCTAAGGTAATTGCCACGGCTTGCCCATTTTGCATGACAATGATTACCGATGGCCTGAAATACAAAAACAAAGAAGAAGAAATAAAAAACTACGATATTGCCGAATTAATTGTTCAATCTCTTGATTTGTAAAATAAAATTCTAATAATTATACAATAACTATGGAAAAAAAGAAAAACTTAAAAAGTGGTGAATTTCTTGTAGCTGAAGTTGAGGCAAAAGATATATTCATTCCGGAAGAGTTCAATGAAGAACAAAGAATGATAGCGCAGTCTTGCCGCGATTTCATTGAAACCGAAGTGTTCACTAAAATGGATATGATTGACAAATCAAACCGTGAGTTTATGAGTGGTTTATTAAAAAAAGCAGGTCAACTTGGTTTATTAGGTATTTCAATTCCAGAAGAATATAATGGCTTTGGTCAATCATTCGTAACACAGATGCTTGCTGCTGAAACTATTGGTGCAGCGTATTCATTCTCTGTAGCGCTTATGGCACATAGTGGTATCGGTACATTGCCAATCATGTATTATGGCAATGAAGAGCAACGTCAGAAATATGTTTCAAAATTGGCTACCGGGGAATTTATTGGTGCATATTGTTTAACTGAACCGGGCGCTGGCAGCGATGCTAACGCTGGAAAAACAAATGCAAAGCTTTCAGCCGATGGCAAACATTATATCCTGAATGGGCAAAAAATGTGGATTACAAATGCAGGTTTTGCGGATTGTCAAACAGTTTTCGCAAAGATTGATAACGACCGCGTATTAAGCGCTTTCATAGTTGAACGCAATTTTCCCGGAGTAGTTGTAAATCCTGATGAACATAAAATGGGTATTAAAGGCTCATCAACAGCCCAAATTTTTTACAATGACGTAAAAGTACCAGTAGAAAATTTATTAGGCAAAAGGGGTGAAGGTTTCAGGATTGCATTAAGCATTCTTCACATGGGCCGCATAAAACTTGGTGCCAATGTTTTAGGTGCTGCCAAACAGGCCATTAATGATTCGGTTAAATATGCTAACGAAAGAAAACAATTCAATGTGTTAATTTCAACTTTTGGGACTATTAAACACAAATTGGCTGAACAGGTAATAAAAACTTTTGCCGCTGAATCGGCAACATACAGGTTAAGTAAGGATATTGACGATTTAATGGCTGTTTACAAAATTGAAAATTGTGACAAGGGCAAAGCTTCCATTGACGCTATCAGCCACTATGCGGTTGAAGCTGCTATTTTAAAAGTATATGGCTCGGAAGTTCTCGATTACGTAATTGACGAAGCTGTCCAAATTCATGGTGGTATGGGCTATTCGGCTGAAATGCCAGTTGAAAAAGGTTACCGCGATTCACGTATAAACCGAATTTTTGAGGGTACTAATGAAATTAACCGCCTTCTGGTAATTGATACTGCTATGAAAAGGGCTTTGAAAGGCGATTTCGATATGTTTGGCGAAGCTGAAAAGATATATAAATCAGTTGATAAAATTACCGATGGTAAAACCGGCAACGAAACATATTATCAGGAAAAAAAACGCATTTTGAAGAACTTCAAAAAAGCAATTCTTTTATTAACACATGCTGCTTCTAAGAATTTCGAAAAGAACTTAATCGCTGAGCAGGAAATTCTCAATAACCTTACCGATATGACTATGGAAGTGTATATTTCTGAGTCAACTGCATTGCGTGTAGAAAAAATTGAATCTATTAAAGGCGTTTCAGCAGCAGCAATTTACAAAGACATTTTGGATGTTTCTGTTTATGATTCAGCTGCTATTGTTAAAAAAGCAGCTTATGATGCCATCAATTCTTTTGTAGCCTCTGTCGATGCGGTAAAGATGATTCAAGCTGTTGATGCATTGACATCAATTCCTTTGGTTAATATTAAGAACGCAAGAAGAAGGATTGCCGGCAAACTTATTGAAGACAACGCTTATAAATTTTGATAAAACAAATTATATTAGTACTTAATTATAATGTATTGAAAAATAGTTAGGTTAAAATATTTACATAGTTTTATACTAATAAAAAAATGAAGGGTAAATTGGGAATTATTTCAATTTGCCCTTCCTGTTTTATAAATATTATTATGTCTCTGTATAATAAATGTCACCATGGATTGAAAATCCAAACAGGTTTAGTTAGATTGTATTTAATTCCTTAATGTTTTTGTATTCAAATTCAAAGTCAATTTCGAAACAATCTACAAATTGTTTTTTTAAGGCACGTTTAAGCGATATTGGGTCTTCGCAATAAAATACAAAAGCACCGCCACCGCCTGCACCACAAATTTTTCCTCCGAAAGCCCCGTTGCGCTTTGCAAAATTGTACATGTCATCCAAATATTCATTCGAAGTTGCTTCTGCAAGTTGCTTCTGCGCTTTAAAATTTTCTTCCATGATAAGTGCGCACCCTTTAAAATCTTTTTTCGAAATCGATTCATAGAAAAGCATTCCACAAGAACTAATCATTTCTAATGCAGCTTTGCCTTCAATAGTCTTATGATTCTGGTAAACCTGTTCAACGGCAACTTGTGCGTTGCGCGATACGCCTGTATGAAGTAAAAGCAAATTTTGTCTGAACTCATCCAGAATTTTTAACGGAACATCAATATTAATTGGGCGGGCATAATCACTACCGAATTCAAAACAATTAAATCCACCGTAAACTATTGAATATTGGTCTTGCCTTCCAATTGCCCAATTGAGCTCTTTATTTTCAAGGTTGAATAAGTCTTCAGCAATTGACTGTAATGGTTTTATTTCGGCATTATAATTTTTAGAACTGATCATTTCAAGAAGTTTGGCTGCAGTTGAGGTGCTCAGGCCGCTTCCGCGCGGATATCCTGAAAAATTAAATTTGCCGGCTTTGTACTCTATAAAAGGTTTTATTGCCACATTCGATACATAACCTGTTGTACCTTGCATAATATACGGAACATCAGTCCATCCGCCTGCAAAATCAATCCGAAGGGGAGCTTTGAATGAGAAATTAATTTTATCAATTATCTTGGATGTTGAAGTTGGTTCTAACTCTTCAGGTACAGTGCGGGAAACAAACTCAATTCTCACGCCAAATCGATTGCAGAGTCCCTGTTTGAATTCCAACCCGGAATCGTCATTATTAAGGACAAAAATATCAGGACGCAGTTTTTCAATGATATTTTCGAAATCTATTTTACCAGGTTTGATTTCCTCACTATTTAAAATTGCAAAATCTACATCGTGCATGGCAGCAACGAGATACAAACGATTAAATTCAGGGTTTACCGGGCGGCCAGGCCCTTTAAGTTGCGAAATAACAGAGTCTCGGCCTATACCAACAACCAATATGTCTGCCAGCTCTTTACATTGACTAAAAAACACAGCATGCCCCGATTGTAAAATATCATAACACCCAGTGCAGAATGCTATCTTTTTTTCTTTGTTTATTTTTCTTATTTCTGTAAGTTTATCTTCAGAGAGGACTTTAGATTTAATTCTTTCAAACATTGGAATTAGAGATTTAAAGCGCTAAAGATAATAATTTTATAATGGAAAAAATGTCAGATAAATTTTTATAATTCAGAATTCAGAATTCAGAATTCAGAATTATTTATTTTGAACAATTTATTTATCAATCCTGATCCTTGCATCAACAACTGTAATATCGGTTTCCGTAGCGATGAGAGGGTTTAGATCAATTTCTTTAATTTCTTTTGAAAAGCGCAACAGGATTGAAAGCCTTACAATAATATCGGCAAACAAATCTTCAGGTAACCCTTTTCTTCCACGGGTACCTTTAATAATTTTGTAACTTTTCAGGGACCGTATCATTGAATAAGCCTCCTGATAAGTTAATGGGGCAAGACCAGATGAAACATCTCCAAGTATTTCGACAAATATTCCGCCCAAGCCGCATAAAACAATATGACCAAATTTAGGTTCGTATTTGGCGCCGATAAAAAGTTCTGTACCCAGCAGCATCGGTTGAAGGAGTATAGCAGTTACCTCTTTAATACGAATCATTCGCTCATATTCAGCAACCAAATGATTTTCGCTTTTTATATTAATTGTTACGCCTCCAATATCGCTTTTGTGAATTGGCCCTATTGCTTTCATAACCATAGGATAACCTATTCGCCAGGCATTATCTGATAATTCTTCCCGACTATTTACAATAATATTTTTAACGATAGGTATACCGGCCGAATCCAATAATGATTGTGTAATTTTAATATTTAGATAGCCACTTGGAGAATTTTCAATTATCAGTCGTGACTTTTGGATATCTACATCTTCAAGTTTTATGCTTTCTTCCGGGGTTTTGGAGTATTATACACACGTGCAATAGCTCTTCCTAACTGGACTTCGTCCGGAAAAAATATATGGCCTTTTGCAAGGAAACAGTCCATTTCTTTTTGTGCAGTCTGAATTGAAGGAAGGATTGGGAAGATTGGTTTTTTGCAGTACACAATTTTCTCATGCAACACTTCATAAGCTGAATATACTTTCGATAGACCTGTGCTTCCGAAAATGACCATCATAGCATCAATGTTATCAAACTTTTTGTCGCAATAATCAATTACCAATTCGAGATGGTTTGCTTCACCAGTGGCCAAAAAATCTATAGGGTTTTTGACCGATGAACCTTTTGGCAATTGGTTGAGAAGTTCTTCACTTTCCGGTCCTTCAATCTTCGGAATTTCAAGTCCGCCTTCGGACAACGCATCCGTTAACATAATTGCAGGGCCACCGGCATGTGTAATAATTGCAATACGTTTTCCTTTAAGTTCCTTGTGCATCATCACTGATGCAACAGTTGTCAACTCTTCCCGACCAAAACATCTTACAATACCGGCTTTTCGAAATAATGCTTCTACTGCTAAATCAGAATTTGCAAGAGCACCAGTATGCGACATGGCGGCACGGCTTCCGGCATCACTACCCCCGGCTTTAATAGCGGCTAATTTGCATCCTTTTCTGATTAAAGATGAGGAATGCTTTAAAAGTTTATCCGGGTTTTTAATTGTTTCAAGGTACAATAATTTCACCTTTGAAGATGAATCCGGATCGAATCTTTCATCAAAATGTTCGAGTATATCTTCAGCAGAAGTTTGTGCACAATTCCCGACAGAAAAAATACTGGAAAACTTCAAGCCTTTTGGAATAGCCGATTCGATTATAAATACTGCTGTTGCACCGGAACTTGAAATCAAATCACAGCCATCGGAATAAAGGTCAGGTACGGGAGATGTAAATACGCCGCAATAATTTTGATTGGCAACACCAATACAATTTGGCCGATCAGGCTGCCTCCAACATTATAAACTATTTCAAAAATCTCCTTTTCTAAAGAAGCGCCTTCAGCATTTTCTTCACTGAACCCTGAAGAAATAATTATAAAACCACGGGTATTTTTTTGGCTTGCAAGAATTTTTACTGTTTCAGGGCATAATTTTGCAGGTATTGCAAGAATAGCTAAATCAGTTAACGGAAGTTCGCTTATATTTTTATAACATTTTAAGCCTTGTACTTGATCTTCCTTTGGATTGACAATGTAAACCTGACCTTTGAAATGATTTTCGAGTAAATTGCTTACCAATTTACCGCCAGGTTTATGCAAGTTATTTGAACCACCAATTACAACTATCGATTCTGGATTTAGAAGCTTGGTGTGCAGCATTCTGATTTTTATTAAATCATAACTCCCAATGCATAAAAACTATAATTGTCAGTAACCGGCACTAAATAATATTGCATTTTTTCTGAACTGTCGCGTGCAACATCAATAAGTCCCAAGCCAGGATCATTGTCGTGACCGGTAGAACCTAAATGTAAAGTGAGCTTGTACAATTCGAGCAATTCTTCCCGGTTAAGCTTATTAAGATTATCAATATGTTCTCCAAGTGCTTTAACCCGGTTGTTAGCTATATAATTACCTGTGTAAACGAGAAACTTGTTGTCTTTTTTCCCCATTAAAAAAATGCCTTCCCTGTTACCTTCAGTTTCGTAAGCATGTTTGCTTACATTTTGCAAAATCTCGACCAGGGCGTGGAAAATTTTTTTCTTAGAAGTATTCATTTCACCAACATAATTATGCAGGTTGTCTTCTATCATACGAAGGATAGGCACTATAGTGTGTTGTGAGAAGTCGCCCTTATTGATAATAAAAATATTATCTTCAGACATCAAATGATGAAAATCTTTAGCAACTTTTACATCAATTCCTTCAGGACTGCCATTGGTCTCTTCAGGGCTTTTAAGTTTTATCTGGAGGTAGAAATAGGAAAATTCTTTATCAATCGTTTCAAAGTCGAAGTCGAGTTTTTGACCTGATTTTCTGGCCATTTCTATCAACCCCAGGCCAGCCCCTCCTTTTGCTTGAAAATTCCGAATCAGAAAGGACACTGATGTACATTTCTTTTAATTCTTCAGGAGACAGATTATTAATATGTTCGAGTTTAGATTTTAAGCTTTCCACATCTTTGTTTTCGATGAGGTTAGCGGAAGAAATATAATACGATTTGCCTATATTTCTTGTGATAAAAATTCCAGCTGTTTCTGATGAAAGTTTACGAAGTGACGGGTTTTCGCCATGCCGTATAACATTCTGAAAACATTCTGCAAGCAGGAAAGAAACTTTATTGCTCATTTTAGTCTGTTCCTGTTTACTCGAAATGCTTGTTTCGCTAATGTCAATTATACGTTCAGTAATTTCGTCATTAAAACTTCCCTGATAGATGAAGCTAAGGTTATCGTTATGCAGGTTGTTGAACAAATTATATATTGCCTCTATCTTCATAATTGATGAAGGTTAGGAAATCAGGGTTATTTAAAAAGTTGATAAATATAGGATTTTTTTTTAACTTTTAAATACTGTGGAATTGTTCTTGATTTCAATAATTTTGCCAGCCTTAAATCAAAACTGAAGCATGGAACTTTTTTTTTATAATAAATACTACAAAAAAATATTGATTTTACTGGCAATATTTATTATTTTATTCGCTGCTGTTTTATTAATAAATATTACAAGTAAAATTTATTTGCCCAATATAGAAGTTAGTGATAGATCAAATGGTTATTTATATATTCCGACTGGATCAAAATTTTCCGATGTCACAAATTTGCTTATTGAAAAGCATTATTTAATTAAAAAGGAGACTTACGAATGGCTGGCAAGAAAGAAACATTACATTAACCATGTGAAACCCGGACGATACAGATTAAAAGATCGTATGAACAACAACGAATTAATCTGCTTGCTTAGGTCGGGGAAACAGGAACCTGTTAAAATTTCATTTCATGATTTACGGAAAATTGACGAAGTTGCAGGGATTGCAGGCAAACACCTTGAAGCAGATTCAATTTCAATTTTAAAATACCTTCAGGCCGACACTTTCCTTGATCATTTCGGGTTTAATTCAAAGACAGCAATAGCAATGGTTATTCCTAATACTTATGAATTTTTTTGGAATACAAATGCAGTAGATTTCATAAGACGAATGTTCAAAGAGTACAATAAGTTTTGGAACAATAAAAGAGATTGGAAGGCTAAAGATATTGAAATGACCAGGATACAGGTAATAACTTTAGCATCGATTGTTGATGAAGAAACAAATGTTGATTCTGAATATCCTATAATTGCTGGGTTATACATAAACCGATTGAAGTACGATATGCCACTCCAGGCCGATCCTACAGTTAAATTTGCTTTAAATGATTTTACGTTGAAAAGGTTATTGCGTATACATACAGAAATTAAATCGCCTTATAACACGTATATTTATAAAGGTTTGCCGCCAGGCCCTATCTCAATGCCTTCAATTAAAGCAATCGATGGTGTATTGAATTATACAAAGCACAATTATCTTTATATGTGCGCCAATTCAGACTTTTCGGGGAATCATGTATTTGCAAAGACGCTAATTCAGCATAACCAAAATGCAGAAGCATACCAAAATGCTTTAAATAAAAGAAAGATTTTTGATTAGACTATGTGCCAATTTGTCAATGTATCAATGTGCCAATGTGCTAATGTGTCGATTAATCAATTTTAAATTTAAAAATATATAACTGTCATAATAAATTAGCATATCATAATATTGTCCAAATGCCTAATTGGCACATTAGCACATTAGCCACATTGGTAAATTATTTCAAAGATTCTTTCAGAAAATTTACCATCCTGGTATATAATTGAAGTGAAGTATTTCCGCCTCTAATATTGTGGTCATTATCCGGGTAAATTTGCATATCAAATTGTTTTCCTGCCTGTACTAGGCTTTCTGCCAATGCCATGCTGTGCTGGATATGTACATTATCATCTCCGGTTCCATGAATCAATAAATATTTACCTTTTTGCAAATCAACATACATCAATGGAGAAGATTTTTCATAACCTGTAGTATTTTCTTCAGGAAGTCCCATATAACGTTCTGTATAAACTGAATCGTAAAATCTCCAGTCTGTGACTGGCGCAACAGAAATAGCCGCCTTAAATCTGTTTGCACCTTTTAAAATACACAATGCAGCCATGTATCCACCGTAACTCCATCCGTAAATCCCTATACGCGTAGAATCAACAAAAGTAAGATGGCCTAAGTATTTTGCAGCCTCAATTTGATCTATTGTTTCATAATACCCGAGATTTTGGTAAGTCACTTTTTTAAATGATTCACCACGGCCGCCCGAACCTCGACCATCAACTGATACAACAATAAACCCTTGCGTGGCTAGGTAAGTAAGCCAGTTTATCTTCCAACTATCGATCACTGTTTGATAGCCTGTCGCCATAAACGTACATCAAAACCGGATATTTTTTTGTAGAGTCAAAGTCCACAGGTTTGATCATCCAACCATTTAGTTGAATTTTTTCAGAAGTTGAAAAAGAGAAAATTTCTTTCATTGGCAGACTGGTTTCCC
>CAVSGB010000275.1:0-10387 GCA_963726845.1 uncultured Bacteroidota bacterium | reverse complement strand
TTTACAAAGTTGAAAGTATAATGAAGGGTTTTATTCTTTTTTGAGGTGCCTGTGAACTTTAATGAAATCAACTTAGTGCAACTTTTTGTTTCTTATTGGTATAACTATTACACAAAGTACCCAAAGAATTCTTCTTTATGGATTTATGGAAATGTTAAAATCAAATTATTTAATGTTCCTTTTTATTCGCTATTGCTCATGAGATCGCTAACACTAAGTTGGCGTTCCAAAAAGGAACCAAAAAGAACCTGGCTGAAAAAACTCACTCCGGCTGCGCTTTCGCTCAAACAGTTTTCAGCCGAAAAGGAATTTCAGTTTAACGCTTCGCGCCCTTTTTTGCATTTCCACACTTTATGATGAATAACCATAATTTAGGAATGTATTATTCTTTAATTGCTTCTAATAATATTTCCAAAATTTTCCTACCGGCTTTTGCAACTGATGTGCCGGGTCCAAAAATAGCCACGACCCCGGCTTTATAAAGATAATCGTAATCTTGTGACGGAATTACTCCTCCTGCTATAACCATAATGTCTTCGCGGCCAAGTTCCCTGAGTTCTTCTATAACCTGTGGAACAAGCGTTTTGTGCCCTGCGGCAAGCGAAGAAACCCCAAGGATATGGACATCATTTTCAACTGCCTGCTTAGCTGCTTCGGCAGGGGTTTGAAATAGCGGGCCCGATGTCAACATCGAAACCTAAATCGGCATAACCTGTTGCAACTACTTTAGCTCCCCGGTCGTGGCCATCCTGTCCCATTTTTGCAATCATAATTCTGGGTTGGCGGCCTTCTAATTTTGCAAACTGTTCACATAATTCGCGGGCTGCTTTAAAATCTTCATCATCTTTACTTTCGGCGCTATATACGCCAGATATAGTCCTTATCACAGCTTTATACCTTCCTGAAACTTTTTCTATTGCATCTGAAATTTCGCCTAAGGTAGCACGTTTTTTTGCAGCTACAATGGAAAGTTCCAACAGGTTTGCATTACCATTGCGGGCTGCATCAGTAATTGCCAATAAAGCAGCCTGAACTTCAGTGTTATTTCTTTCTGCTTTTAATATTTGTAAACGTTTGATTTGAGATTCACGGACTGCGGCATTGTCTACATCCAGGATATCTATCGGGTCTTCTTTGTCAAGCCTGTATTTGTTCACTCCTACAATTGTATCGCGTCCACTGTCGATGCGGCCTTGTTTTCGGGCAGCAGCTTCTTCGATGCGCATCTTGGGGATTCCCGTTTCTATGGCTTTCGACATGCCACCTAATTTTTCGACTTCCCCGATCAAATCCCAGGCTTTGTGAACGAGTTCATTGGTAAGGCTTTCAACATAATATGAACCGGCCCACGGATCAACGACCCTGCAAATGTTGGTCTCTTCCTGCAGATATATTTGCGTGTTCCTTGCAATTCGGGCTGAAAAATCAGTTGGCAGCGCGATGGCTTCATCGAGTGCATTGGTATGCAACGATTGAGTGTGCCCTAAAGCTGCCGCCATTGCTTCAATACAGGTCCGGGCAACATTATTGTAAGGGTCTTGCTCAGTAAGGCTCCATCCAGATGTTTGAGAGTGTGTGCGCAGGGCCAGTGATTTAGGATTTTTTGGTTCGAACTTATTCACGATTTTAGCCAAAGTAAACGTGCTGCCCTCATTTTTGCAATTTCCATGAAATGGTTCATTCCTATTGCCCAGAAAAACGATAGGCGAGGGGCGAAGTCATCGATTTTTATCCCGGCTTTTGTCCCGGTGCGCAAGTATTCGAAACCGTCCGCCAGGGTATATGCAAGCTCTATGTCTGCCGTAGCGCCTGCTTCCTGCATGTGATAGCCCGAAATACTTATGCTGTTAAATTTGGGCATAAACTTCGAAGTATATTCGAAAATATCAGCGATGATACGCATACTCATCTCAGGTGGATAAATATATGTATTGCGGACCATGAATTCTTTAAGGATGTCATTCTGGATAGTACCGCTAAGCTCTTCGGGTTTGGCACCTTGTTCCAATGCAGCAACAATATAAAATGCCAATATTGGTAGCACTGCGCCGTTCATGGTCATTGATACCGACATTTTATTTAACGGAATCTGGTCGAAAAGGATTTTCATGTCTTCGATACTGTCGATGGCAACACCTGCTTTTCCAACATCGCCTACAACTCGCTCGTGGTCACTGTCGTACCCGCGATGTGTAGCAAGATCGAAAGCAACAGACAATCCTTTTTGACCTGAAGCTAAGTTTCGGCGATAAAAAGCGTTACTTTCTTCGGCAGTGGAGAAACCAGCATACTGGCGTATTGTCCAGGGCCGCATAACATACATAGTGCTGTATGGCCCGCGAAGATATGGTGGAATCCCGGCTGCATAGTTGAGATGCTCCATATTTTCGAGGTCCGAAGCTGTATAAACAGGTTTCAATTCAATTTGCTCGGCAGTCCTCCATGAGGATTCTGTATGTACCTTGCTGCTGCCTGTTTTTATATTTTGAAAATCAATTTTAGTAAAATCTGGTTTCATAATAATATATTTTTAAACGCAAAGACACTAAGACGCTAAGAAATAATTATTTACTTTTCGTCGGATACCTTCTTTTAAATATTGTACATTGAAATTAATGAGAAAACCAAGTTTTTTGTCGGCTAATTTCAAATAAGTTAGCAATTGAACCTCATGAACTGGTAAAAGTAATTCAACTGATTTTAGTTCAATTATTATTAAATCCTCAACAAGAATGTCTATTATAAATTCTTTGTTCAAAATTTTACCTTTATAAACAACAGGTAATTTTATCTGATTTTGAACCTTTAAAGATTTATTTAATAGTTCTTCAGTCAAGCAAAATTCATAAACAGATTCGAGTAAGCCGGGGCCTAATTCTTTATGCACTTCAAAAGCACTATTTAGGATAAGGTTTCCAATATTTTCGTATTCAGATTGCGATTTCATCATTGCGTCTTTGCGAATTAGCGTTTAAAATATCTCCAATTCTATTTGATAAAATTTCAATGTTTCCAAAATATTAGATTTTATGCTGATGAAGTTTTTAATCCCTTTCGCTTCGAGCTCTTGCTGACAGGCAGGTGCTCCTGCTACAACGAATATGGCTTTCCCGGCCAAATTTTTGAAAGCTTCGGGGGCAAATGTCATGTATTCATCGTCGCTGCTGCAAAGAACTATTATATCGGCTTTGACTTCAAATGCAGCTTTAATTCCTTCATTAACTGTTTTAAAGCCATTATTGTCTATTACTTCAAACCCTGCAACACCAAAGAAATTGCTTGAGAATTGTGAACGGGCCAAACGCATAGCCAGGTTTCCAATAGTCAGCATAAAAACTTTAGGGCGTTTGCCACTTCGTTCGGTTTTAATCCTAATGGACTCAAATGCTTCGGCCCCGCGATTGCGTTTCAGAGGTATTGCAATAGTTGTTGATGCGATAATCTTTTTTTCATCGATTACATCCTGGTCAATCTGAGATATCATTTGTTCATTAAAATTTGGATACTGGTTCGTGCCAAGTAAAGTTACACGACGCATAGCAATATCATTCAACCGTTTGGTTGCAATTGAATTGATATCGCTTTGAATGGTACCTTTAATAAAAGCTTTGCTGTATCCGCCTTCGGTCTCCAATTTTCAGGAAATGTTTCCATGCCTCAGTTGCTATGCTGTCCGTAAGCGATTCGACATAATATGAACCGGCAGCAGGGTCGGCAATGCGATCGAGATAAGCTTCTTCCTTGAGAATAATTTGAGTATTGCGGGCTATGCGGTTCGAGAAGTTAGATGCTTTATGATATGGCTCATCGAAAGGGCGAACACTTAATGAATCAGCCCCTCCCAATACAGCACTCATGCTTTCGGTTGTAGCACGGAGCATGTTTGCATAAGGGTCATAAATAGTCATGTTCCACTTTTGTGTTGTACAGTGAACATAAGCTTTTGAATCGCTTTTGTCATTTGGATTGTATGCTTTCACCACTGTATCCCAAAGCATTCGGAATGCCCTGATTTTAGCAATTTCAAAAAAGTAATTTGAACCGGTAGCAAAAATAAATTGCATTCGAGGGGCAATATCATCAATTGATAATCCCATATCAATAAGCTTCGCCAGGTATTCATTAGCCATAGCCAAACTAAAGCCTAATTCCTGGACAATTGTGGAACCTGATTCCCGGAACAGGTATCCGCTTACGCCCAATACTCGGTACAATGGTAAATGCTTTGTTCCTCTTTCAATTAATGCCTTAACCAGTAAGAGGTCTTCATTTTCCGATACCATGTAATTACCGGATGTTGTAAGCAAACCCAGCGGATCAAAATGAATACAACCGTTCATTTGACTTGCATCGTATCCACGTTTCTTTGTTTCGTCAATTAAATAATCAAACAAGATGGATGTTTGGGAACAAGCTGATATACTAAAATGGATACAGCCAAAATGAATTCCATTGAGAAGTTTGGCAAATTCATCGCGCGATATTTGATGTTTGCAACAAATCATTTCCAACGAAGTTGCACCTCGTTCAACAGCATCAAGAGCTTGCTGATTGGCTTCTCCTATGTCTGTAACCCGAATATCCTGGCGAACCTCCCAATAATTGTTATCAGATTTATTACCCCGCACATAAGGGCTCTCTCCAGGAATTACATTTAGGTGTTTTAAATTCTGAAGGTCTTCAGCCCGATAATAAGGTTTTACGTTTATGCCTTCAATGGTCTTCCAAACTAATTTTTTATCGTAGTCAGCTCCCTTTAGGTCTTCTTTGATTAAATCCTCCCATTGTTTGGAGCTTACCGGAGGAAATTCCGGGAACAGTTTTTCGTTATCCACAATACTATATTTTTGTTAAAAAACGGTGCAAAAGTAATGGATAAACTGATAAAACAGAAAATTACCCTGTAAAAAAAGCTGTTCCTCCAATAAAACGGGGAAACAGCTTTTAATCTTAATTCAACTAAAGTTATTGCTTTATCAGCATTTTTCTTTCTATTTGGCCATTTTCTGCTTTCAGGCTAATTATATATGCACCTGAAGATAAGTTAGAACTATTCCACAAGAAGTTATTTTCACCTGCAGGTTTTTGAGCCTTAATAATTGTTTCAATTAATTTACCTTCTAAATCGAACAACCCTATCTCGACCTGAGTTTCCTGGGCAAGTTCAAATTTAATGTTAGTTGAAGAACTCACAGGGTTTGGATAAATATCAAAGCCAGAGAGAACCTGATTGGGTTCAATGCCTGTATATTTTTCAACTGTTACCTGCGCTGTACATGTACTTTTATTTTTACTACTATCTTGTACAGTTAGTATTACACTAACAACACCTGCGTCAGCCGTTGTAAATGCTTGTTTACTAAGTGACAATGTAACGCTGGTGCAGTTGTCGACGCTTCCATTATCGACCATCGACGGAGTAATAGTAGCATATCCGGAACTATTCACTGCACTGTAATATTCTTGCAATTAGCTATTGGAGGCGTTACATCAACCGTACACAGAGTTGTAGTAGTGACTGGCTGACAAACTGAATCCTGCTGGCCGGTAATTGGATCGGAGATATAATAACACACGGTATAAGTGCCTGCAACATTATATACATGTTCTGGTGTGCTTGTCGTGGAATCTATACCTGTTGTATCCCCGAAATTCCATTTTAACCGGGATTGATCACCCAGGCCTGCACCTACAAAATCTACCGGATAGCCGCCTGCTTTTGCATTATAAATTTTAGGATCATAACCAAATCCGGCTTTTATCTTGCCCTGAATATTGGTTATATTGACTATCTTGTATGTTTGATCAGTACAACCTGTAGAAGTATTCGTAATTTTAAGGCCTACCAGAAAGTAATCGGCATTTACATAAGTATGTGTCGGGGTACTGTCAGCCGATGTGAGTTTATCACCAAAAGTCCATGCAAACTTATTAGGATTACCAACTGAGTTATCTACAAATGTGGCTGTATGTGAGCTTTGATCGACAACAAAGTTGAAATCGGCTAAGCAATTGAACTGACCTGGAATTACAACGGGTACAGGTTTGCATTTAATATTGCTGATCCCATATTTATTTACAATCAGGTGGCAAACATTATAATAGCCGCCACTATTGTATGAATGAGATGTATCTTTACTTATGCTATTATCTGATTTATCTCCAAAGTTCCATAAGAAACCAGTAGGATTACCTTTCGAGATGTCAGTGAGACTAACGTTTGAACCCGAAACACTGTAAATAAAATCGGATTGGCAGTCAATTCCTTCACGCCCAATTAACACTGTTTGTACCTGATTATCGATACATCCGGAAGTATTATATAAACTGAGCCCAACCGTAAAGTACCCTGGAGCTGTAAATTGGTGAGAAGGCGTTTTGGTCGTATCTGTTGAGCCATCTCCAAATGTCCAAAATAATTTATCACTGGGCAAAGCATTTGCCGGGGCAAAGAAAACCTTATTTTGGATCGAATCGATGTAATAAGAGAATGATGCATTGCAAACGACCTTACCAACCAATACCTGGATTACAGATATGTCAGAACATGTTCCGCCTGTATTTGTAATGGTCAGGCTTACATTATATACTCCTGGTTTCGCATAATTTACAACAGGGTTTATTAAAGTTGAAGACGTACCATCGTCGAAACTCCAATAATATATCAAGCTGTTGCCTGTTACGCTACCGGTTGAGTTATTTGTAAAAGTTACAGTATTACCTTCCACGAAATAAGTAAATGCCGCTTTACAATTACCGTTTCCAACTTTTACAAATTCCTGGTATGAATCGATACATTGGTTATTCGCGTTGCTAACAGATAAGGTAACCAGATAAAAACCTGCGCTTGTATATTGATGTACCGGATTTTGAGAAGTCGAAGTGCTTCCATCGCCGAAATTCCAATACCAATATGATAAATCCCCATCGCTTTGGTCGCTGAATTCAACAATATTTGTAACGGGATCAGCAAAGAATGAAAATGAAGCATTCAGTTTACAGGTAATAGTTCCCACCGAAACTTTATTACAGGTTTGAGAGTTGGTCTTTGATATTGGGTCATAAACTCTCAGGCAAACATCGAAAATTCCTGAAGTTGGGAAATTAACTGCCGGGCTTCGAATTGTATCGTAATTGCCATTTCCATAAGTCCAATAAAATTTTGTTGCATTTTTTGAAGAAAGGTTTTTAAAATATACCGAATCTCCTGAACCGGCAACAAAACTAAATGCTGCAAACGTCGAATCAGTGACATTAATTTGAACCAGTTTGCAGGTGTCGGCGCTACAACCATTTATTGTATCGTAAGCGCTTTGACAAGCTATATAAGCTCCCGGTTGATTATATGTATGAGTTGGCGTGTGGCCAGAACCCGAAGCATAATCCCCAAACCTCCAAAGCCATTTATTTGCGCCAACTGAAGCATCAATAAAAGTAACCTTTCTGGTTGTCTGGTTCACGCTAAAAGTAAAGTCGGGTTTGATTAAACCTTGTGTAACCGCAACAACATTTGAATTAGCAGTGCAGCCGGTTATCGGATCTGTAGCAGTAGCATAGTAAGTCCCGGTATTGCCGGCTAAAATTGAAACTGTTGTTTCGTTGGTAGGGCTCCAAACTACATTATTTACAGAAGAGGTTAATTTAACACCTAATGAACCCTGGCAAAATGTAACATTTCCTGATGGCAAAACTGTTGGAACAGGCGGCTGATTATCCACTGTTAATGTATTAGTAACTGTAGATGAACAATTTGCGTTGTCAATTGCCGTTAGTGTAATCTTGTAAGTTCCACCTACCGGGAATTCTTTATTGAACGCCGTTGTGGTTGTCGTAATGGTATCAATTATCCCATCAGAATTAAAGTCCCATTCAAACTTTGCCCCGGTAAATGTTCCCGTTGAATAATTGTACATTGCAATCGGGGTCTGGGCACAACCTTCAGCAGCGGAAAATTGTGGGGTTACAAGAGGGTTACAGGTTGAAAATGTTTTAGTTTCTGCAATACTCCAAATACCTGTCGAATCTTCTGCCCGTACGGTAATGGTGTGTGGCCCCAAAGTTAAATTTGATACATCAATAACAATAGGGGCTTTAATTGTATCGCCTTTACTTACCGGAACCGATATGTCTTTTCCATACCCAAGATCGGCATCAATAAAATATTCTAAATATACCAAAGGTGCAATAGGTAAAATTTTTCTTGGCTGGTAGACATAAAAATTTCTTGATTCAAGCATACTCCAAACTCCGACAGAATCCTTGAACCTCAATATTAAACTATGATTACCCGAACTTAAAGAACCGAGAGGAATATTAAAACTGGTCGAAACAGTATCCTCAGCAGTAAAAGCTGTAATTGCAGTTCCCTGGCCATTTTTAGGAATAGAATCGAAATAGTATTCACCACTTACTATTTTTGAAGTTTTAACAGTATTTAGTGCTGAGTATACATAAAATGACCGGGTTTCGTTTAAGCTCCATCTGCCAATAGAATCTTTCACCCTTACCAGAAGGTTATGGAAACCAGGCAACAAGTTTGCTGTAGATGCCGCAAAACTTATAGAAACACTGTCACTCCCTGTAAATGTATTAACAGCAGTACATTTTCCAACACCAGGATCGGTATCGAAAAAATACTCGGCGTTTGTAATTTTATAAGTTTTTGCAGGAATTACCGATGAGTAAACATAAAATGGACGTGTTTCTGTCAAACTCCATTGGCCAACAGTATTTTTAACCCTTACCCCAATGTTATGAAAGCCTGGTGAAACTGAAAGTACAATCGGGATTGAGATTGCTGCCGAATCGGATGTTGCAAAAGATCCCTGCGCTGCATTTCCGATTCCGGGATCAATATCAATAAAATACTCGTAAGAAGAAAGGCTAGCTAAAGCTGGGGCTGTTACTAAATTATAAATATAAAACTGACGAAATTCCGCAATGCTCCAAATCCCGTTATTATTCATAATCCTGTAACCTAAATTATGAAACCCACTTCCTTTGCCCGTTAGGTTCACGCCAAAACTTGTACTGAAAACGCCCGTATCTGAAGCATCGCTCAGGGCCGTAGAATTGGCCAATCCTATGCCCGGGTCGCTGTCAATAAAATATTCGGCCTTGCTAAAATGCTGCGCCCGCACAATGCTGAGCAACAGCAATAGCTGTACCATTAAAACTATTTTTTTCATAATTTAAAGTTTTAATGGAAATTACTTTTGTATAATGGCGGTAACGTTTACATTTAATGTACCATTTTTAGCCACATTTGGGTTTGCAATATTTAATTGGGTTATTTGGGGAATATTCGAAACCCCAATATTGTTGAACCAGGGATACAAACCACCATAAATTCCCAAATCAGTGCCATCCAAAGCTTTTCCGGCTGCCGGGGAACCATTTTTCAAATGGAAATTCTGGCTTATATAAGTGCTGTAATTGCTATAATAAGATGATGTAACATTCACAAATTTTGGATCGGTAAGGTTAAGGTTTCCGCTGCCATTGTTATTTTGTGCATCGGCAGTACCATTTGGAATAGTGATCGTTGGATTTGAAGAAACAGCCATGTTATTAGAAAAAGTATTAAATGAATTATTTGTGTTTAAAGTACTTACCTGCCAAAATAAATTATTTGTAATGGTTGCATAACTGACATTATAAAACCCGCCATTACTAGAACCAACAAAACAATTGTGATCAACAATAAGATTTGTGAGAGGTGTTGAATAATAGTAGTCTTGAATATATCCGTAAATAATATTGTTATAAATTTTTAGAATTGGATTTACAGTATTAACAATGGAAATATTAGTATTGACTACACAATCGGCTATTGTCCAGCCATCGACTGCAATATTAACTGTACTATTCAAAAAACATCTTTGTATTGTAATATTTTTTGGCCAGCTGTTATTATTATAGGAAATAGAATAATTAATATATAATCCAATTAGTTTTGTGCCAGATGTTGTAACCGTATATGCACTGTCGATGTTAACAGTACCAATAGTAGTACCATATGCAGTTGGGGTACTTGGACTCCCAAAACCAGCTCCAATAATCACCAAACGTTTATTTATAACAATATTATCGTATTGTGAGCTTGAACCGGCCACATAAATTGTATCACCTGCCGAAGCTGCACCGATAGCTCCGGTAATTGTATTGTATTGCGCAACAGCAACAGGGTTGTTGCTAACTGTCCATACTTTTGCATTTAATGTAAATGCAATACTAACTAAGAGTAGTGAGGTAAAAAGTTGTTTTTTCATAATTTTTAGCTTTAGTGGTAAAAAGGATATTAATATATTTTATATCTTTTAATGCAAGTGCAGTAAAATTAATTGAAAATTTTACTATAAATGAAGTTTTTTATGTTAAAAAAGAG
>CAVSGB010000274.1:0-11011 GCA_963726845.1 uncultured Bacteroidota bacterium | reverse complement strand
ACGTTATGGTTAATCCGTTCAGTTTTTACATTCAAAACCAATTCCAATTCTTTTAAAATTTCTTTTAACGATGGGTTGTTAAATTCTGAAGTATAATTAAGTTTTGAAATGGAACTATTGGAGAGGGTTATTTTTATATCATAATATTTTTCAAGATCTTGTATTACCTGGACCATAGATGTATTATTAAAACTAAGTACATGAGTTTTCCAAGCCAGGTAATTCAAATCATAATTCTTAAGTTTTTCCAAACAATAACTGTTTTGTTTAAAAACACCTTTATCACCTTTGGTTAAAATTAAAGTATCGCAATGCGCCTTATTTGAATAAAATGCCACCCTGCCACTGGTAACGATAACCTCTACAAAATGTGGTTTGGTTTCAATGGTGAACGATGTTCCCAAAACCATAACATTGCTCTCACCGGCATTTATTACAAATGGATTTTTTACATCATGTTTTACTTTAAAAAACACATGCCCATCCATTATTATATTTCGTTTTTTCCCGAAATTCTTCTTATAAATTATTTTGGAATTGCTATTTAAAAAAACCTCGCTGCTATCGGGCAATGTAACATTCAATATACCCGGGCTGTAATTCGAAACTATTATAGGTTGATTGGCAACATTATAAAAATGAATAACCAAACCGGATAAGGCAATCAGAATAGCTACTGAAGCTGCAATCCTTAGTATATATTGTATAGGCAACAGTTTTTCTTTGGCAAATAATTTTTCGCGCACTTTTGGCCAGTCTTTTTTTGCGCTAATATTCCCGAATAATTGAACACTTTCCGGAATTTCAACCAGATTTTTTAATTCATATTCGGTGAAATTGTTTTTATCCAGCCATTTTTTTACAATTTCGGTTTCCATGGCATTTGTCTGCTTATCAATAAACCTTTTAAGAAGATCAATATCTGTTTTCATGAGAATATATTTAAGTTAAACATTTAATAATCTTGCGGTTGATTCTCATGGAACATCCATTTTATATTCATGCCCTTGTTGCGAACGATAGTGCATGGATGTTTCATACTATATATTGGATAGTGTTTCAATTATTTCTTTCTTACCTAGACGCTATGTAAATTAAAAACACGTATCGCGTTTGTAAATATTTAAAAAGGTAGTTTTAAAAAATAAGATAGGATTTAAGGATACTAAAATTGAAGAAACGTGAAAAGCAAGACTTTATAATTATCCTTTAAATATTTAATGGCTTTTGAAATTTGCGCTTCAACTGTTCGTACTGATAAATTTAAATCCCTTGCAATTTCTCCATTCTTTATATTGTCGAACCGGCTGAGCTTAAATATTTTTTTACATTGTGGCGGAAGTTGTTCAATTAACTGATGAAGTTTATATTCTTCTTCTGTTTGTTCTATGTAAACCTGATATTCGGTATTTCCCTCCTGGTGTTCCGCCAGTTTATTTATTAGCAATCCGGAAAGGTCCCTGCTACGAAGATAACTTACGCAATCGTTGTGAACCATTGAAAATAAGTAAGATTTCAAACTTGAAGTAATTTCTATTGAATTTCTTTTCTCGTAGAATTTTACAAAGGTATTTTGTGCTATTTCTTTTGCAGTATCTAAATCGTGCAAATACTTGTATGCAAAAGCGGTCAATAAGGCATAATATTCATTAAATATGAACTTATATGCTTTTTCATTGCCTTCTTTTAATTTGTTTAAAAGGTCACCGCCGTCCATTTTAAAACCTCTTCTGTTTCCGGTAGCAATTTATAAAAAATATTATCAAAAATTGGTTGATTAATTTTTCTTCCCAGTGCAAACGCGTGAAAATCTCAGCAAATACTAAGAAACCCCAACCCCTTGAAAAGGGGCTATAACAGGGCAGTGATGTTGAAATACCACTGCTTTGGGACTTGAAAGACAAATATTGTTTTTCCTGTTCCAGAAAGTAGTTTTAACTTTATTCCCGTTCTTAATACGAAGAAAGGAAACTCCCTCTCCATTCGGAGAGGGCTGGGGTGAGGCCTTTTTTTCTTTCATTTCAAATTCGGGTCCAAAACTTTTTCTCCATCAGGTATCGCATCAAAATAATCAGATCTTGTCATGGCATGGTTGTCGCCGCGCAATCTGGGCAACTGTTCTATCATTTCGCATCGTACCAGATCGTACCAGCGGCCTTCGGGTTCGCCACAGAACTCCCACGCGCGTTCCTGTACTACAGAATCGGCAAATTGTGTGGCCGATAACCCGGGTTGTAAATCGTATTTCGAGGGTGAATTCATATCCGTTTTATTTGCCCTGCGCCTAATCATATTCACTGCTTGGTAAGCCGAAGCATCTAACTGGCCCGAACGGGCTTTTGCTTCGGCATAGGTCAACAAGGTGTGTGCGTAGCGGTAGATGTAAATGGGCTGGGCATAATTTGAAAAAATAGTTACCAGGTTTTTTGATACGGAATCCACACTCAGCCAATATCCATAAGAAGGATAGCCGGGTAAATAATAATTTTTACGCCCATATGCAATAGCTGAAGATGCTGTATCAAAATACTGTATGTAACCAAATTTTTTATAATACATTCCATTGTGCCATGTATTGTATTTGATATATTTTATCTTCCGGATATAATGCATGGAATCGTCAATTACAACGGGTGTATCAACTTTCGATTCAAAAATGTTTTGAATGGTTACATCTTTCCTGTACGATCCGGGAAACGTATTTATGAAATTCTCTTTTGGTATTGGAGTTGATAAACCAAAAATATTTCTTGTTTCGGAATATTCATAAGTACTACCATACCTACCTCCATCCACATGATAAACCTGTCCATTACCCATATTTGAAAAAAACAAGCCGAATAAAACTTCGTTGTTTAGCATGTTGGTACCAACCCAAAGGTTTGAATAATCGGGCAAAAGCATAAAACCATAAATATTGGCGCTGTCAATTACATCTTTTGCAATCTGGGCTGCCAGGATATATTTTGTATTATCCAGCAACGGATACCCGCCCATAGTTAAATACACTTCGGCCAGCATTGCTTTTGCGCTTCCACTAACAGGTGTTTGATTTGGAACCCTTGCTATTGCCTTATTATTGGGCAAATAGCTTGCGGCTTTCAATAAATCGGATTCAATGAATGAATAAATATCTTTATACGATGATGCAGGTAAATTAGTATTGATGTCAACATTATCAACAATGGGAACCTGGCCAAAAATCCGTACCAGCCTGAAATATGCATAAGCCCTTATTAAATAGGCTTCGCCAACGCCCGCCCTCAATTCAATTTTAACATTTGAATTGTTTTGAAACTGGCTAATAATATTATTGGCGTTGGTAATTATATTATAAAGGTTTCGCCAGTTATAATTATTAAATGGGATCAAAATATTAGTATATGTAGTTGTAAAAGTTTCCACAGTAACATCAGAATATCTAAAAAAAGTATCAGGAATACCATTGCTGATTACTTCGTATGGCATATCGTCCGTGAGATATTGAGGTGCCGAATAATAACAATTAATATATTGTGCCAATCTTGCATATAAGCCGTTCATGGCCACATCCATTTCAGCAACGGTTTTTATTTGCGAAATTTTAAAATCCTGCTCGTGCAATATTTTCTGGCAACCGGAAAAGATAAGGATTAGTAATATGTATGTTATTTTTTTCATAATTGTGTTTTTAACCTCACCCTAAACGTTACTCCCTTCGGTCGTGAGAACGCTTCGCTTAGTTCTCCAAAAGGTGAGGGACTTGAAAGCCAAATATTGTTTTTCCTGTTCCAGAAAGTAGTTTTAACTTTATTTCCATTGTCAATGCGATGAATGGAAACTCCCTCTCCTTCGGAGAGGGCTGGGGTGAGGCTTCTTTTCATTCTTTAAAACTTAAGTGTAATGCTTATATACATTGCTTTGGGATTGGGAAATGCCCCCCTGTCCACCGCGTTATCGGAAAATATATTTTGGGTGTAAATAGATGCCTCAGGATCGTAACCTTTATATTTTGTAAGTGTAATAAGGTTCTCGAAGCTTAAAGAAAATTTCATCCCGACTTTATTAAAAAGTTTCACTTTGGGCTGGTACGAAAAGGTGAGTTCCTTTAGCCTCACAAAGCTGGCATCCTCGACAAAATATGACGATTGATAAAAAACCAGGTTTGTGATGGCCACATTTGAACTTTTTACATTTATAAAGGAATTAATCTCACTGTTGGTGCCGGCCATATAAGTGGCAGCCCGTGTGGCATTGTACTTGCTAACCCCTTCAACCGCATACCACAACATGCTTATTGAAAAATTTTTATAGGTAAAGGAATTGTACCAGTTACATGTATAAGCCGGAATTGACGAGCCAAGCACAACTTTATCTTTTACAGACCATGCAGGAGTGGTTGTGTCGGGTTTCAGCATTTTTAACCCGCCGATATTTATAAATTTCGGGTGCATCGGATCGCGGACAAATACTGTTGAATCGGCTTTTGTCCATTGCCCAACCCACTTATAGCCCATTATACTTCCCATTTTCCCGTTTTCGGAAAGTTCGAAGTCGGGGAACAACAAATCGCTGCCCGGAAAATATATTGACTGATCGCCTGCAAGTTTTTTAATAAATTGGTTATTGGTTGAATAATTAAACCGCGAAAACCACATAAAATCTTTTGTCAATATGGGAACCAGTTCAATACTGAATTCCTTCCCGTTATTTTGAATGGCGCCTATATTAAAATATTCCTGGCCCCCGCCATAATAATCCGGGATTGTCCGCTGGATAATGAGGTTGGTATTGGTTTTAAAATAATAATCGGCCCTTACTATAACCCTGCTGTTCTTAAATAAATCGATGTATATACCAAAATCATGTTCTTCAACCATTTCAGGTTTTAACTGGTGATTGGCCAACTGGTTTATAAATAAACCATTATTAATTTGGTTGTTGTTTACAGCCTGCCCGGTGCCAAATATATCGTCGGAAATGCTGTTGAGCGGATAATTCCCGGTTTTTCCCCAGTTGGCGTAAATATTTAAGTGGTTCAACGCGCTGAGCTGGTTCAGGCCAAACTCACGGGCGGCATCCCAATTGAAAGCAATTGATGGAAATAATTCAGTAGAATTTATCCATAAGCCTTCTTTTAAATTTTCAAAGTTCCCGGCAAGGGAAATAAAATATTTCTGGCCATAATTATATACAAGGTTGGCTATGCCTGAATTGATATTTCGCACCACCGATCCGCCTGGGCCGTGAATTGCCATGGAATTGCGGATATATGCTTCATTGGCGGCAACCATAGTTTCAATATCAAAGCTGCTCGAATCGACATTCCAATATGCATTATCGGTATAAAATTTTCCGCCTGCCGAAATATTAATTTCATGCTTGCCGAATTTATGCTGCCAGTTTAAATTCAACTGGTTATTAATAACAATAACATTCTCGTTACTGCTTAAATAAATAGCTGAACCTGTAACCGGATAAGGTATATTCGATAGATAGTCCATTTTTCGGTACGAGAGGCTCGATGCGCCATTAATAAATAAATCCTCATTAATGGTATATTTTACAGAGAAGCGGTACAGGTTCGTAACAACATCCAGTTTTTTAGTATTTTTCAATAACGAATCGGTAAGCACATTGCTTTCGAGCATTGGCAAATACTGGTATACGAGCGGCGTAGGATATAGCGAATCGGATTTTATGCAGGGCGCTTTATTAATCCCGGCCATAATTATATTGTTGCCATTGTATGTATCGAGGTTGTCTTTATTGTTTTGCAAACTGCCCCGATAACCGAACTGTATAGAAATTTTATCGCTTATCTTTTTTACTGAAGCTGGCCGATAAGGAATATTTTTTATATAACGAATTTACAATAATACCGGAATGGTCGTTCAGGTTACCCGAAATATAATAGTTAAAACCTTTTATCGAACCTGAGCCTGCCAGTTGATATTCTTTGTTTATACCATCCTGAAAAATCTTTTTTTGCATATTTTCATTCCTTAAAGAATCGCTGTAAGGGGGATAATTATTTCGGATTTCAATCCTTATTTTCTTTTTTGACGAATCCATCGATGCCAGAAAATCTTTCGTTCCCATTAAATTGTAATATTTTGTGTTCCTTTCAACTCCGTAACGGGAAGTAAATTCAATATAATTTTCCTTTTCGCCTTGTTTGGTCTGGATCATTACCACCCCATTGCCACCCTGGAAACCGTATAATGCTTCTGATGAAGCATCTTTCAATACTGTAATATTTTCGATATCGTGAACATTTAAATCGGCAATGCCAAGCGTATTCAGGTTTACAATGGGCACTGAAACCCCGTCCACGACGTACAACGGGTCGACACTGCCAAAAAGCGAACTAATCCCGCGAATACGCACGCTCACATGATCGCCGGGCATACCCGAAGTTTTGGTTGCCCAAACGCCCGATAACCTTGCCATAAGAACATCGGAAGCATTGTTTATGCTTTGTTCCTTCATTTCCAGGGCGTCTATGGTTTGTACGGGTCGGCCGACATCGATGTGATAATAATCGGGTTTTTTCGAAGTTACTTTAACCTCCTGGATCAAACTGGTCGATGGGCGTAATATGATATTAATGGCCGTATCGCCTGATACGTTAATTACCCTCTCTTCATCGTTAAAGCCAATGAACCTGTAAACCAGCGTGTATTCCCCGGGCAAAAGGTTAATTGAGTAGTTCCCGATGGAATTGCTTACCACGCCCCACCGTTCCCCTTTAATAAAAATATTGGTACCTGCCATAGGTTCATGCTCCACCGAGTCAGTGACCATTCCAGTAATTTTGTATTTTAATTTTCGCTTTTTCAAAATCACATAATTGCCTTTCACCTGGTAATCAACTGGCAATGATTTCTGGACCAAATCCAACACCTGTTTTGCAGTGAGGCTTTCACCGGAAAATTCAAGGTTTGATTCTAAAGGAAGCGTATTGGCATCGTAAGTAATATTAATACCTTTTATTTCGTCCAGTTTTCCAATGACTTCAATTAATTTGAGCTTCCCGGTCTTTAATTGAACTTTTTGATTCAAAGCATCATTACCGGTTTGTGCCTGCATAAATAATGCGGAAGCAAAAAATAAGAATACTGCAATAATTGTTTTCATAAACGTAGTTATTTGGTTTTTATAAATTTATCTTTCAATTCAAATTCGGGTCTAATGCTATATCATTACTTGGGATGGGCGAAAAATAATTTGACTTGGTATACATCGGGACTGGCGGAGGAAAATCTTTCAATTGAGGCAACTGTTCCACCATTTCCAGCCGGGCCAAATCGTACCAGCGGCAGTTCGGGTTCGGCGCAAAATTCCCAGGCACGCTCCCATATTACCGAGTCGGCAAATTGTGTGGCCGATAACCCGGGTTGCAAATCGTATTTCGAGGGCGAATTAATATCCACTTTATTTGCCCGGCGGCGGACCATATTTACCGCTTCGTAAGCCGAAGCATCCAACTGGCCGGATCGGGCTTTGGCTTCGGCATAGGTTAACAATGTGTGTGCATACCGGAATATCCTGATAGGTTGGTTTGCCCCTGAATTAAAGTATTTTTTAAAATTGATCGAGCTTGTATCAACATTCCCGGTAGTTGAATCAATTGCAAGTGTAACCGTAAAAGGCGTATCCGTAACATTAAATGAATATCCATATTTTTTATAAAATACATTATCAATCACCGATGCCGAGTCGTTTGTAGATATTTTTTTAAAGCGTATCAATCCATAATATTTGCCGGGATTCTGCATATCGGGTTGCCAACTGGTATACCAAATAATTGTTTTGGGCACAATTGTTTGAAACGTTACTTCTTTCCTATAACTGTTGGGATAATTCTTAAAAAAAGTCCAACATGGGGTAAACCAATGGACAAAATGATAACCATAAGGCATTTGTGATAAAAAATTCTGCATCCATGCAATTGTTCCCATATAAAAATGGGTTTCACTATTCAAAGTGTTGTAATCTAATTTAACTCCCTGTTGGGTATAAAATAAAGTGAAAACATTTTCATTTGTTCGAGTATGGATATTGTCCCATAAATATGCATAATCTGGTGTCAGCCCAAATCCATAATAATAAGCGCTGTCTTTCACCTCTCCGGCTATTTGGGCAGCTTTTAAATATTTTGAATTATCGTTAAGCGGGTAGCCTCCCATAGTAAGGTAAACTTCGGCCAATAATACTTTGGCAGAGCCACGGCATGGCGTTTCATAAGGAATCCTTGATAAAGCCATAGAAGATGGCAAAAATGAAATGGCTTTAAGCAAATCCGCTTCTATAAAGGCATAAATATCATGAAAAGATGATTTAGGCATAGTATAATTTACATTAACATCTTTCACAACAGGCACCTGGCCAAAATTCCTTACCAAACGAAAATAAGCATAGGCCCTTATTAAATATGCCTCACCAATACCAGGTTTCAGTCCGGCGATTATTCCTTTTTTGTTTTCGAATTGCGCTATAATACTATTAGCGCTAATTACAATATTGTATAATGCCGGCCAGTTTGCATCGCTAAAACCACCCTTAGATGCATAATCATCGGCCCTTTCGTCGTCGCTATTGTTCATGTATAGTGACAGCCTTGCATATAACCCGTTTACAGCAACATTCATTTCACCGGAAGAAGTAATTTTCGAAATGGCATAATCAGGTTCGTGCAGTATTTTCTGACAGCTTGAGAAAACGAGGATAAGTAGTAAGTAATTTAAATTTTTCATATTACAGTTTTTCATTGTTATCCAAAAACCCCAACCCCTTAAAAAGGGGCTATAACAGAGCGCCAATTTTCAATCGCCGCAACTCTGTTTCCCCTCCCGGTAACTGAGCTTGTCGAAGTTAAGAAGGGGCTGGGGTAGTAAATTTTAAATGCAAGCCTCACCCTAAACGCTAATCCCTTCGGTCGTGAGAACGCTTCGCATAGCTCTCCAAAAGGAGAGGGACTTGAAAGCCGAATATTGTTTTTTCTGTTCCAGAAAGCAGTTTTAACTTCATTTCCGTTCTTAATTCGAAGAAAGGAAACTCCCTCTCCATTCGGAGAGGGCTGAGGTGAGGCCTTTTTTTCTTTCATCATAAATTCGGGTTCAATGCTTTATCGCCACTTGGAATAGCTTCGAAATAATCCGATTTTGTAAAAACCGGAATGGGCGGCGTAGGATACGATTTCAACTTTGGCAATTGTTCTATCATTTCCAATCGTAATAAGTCGTACCAACGTCCTTCGGGTTCGGCGCAAAATTCCCATGCCCGCTCCTGTACAACAGAATCGATAAACTGAGTGGATGATAAACCGGGTTGTAAATCGTAATTTGATGTTGAATATATATCCACTTTATTTGCCCTACGACGTACCATATTTACTGCTTCATAAGCCGAAGCATCTAACTGACTGGAACGCGCTTTGGCTTCTGCATATGTTAATAATGTATGAGCGTAGCGATAAATATAAATGGGTTGCCCCATGCTTAATGATATATGCTTGTATATTGTATCCGAAATAGAATCTGAAACATAATCCAAATGAAATTGATCTGCCCAATAATCTATTTGTTTATGCCCATACTCTTTAATAGTAAATAAAGTATCGATGTTTATTGCATAGCCGAATTTTTTATAAAACATTTGGCCATCAAACGTATTATATATTTTATAATACCAGGTTTGTACATAGTGCATTGTATCGGTAGTATAAGCAATTGAGGAACCTAAATTTAAATTTATAATATTCTGAAATGTTACATCTTTCCGGTACGATGCAGGAAAATTATTATAAAATATAGGATTTGGAATAATTGAATTTATATTAGAATTAGAAAATTGATTATAAGGTACATAAGGAGCAATATCATTCCAATAAGAAATTCCAGGTGTAAAATAATTACCAGTTTCCTGATTTAGATTAAATTCATACCAAGTAGCATTAGATTGACTATAACTAACATAATGTTTCACAATTTTATACGCCTGTGTTGAAAAGAACAGGCCGAACAAAGTTTCGTTGTTCAATATATGCTTAACATCCCACAAGTTTGCATAATCGGGCAACAGGTTACAACCAAAAACACCTGCGCTGTCCATTACTTCTTTTGCAACCTGAGCCGCCTGGATATATTTGGTATTATCGAGCAAAGGATATCCGCCCATAGTTAAATATACTTCGGCAAACATTGCTTTTGCGCTTCCACGCGTGGGTGATTGCCCGGGAACACGCGCCATGCCTTTGCTAACCGGTAAATAATTGGCAGCCTTTAATAAATCGGATTCAATAAAAGCATATACATCTTTAATTGATGTTTTGGGCAATGTACTCTTAACTTCAATATCAACTACAATGGGTACTGCGCCGAATATGCGGACCAGCCTGAAATATGCATACGCTCGTAATAAATACACTTCGCCCAGGTATATTTTCATTTCATTGCTAATATTCGTATTGCTTTTTACTCGGTAAATAAAATTATTGGCACTCACGATTATATTATACAGCTTCTGCCAGTTGTAATCGCCATACGACGAATATTCAAATCTTTCATAGTTGTATAAATAAGTAGAACTATTATCTTGTATCAAAGGCATATCGTCTGCCAGGTATTGAGGCGATGTGTTTGGATTGTTAATATATTGCGCCAACCGGGCATATATACCGTTCATAGCCACATCCATTTCAGCAATGGTTTTTATTTGAGAAATATCATACTCCGGCTCATGCATAATTTTCTTGCAGCCAAAAAGAATGAGGATAAGGAAAATGTAAGTAATGTTTTTCATTTCAAATTCGGGTCTAATGCTTTATCGCCACTTGGCAATTCTTCAAAATAATCGGCTTTTGTAAAAACCGGAATTGGCGGTGGCGTTGTGTAAGTTTTCAACTTTGGCAATTGTTCTATCATTTCCAATCGTAATAAGTCGTACCAACGTCCTTCTTCTTCACCACAGAACTCCCAGGCACGTTCCTGTACCACCGAATCGGCAAATTGTTTGTTAAGCAATGCAT
>CAVSGB010000273.1:0-6252 GCA_963726845.1 uncultured Bacteroidota bacterium | reverse complement strand
TTTTACTACATCTACTGGTACCATTACGTATTGCTAAAAAGATAAGCGCGCTGGAATTTTTCAGGATATTCCAATATCGAATAATATCTCAGCCGAGTTTTTTAATTGTAAAGAAGACTTTAACAATAATTTCTGGATAAGCTCCTCGATTGGTTTGATAGAATTTGATAAAAAGAGAAATTCAATTATTCGATATTTAAACAATCCTTTTAACAAGTCAGGAATTAGTGGGAACCAGTCAAGGGATATTTTTATTGATAGAAATGATGTGCTTTGGGTAAGCATTTTTAAGACTGGAATTGACAAGATAGATTTATTGCAAAAAAAGTTTACATGGTTTGTTCAAAATCCAAATTCGGGCATTAATACTTTAAGCGATAATAACATTTTATCGGTAATTGAAGACAGTAAAGGCAATGTCTGGATGGGGACAATGGGTGCTGGTGTTACAAAGTATCTGACAAAGGAAAATCGTTTTATACAGTACAAAGTAAAT
Source organism: uncultured Bacteroidota bacterium (assembly GCA_963726845.1). GTDB lineage: Bacteria > Bacteroidota > Bacteroidia > Bacteroidales > DTGW01 > CAVSGB01. The sequence continues at coordinate 5,756 of CAVSGB010000273.1, read as the reverse complement.
GCAAATGACGATACTAAATTGTCGTTCATGTCTACAAGTGCACTATGCGAAGACATATTTGGTGACATTTGGGAGGGTTCTTTTTACGGACAAATCGATATAATTGATCATAATACTGGTCAAATCCGTCACTTGAATGAAGATTCAAAAAATCCGAATTCATTTAGTGCTTTTAATATAAGAAAAATAATTAATGACAAAGATGGTAACCTCTGGATAGCAAGTGCTACCAAAGGATTGGTTGAATATCACCTGAAAACAAAATCGTTTGTTTATCATTCGGCCAACTATGATAAAACTTATCTCGATTATAGTTTTTACCGGACATGTTATATAGACAGCCAGAGCAGGGTTCTGGGTTGGCACTCAAAGCGGGGGTTTGCTGGTTTATGATGAAAAAAGTAAGGTTTTCAAAAGATATTATAAAACTGAAGGTGCCCAAAACCAAATTTCGAATAATACTATTTATTGCATTTACGAGGAGAAAATGGGTATTTATTGGATAGGTACGGCTGCAGGGTTAAATAAATTCGATGAATACAATAAGACGTTTATTCATTTTGGAACTAAAGATGGATTTCCCAACAATACTATTTATTCGATAATACCAGATAATGATAAAAAATTCTGGCTTAGCACTGACAATGGCCTATGCAGGTTCGACCCACATAATAATAAAACAATAAACTACTTTGAAAGCGATGGACTGATAAGCAACGAATTCAATTCTAATTCATTCTTCAAGGGGAAATCAGGGAAAATGTATTTTGGTTCTTCGAAAGGCCTTATTTCTTTTAATCCTGAAGCAATCATTGATAATCCTTATCCGGCAAAAGCAGTTATAACAGCGATTAAAATTCTGAATAAATATCTCAATCCCGGAGATATAATTAATAACAGGCAAATTTTAAATAAGGAAGTTTCGCATACCAGGGAAATAGAGTTGACTCACAAAGAATATGCTTTCACGATCGAATTTTCAGCATTGCACTTTGCAGCTCCAGAGAAAATTATTTACCATTACAAGCTCGATCATTTCGATAAAGACTGGATTGCGACTGACCCAGGCCATAGGTGGGCAACATATTCGAATTTACCAGCCGGTATTTATTATTTCAGGGTAAAAGCTACCAATAATAGTGGAAAATGTTGCGCTGATAAAGATATTGCCTGGCTGCAAATAACTGTAATACCACCATTTTGGAAATCAACATGGTTTAGGGTTTTAATTATTCTGCTAATTGCATTAGGTTCATATTTGGTTTATCTATATCGCATACGTCGGCTCGAAAATCGGGAATTAGTCCTTGAAGCCTTAGTAAAAGACCGGACAAAACAAATTGAAGAAACCAATACCAGTCTTGAAGAAAAACAGGAAGAAATTATTATTCAAAAAGAATCATTAGAGGAAGTTAATAAACTACTAAAAGAGCAGCAGACGAGAATATTGCAACAGAATATCGAACTTGACAGCCATCGGCACCATTTAGAGCAGATGGTAGAAGAAAGGACAAAAGAATTAGAGGAAGCAATAAAAAAAGCAGAAGAATCGGATAAACTGAAAACAGCATTTCTTGCTAATATGTCGCATGAAATTCGTACACCCATGAATGCAATTGTGGGATTTTCAAATTTACTTTCCCAATCAGGTTTTCCGCCAGTCCAGCATGAAGAGTTTATTGAATTGATTAAAAAAAATAGTAGTTCTCTGCTTGTATTGATCGATGATATTCTTGATTTGTCAAAAATTCAATCGAATCAACTTATTCTTTCATACAAGGTTATTAACTTGTCTTCATTTCTTTCTGATCTGTTCCAGAGTTTTAATATTATGGCCCTTCCAAGAGGAAATGAACTGAAATTGGAACTTGCTTCAATAGGTCAAAATTTCGACATCGAAACTGATCCAGTAAGATTGAGGCAAATATTTTCAAACCTGATTGGCAATGCTATAAAATTTACTGAAAAAGGTAAAGTTGAATTTGGTATTGAAAGTTTTAGTAATAAAGAACTGAAGTTTTTTGTTAAAGACACTGGAATTGGAATACCAAAAGAGTGGCATGACCTGGTTTTTGAACGTTTTTATAAAATTGAACATCCTGCAGGGCAATATTTTTCAGGAGTGGGCTTAGGCCTTGCAATTTCAAAAAGCTTGATAAATCTTTTAGGAGGTTCAATTTGGTTCGAATCGGATACCAACGAAGGAGCTGAATTTCATTTTACAGTTCCCTATAAAAAAGTTGAAGGATTAAACACAACAAATAATGATAGCACTTCAATAATTTTTAACAATGAGATTGTTTTAATTGCAGAAGATGAAGATGCAAATTTCAAGTTAATATCATTATTAATCCAAAAACATGGGCTAAAAGTCATCCGGGCTAAAAATGGATTGGAAGCTTTAGAAGCTGTGCGCTCTAATGGCAATATTAAAGCTGTATTGATGGATATTAAAATGCCGGTTATGGATGGTGTTACTTCAACAAAGCTGATTAAGGAATTCAACAGGGAAATGCCTGTTGTTGCGCAAACTGCTTATGCTATGCAGGAAGAAAAGATTGCTTATGAGAAGGCAGGTTTCGATTATTATATTGTAAAACCCTTACGGGAACAAGAATTAATTGAAACTTTGAAAAGAGTAATTAAATAAAACCCCCTGACTTCTTTCAAAGGCAAGGGGCGAAACATATATTAAGGAGTGGAACGGAATTACTCTTTTATTATATCTGACCCTCCGGACGATTCAGAATTAATTACTTTGGCATTACCTTTATATTTAACATTGCTGCCTCCGGATGCAGAAGCTTTCAATTCCTCTTCAACAGTTATATAAACATCACTTCCTCCGGATGTTGAGATGTCGGCTTTTGCAGCTGTTAATTCATAAGCTTTACAATCGCTGCCTCCGGAAGCTTTTATTTTCAAATAACCGGCAGCGCCCTTTAAATACAAATCTGAACCACCGCTTAAACTACCAGAAATTTCGATACCTTTAATATATAGATTTGCATCGCTGCCTCCACTAAGGCTTATTTCAAAATTACCAGTAATTATTGGCTTCTCGGCGAACAAATCGGAACCTCCGGATCCTGATAGTTTTTTTAAATCTTTCATGCTGACATGGACTTTTAGTTTTTTGAAATGCATGAACCATTTATCCGGGTATATTTTCAGTATTCCATCTTCAACTTTGGTAATTACGTACTTTTGCAAGTCGTCATCGGTTTCGACAACAACTTTTTGTGTGTCATTCTGGGTAATATAGACATCAATTCCTCCACTTGATTCAATCCCGTTGAATTCCGGAAGGTTTCTTTCTTGGGCTATTACATTCCCGCTACCTTTTGACCCGAATTGTGCATTAATATTGCACATAGTAAAAATTAAAATCGTCAATAGTCCTGCAATAGCCTTAAGCCAGTTTATTTTTTTCATAAATTTTGGTTTTTTGGCAAATCTACCGATTTTACCTTCGTTTATATGTATTTTTGAATATGACGTAATGATGTTTCGAAAAGTTACTAAAAAAATTGACAATGTCATCTAAATTTTTATTTTTGTTTAATCATTGGTTTACATTTTAGAAGGTGTCTTCAAAATAAAAATAATTAAGTTATGTCGCAGGAATACTGGGAAAAGGACATAGAAACAATTTCGCGAAAGGAACTGGAAAAAATGCAGTTTGACCGTCTAAAAAAAACTTTAGAGGTTGCATTGCAATCAGATTACTATAAAAATATTTTCAAAAAAGAAAAATTGACAATTGATTCTTTTAAAGATATAAATGATGTAAAAAAGATTCCTCTAACAACTAAAGATAATTTACGTGACCACTTTCCCTATGGATTTCTTGCAGTTGATAAAAAGGAAGTAATTCGGTTACATTCATCAAGTGGAACAACTGGTAATCCGATAGTTGTTTTTCATTCCAGGCATGATCTTGGTTCATGGGCAAACTTAGTTGCACGTTCCATGTTTGCTGTCGGTGTTCGTAACACAGATGTTTTTCAAAATATATGTGGTTATGGACTTTTTACCGGTGGGCTTGGTTTTCAATATGGTGCTGAAAAACTAGGTACACTTACCATACCTGCAGGTATGGGGAACAGCAAACGTCAGATAAAATTGATGCGTGATTTTGGAACCACTGTTATTCATACCATTCCAAGCTATGTAAGACATTTGGTCGATCAATTCCACGATTTAAACCTTGAACTAGGCACAGATAGCGATTTACGGTTAATGATTATTGGTGCAGAACCGCATACAGAAGAAACCCGTCGATATATTGAGCAAATGATAGGTGTAAAAGCATTTAATTCGTATGGCATCTCGGAAATGAATGGGCCGGGTGTTGCTTTTGAATGTGAGTATCAACATGGCCTTCATCTTTGGGAAGATTCCTTTTTGATGGAAATCATTAATCCCGAAACACTCGATCCTGTTGCAGATGGTGAGATTGGAGAATTGGTGCTTACGACCCTTGATAGGCAGGCGATGCCCATTTTACGATATAGCACACACGACCTCACTCGAATTATCCCTGGTGTTTGCCCATGTGGGCGCACGCACCGCCTCATTGACCGCATCAAAGGAAGAACTGATGATATGATTATTATTCGTGGCTGCAATGTATTTCCTATGCAAATAGAAAAAGTCCTGGTGCAAATCCCGGAATTAGAAAGCAATTATCTTATAACACTTGAAACAATTGATGGAGTTGATGAAATGATAATAGAAGTTGAGGCGAAAGAAGCAATTATAATGGATACTTTTTCTAAGCTTGAAAAATTAAAAAAGTATATAATCGATGAAGTAAGAAATGAAGTGCTAATTTCTCCAAAGGTAAAACTTGTTGAACCAAATCATTTTCTGCCATGCGAAGGCAAAGCCTTGCGGGTAAAGGATAACAGAAAACAATATTAATTACAAATTACAAATTACAAATTACAAATTACAAATTACAAATTATTAAAACATTTTACTAATAACTAATAACTAATAACTAATAACTAATAACTAATAACTAATAACTAATAACTAATAACTAATAACTAATAACTAATAACTAATAACTAATAACTAATAACTAAAATCTAAATAATATGTCAATAAAACAATTATCCATTTTTCTCGAAAACAAATCGGGACGTCTTACAGAAGTATTGGAAACTCTGGGACAGGAAAAAATTAATATTGCCGCACTTAGCATTGCCGATACTTCAGAATATGGAATTTTGAGGTTGATTGTATCCGATCCGGTGGAATCTCTTAAACTGCTTAAAGCGAAAGAATTCAGTGTAAACCTTACTGATGTTATCGGTATAGAAACTCCTAAGGAAGCGGGTTCGTTTGCTGCAGCATTAAAACATTTCTCAGAAGAAAGCATCAGTATTGAATATATGTATGCTTTTGCATTTCACGACAAAGGTATAATCGTCATGCGTACCGACGACAGACAAAAAGCTTTTAAGATAATTGAAAAGAAAGGCCTGAAGTTGGTTACCCAGGAAGATATTTTTAAATAAAGAGGAATGCTGGAGTTGAGGAGTTATGAATAGTGGAGTCATTATAACGAATGAAAGGGGTAAATTTCCTATTCTTGATTTCTCCATTCTCAACTTCTCCATTCACAACTACACAATTCACGTCTTCCCGATAAAAATAATTTTAATCAAAATAAATTAAATATAATGATTTGGAATAAAACATTTGAATGTATGGGCCGCGATGAAATGCGCGAATGTCAGGGCAGG
>CAVSGB010000272.1:0-12632 GCA_963726845.1 uncultured Bacteroidota bacterium | reverse complement strand
CGAACGAAAAACAGAACAGAACCATATTTCGGCTCATTGACAAATACGAAATTATTTTTGATCGTTTCAGGCAACTCGAGGAAGGCTACTTAAACCGTAAATCAAGTGGTACAGGACTGGGGCTTTCAATAGTAAAAGGATTGATTAAGATGATGAACGGCAGGATTTGGTTAGAATCGAAGCCTGATAAAGGTTCCATTTTTCACTTTACATTACCTTATTATCCTGAAATGAAACTTCAAAACAATATCAGAAAAGAAATATCAGAAAAACATGATTGGTCTGACAAATCAATTCTTATAGTTGAAGATAATATTTCGAATACAGAATTAATAAAAGCTTTACTCGAAGATTATAATTTTAAATTGTACTATGCTGAAACAGGAAAAGAATGTTTGGAAATAATAATCAAACAAAAGCAAAATATTGATCTTATTTTAATGGATATTCGTTTGCCCGACATAAATGGATTGGATTTGACAAGAAGAATTAAGGTTGATAACCCTGATATGCCCGTTATTGCCCAAACTGCTTACGCCACGTCGCATGATCTTGCAGAATGTTTAAATGCCGGATGCAATAATTATATATCCAAACCACTTATCCGTGAAAAGCTGATTGAAAAAATATTGTTATATATAAATGTTTAGAGAACAGGATTCAAGTGCCAAAAAATTATTCTCATGAAACCGCCATGGTTGTGGCTTTTTATACAAAGGTATCAACCACAAAAGTACATGAACATAAGGTAAGGTGCAAAATTTAGAAATTGATGTTTACCTTCGGTGAGCCTTTCGGGGTTCATGAGAATTAACTGTAAGATTTTTAAATGTTTAACTTAATTATATTCGGATGAAGGGACAAAACAGAAGCGATGTTAAGATTGGAAAAGAAGTCGGGGTCGTAACAAAAGAAAATCAGTTAACAGGAAACATAACGGATGGCATCATTCAGGAAATACTGACAAAAAGCTTATATCATCCTCACGGGATTAAGGTAAGGCTTACTTCTGGTGAAGTAGGAAGGGTAAAAATAGTGAAATAAGCAATGGTTTTTTCCAATGAAAGTGGCTTCTATAAAAGAACTTAAAACAGAACTTGGCACATTGCACCCGTCAAAAGTAAGGGAATTATGCATGCATTTGGTAAAATACAAAAAGGAAAACAAAGAACTGCTTTCATACCTGTTATTTGAAGCCCATGACGAACAATCGTATATTAAAGAAGTCAAAGACCAGATAGATGAACAATTTAAAGGTTTGAATAAAAGCAGCATTTACCTGGCAAAAAAAACAATCCGAAAAATACTCAGGACTACCAATAAATTCATTAAGTATTCAGGCTCTAAACAAACGGAAACAGAATTGCTCATCTATTTCTGCAAAAAAGTCAGAAAGACAGGAATTCCCCTGCATGTCAATACTGCACTTGGTAATCTTTATTTGAGGCAGGTACAGAAAATAAAAAAATCGTTGGCAACACTTCATGAGGATTTACAATTCGATTATTCCGAAGAAATGAAACTGTTATAATAATTTCAACTATTTTCCTGGTAGTATTTTAAGTGTTCCATAATTTTATCATGCGGGTCGAATTCCAGTCCAAAATCTTTTGTTATGTCGCTTACATCAAAAATAACCGGAATGGACCCATAACTCTTGTCAATAATATTTATTTTACTTTTTGATCCTGCCAGTTTAAAAGCTTGCTGTGCAACTTCATCCCAGGAAACAAAGTTTTTTGAAAGTCCGAAGTAGGTCTTTCTGTTAACCCCTGAATTGATAATTTTCATGTAAATCTCTGCAAGATCGCCAGCCCATATAAACTGTGTCCCATCATTTTTTATTATTTCTATGCTTTCTCCTTGCTTTGCTTTAAGCGCAATATCTTTAAACCGGTTGTCTGCTTGTGTTGGCGCGCCTTCCATAACAGGGTCCCCAAACGTGTATCCGGGACGTACAATATTTACCTTCATTGTTGTTTCATACGAAATTGCAAGTATGAAATTCTCTGTTGCGGCTTTGGTTGCCCCATAATATGTAACAGGCTAAAGCAGGGATTTTGTTTTTATTCCGGGCCAATACTGTAACCTGGTGACCATTTTCAAGAAGTTTTACCAATATATGGGAACCAATAAATCCGGTTCCTCCTGTCAGGAATACTTTCATATTTACAGATTTTTAGTTAAAAATATAAATAATACCATTTCGTTTCTTGCATTATAAAATTAATTCGCCCTGTTCACTTTATTCTTACTTTTTTTGTTGATTTTTCTTAATTTTATATATCTACAATAATCCGGTTTTATCCAGGCAATAATTTAAAACTTTCCAGTTATGAAAAAGTTTTTATCTATCTTATTTCGAAAAACTTCGCATAAACCATCCGCCGAAGGAAATTCGGCTAAAACTACAAAAACCAAAATTAATGTTCCTTCAGATATAATGCACAGGGAACTTGAAAATAAAAGCCTGTTAACATTTCATGAGAGCGAGATTGCATCTAAAGCAAGGGTATTTTTTAACCTGGTTTTTGGTACTGCATCAATATTAACAATTACTCAAACAATCGTCTGTTTTATAATTCCTCAGAATTTAATTCGTTGGGTTACAATAATAATTATTTTTAATATTGCCTGCGCCGGTTTGCTGTATTTAAATAAAAAGAAAAATACAAGTGTTGCCTCTTTTATTTTCATTGGTTTTTTATTATTCTTTATTTTTGGATTGGCCTGGACAGCCGGAGGAATAAAATCTCAGGCAATTCAAGCTATTCCATTGGTCATTTTGGTTGCCGGGTTATTGTTGGGTTGGAAAGTTGGTTTATTATCCGGCTTAATAAGTATTTTGGGTGGATTGGGTTTAATTTTAGCCGAATATCAAGGCATTTTACCTATAAATACGGTTATCCACAGTTCTTTAAGTTCATGGATTAATTTAGTTATGCTTGTCAGTTTGCTTGCACTACTGCAATTTTTATCTGTTTCAGGTCTTGATAAATCTTTAAGTAATGCAAGAAAAGAATTATCCCTGCGAATAAAGGCAGAAGAAAAACTCAATTATAGTGAAGTCCTGTATAGGAGTATTTTCGAAAATGCCAACGATGCTATTTTTATCATGAAAGAAGACAGGTTTATTGAATGTAACAGAAAAACATTAGAAATATTTGGTTGTACAAGAGAACAAATCATCAACAATACACCTTATTCTTACTCGCCACGTCATCAACCAGATGGCAAACTTTCGGAAGAAAAAGCACTTGTATATATAAATGAATCATTAAAAGGCAGTCCCCAGCGATTTGAATGGCAGCATTGCCAATACGATAAAACTGTTTTTGATGCTGAAGTTTCGCTTAACAAAATTGAATCGAACAATGAAATTCTTTTGCAGGCTATTGTAAGGGATGTAACTGAACGAAAGAGGCCGAGGAAATAATACGCGATAAAGAGCGCAGGATCAGAGGCGTTTTTGATCTTTCTTTTGGGTTTATTGGCCTGTTGTCTACCGATGGAATATTACTGGAAGCCAATCATACATCATTGGATTTTGTGGGTATAAAGCCTCAGGATGTAATTGGCAAACCATTTTGGGAAACGCCCTGGTGGACACATTCACCAGAAATGCAGCAAAAATTGAAGGATGCGATATATGATGCGGCAGGAGGAAAAACAGTCAGGTTTGAAGCATCTCATAAAGATTCAAATGGGTTATTACATTTTGTTGATTTCTCATTAAAACCTATAAAAGACGAGACCGGTAAAGTTGTCCTTTTGATTCCTGAAGGAAGAGACATTACAGAGCAAAAATTAGTCGAAAATGTCTTAAGAGAAAGCGAAGCAAAGTTGAGCGCTATGTTTGAAAGCTCACGAGATGCAATCGGCGTTGCAAAAAAAGGAACCCACATTTTTGCAAATCCTTCCTATCTTAAATTATTTGGCTTTGAGAAAAACGAACAGATTATTGGAACTTCAATTCTTAATAGCATAGCGCCAAGTCATCGTCAATTCATGTTACAAAATGTTGAACATAGATCAGATGGCGAACCGGCTCCCACATTCTATGAATCGCGTGGCTTGAAAACAGACGGAACTGAGTTCGATGCAGAATTTAATGTATCAACTTATGAGTTAAATGGGGAAATTTATTCTTTAGCAAATATAAGGGACATAACTGAACGCAAGCATGCTGAAAGAAACCTTAAAATATCGGAAGAAAAGTTCTCCAAATTATTCCTTTCCAGCCCTGACGCTATTCTTTTAGCAGAGCTGAAAAGCGGAAAGATTGTAGAAGTCAATTCGGGTTTTGAAAAGTTCTCCGGGTATTCCCGGGATGAACTATTAGGGCAGTTGGTATTAGATTTAAACATGTATAGTGCCGAAGACCGACTAAAATTTATATCGCTCCTTAAGGTACATGGGAATTTCCATGATGTTGAATTTAAACTTAAAAATAAAGCAGGAGAAAGATTACTGGTATTGGCTTCAGCTGAATTGATTCAAATAAATGAAGAACTTCACACCATTACTATTCTTCATGATATAACCGAACGCAGGCAGGCAGAACAAAAAATCAGGGAAAGCGAAGAACGCTTCCGACTGATTCTCGAAAACATGCCAATCCTTCTAAATGCATTTGATGAAAACAGAAATATTATTGACTGGAATAAGGCTTGCGAAGAAACAACAGGGTATAGTGCTGATGAAGTGATTGGCAACACTAAAGTTATGGGTTTACTTTATCCTGATCCTGAATACCAGGAAAAAGTCTGGAACACTTCACTAGACCCGACAAACAAAAATAATACATTCGACCTGGTTGCAAAAAATGGCGAAACACGAACTGTAGAATGGTTCGACACTTATTTACATCTTGCAATTCCCGGCTGGGATTCATGGGGTATGGGGCTGGATATTACCGAAAGAATGAAGGCTGAAAAATCATTGCTTGAAAGTGAAGAACGCTATCGCCTTCTGGTAGAAAATATGCCAATTGGGATGGTTGTGTCGCAGAATGATGTGATTGTGTATGTAAATTCTGTACTCATGCAAATCATGAAGGTACAAAACGAAAGCGATGCTATTGGAAAATCGATATTTGACTTCATTTCACCTGAGTTTTGGGTAAAATCGAAGGAACGAAGGGAGAAACTTACAGAGTCAACTCCAGTGGCCGATCTCGCCGAGTTTAAGCTTGTCGGTTTCGACAACACTCTTGTTGATGTCGAAACTCTGGCAGTACGAATTTTGTTTAATGGGAGTCCTGCTATATTGAACCTTTTAACTGATATTACCGAACGTAAACTGGCAAACGAAAAATTGCAAGAAAGCGAAAAAAGGTACAGGGACTTGTCAGATTTATTGCCTCAAACTGTTTTCGAAACCGATTTAAATGGAATGTTGACGTATGTAAATAAAATTGGATACGATCAATTTGGATATACACAAGCTGATTTTAAGAATGGTTTATCTGCTTTCAATATGTTGATACCACGTGACAGGGAATTAGCCATGCAGAACATGAAAGCAGTCATTACCGGCGAAAGCTCATCTACTAATGAATATACTGCCTTAAAAAAAGACGGCTCCACTTTTCCTGTAATTATAAAAACAAATGCTGTTATACATAATGGTATTTATACAGGACTTAGAGGTATTATTTTTGACATTACTGAAATCAGGCAGGCACAGGAAACCTTGCGTAAAAGTGAAGAAAAATACAGCCGCATTGTCAATACAGCTAATGAAGGAATTCGTATAGTAGATACTGATTTTATTATTACTTATGTAAATGCACAGATGGCCAAAATGCTTGGCTATATGCCAGATGAGATGCAAAAACCAGCCAATGGAAAATTTTATTTATAATGACGAATTGCCCCATTATAACAAAAGAGTTGAGAATCGGATGAAAGGTTTATCTGAAGGGTTTGAGACACGTTTACGCAAAAAAAACGGAACCCTTGTTTGGGCATCAGCAATGTCAACACCTATCGTTGATCCGGATAAAGGGTTTCAAGGTTCATTTGCTATGGTAACCGATATTACCGATCGCAAGATTGCAGAATTGGCCCTAAAAGAAAGTGAAGAACGGTTGAGAAAGCTTCTAAATTCCGTAACTGATTATATTTATACTGTTAAAGTTGAAAAAGGTAAAGTTGTCGATACCATTCATGGTGAAGGGTGCAAAACAGTTACAGGATATTCAACGCAAGAATTTAAAAATGACAATTACCTCTGGTACAAAATTATTCACGATAGCGACAAAAAGACTGTAAAAGATCATGCAGAAAGTTTAATTTCAAATAATGAAGAACAAAATATTGAGCATCGCATCATTCATAAAAATGGAACAATCAGGTGGGTTAGAAATACTCCGGTACTTCGCCGTAACCCAGAAGGTACAATAATTGGTTATGATGGCCTGATTTCAGATATTACAAAGGAAAAACAGCTCGAAAGTCAAATATTGAATAGTGTAATTGAAACGGAAGAAAGGGAACGTATGCATTTTTCACAGGAATTACACGATGGAATTGGCCCGCTTCTGTCGGCAACAAAAATGTACGTTCAATGGCTTGCCATGCCAAATGCCAATCTCAACCATCATGAAATCCTTAAGGATATTGAAAAACTGCTTGACGAATCTACAAGCACCGTTCGGGAAATTTCATTCAAATTAAGTCCGCATATACTACAAAATTATGGTTTTGTGGAAGCAATGGGTGCATATATCGAAAAGGTCAAAGAATCGTCAAACATAAAAATTAAAATGAATTTAAGAAACCTCTGCCGGTTCGATGAAAAGGCCGAAACCATTGTTTACAGAGTACTATGCGAGTGTATCAACAACACATTAAAACATGCCAAAGCATCTGAAATTGCTATGAATATGAGTTGTATCGACAATGCGTTGATTGTGGATTATTCCGATAATGGTAAAGGTTTTGACGTAAATGCTGTTATGGCCGGGCATAAAGGGATTGGCTTGTTAAATATGCAAAGCCGCTTAAAGTCTATTAACGGGGTTATGGAGATAATAAGCAAACCTCATGAAGGAACTTCCATAAAATTTCAAATCGGTATTTATAACAACTAAAAAACATTTGTTAACTTCGATAAAAATTATCTGTCCATGACAAAAATAATTATTGCAGACGACCATCGGATGTTCCGCGAAAGCCTGAGAAAAATCCTGACTATCGAAAAAGTTGCAGAAGTATTGGCTGAAGCCTCAAACGGTGTTGAATTGTTAGAATTATTGGATCAGTACAGGCCTGATATTATTTTAATGGACATTGCAATGCCAACAATGGACGGAATTGAAGCAACTAAAAAGGCTTTGGAAAAACAACCTGATGTTAAAGTGCTTACCCTCTCCTCATTTGGTGATGAGAAGTATTATTTTAGCATGGTAGAAGCAGGAGCTAAAGGATTTGTACTTAAAAATTCAGGGCTCATCGAGCTGCAAAATGCTATAGCTGAAATTGCCAAAGGAGGCAGTTGGTTTTCGACCGAATTAATCCAAAAAGTAATTGTCAATCTCAATGCAAAACCTAAAAAAGCCAAAACTTCAATAATATCCGAAAGGGAAATAGAAATACTCAGGCATATTTGCGAAGGTTTAACTAATGAACAAATTGCAGAAAAAATAAACCTTAGTATTGATACTGTTAAGTGGCACAGGGCAAATATCCTGTCGAAGACCGGATGCTCTAATACGGCAGGCCTTGTTATCTATGCAATAAAAAATAAACTTATTGAAATTTAAGAACCAGGTATCAAGAATCAAGTATCAAGAATCAAGTATCAAGAATCAAGAACCAGGTATCAAGAACAATAAGAAATTATTGTTTGGTTGTGAGTTATCTGCTATAACAAAGAATCATTCTTAAGGACCACATTAACCATTCACCCTTAACTCTTTACTCTCAGCTTACTTTATTTTACCCATCATTAAGGTTAGTAATTACCATGTTTAATAATTGGTAAAAACTATCCTTAATAGTAATATATTCTATTATTTATCACGGCAGATCGGCGTATTCCCTAAAGTACCTTTATTCAGGAAATAACATTAAAAATTTAATGATTATGAAACCATTAAAGATAATCCTGGTTGATGATAACAATGCTTTTCGAGATGCATTAAAGTCGCTTCTTATAAATCAATATAGCGTTGAAATAATTGGAGAGGCATCCAGTGCAGATGAATTCTGGAAAATTAAACAATATTATACAGTTGATATTATTTTTATGGATGTAATGATGCCTGGAACTGACGGAATAGCCCTGACAAAAAAAATTCTTTTGCACAACAGGCACCTAAAAATTCTGGCTATTACATTACACAATGAGGAAGTATACCTGACCTCAATAATAGAAGCCGGTTTTATAGGATGTATTTTCAAAAATAATCTTTATAATGAGATTGGCTCTGCTCTGGAGGCAGTTTCAAAGGGTAAACGGTTTTATCCTGAAAATATGATACTCCATTAATAATGTTTCAATAATGTCACTTAATATCATACTATTATGGACTTAAGCCAGTTTAAACAGAAGTTTATTGATGAAGCAAATACGTTGCTTGTCAATTTAGACAATGCCCTTCTGGAGCTTGAAAAAGATCCGTCCAGCAAACAATATATCGACGAATCCTTTCGCGTTATGCACACAATTAAGGGAGCAAGCGGAATGTATGGTTTCGAAAAAGTTATGGAAGTGACCCATGAGCTTGAATCCCTGTATGACATTGTACGGGAAAATAAACTTGAAGCGCCGCAAACACTGATTGAAGTTACTTTCGAAGCCGCAGATCATATAAGGGCTTTACTTGTTGATGAGGAATTTGCCAACCTCGAAAATATACAACGTCACGGTGCATTGCGTACCAATATCGAAGTAATTAAATTGAAATTAAATTTTCCAAAAAATAAATCAGAATTAACTCAACACGATCGTCCTGACACGAAAAATACCACATCAACTGCAACATGGAACATATTGTTTTATCCCAGTGATGAACTCATCAGGCGTGCTGTAAATATTGCCTACACTTTTCAGGATTTATTCCAGCTTGGCGAATACAAAATAAACAACAAGCCTTTTCATTCAAATGAACAACAATACTGGAGCATTTTCTTAGTAACCGATAAGCATTATGATGAAATTGAAGGTGCATTAATGTTTATAATGGATTATTGCAAAATAACCAAAATTGCCGATTTCAATATTTTCGATCCGTCAGGCTTTGAGAACCGCGATAAAAAAGTTTACGAAACAACAACTTTTCCTGTTGAACCATCAGCAAACCAGGAGTATACAATAAATAATGCAGATCAAACTATTGAACACCCTTTAGAGTTTCAAAAGGGAAAAAATCCCGAGGAAACCAGCCATTTATTATCTGCTGCAGATGTTTCTGAATGTAATGCTAATGTCCGGCAAAATCTTATCTCATCTTCGGAAGTTTCCACACAGGTTTTCAGCAAACAAAAAACCAGTCATATAAATGTTGACTCATCAAAGCTCGACAGGCTCATGTATCTTGTCAGCGAACTGGTAACTTCCAAATCTGAATTACTTATCTCTCTTCAAAAACAAAACCTTGAAAAAGCAAATGAAACCGCAGAGAAAATAGAAAAGCTTTCAAAATATTTTAGTGAAAATGCAATGAGCATCAGGCTTGTGTCCCTGCATGAAATGCTCAACAGGTTTAAAAGGCTAATCCGCGACCTTTCAAAACAATTGGGGAAATCGGTCAATTTTGTTACGCATGGAGAAGATACAGAACTCGATAAAAATATTATCGACAATTTGGCCGAACCCATCATGCACATCATCCGCAACTGCATTGACCATGGCATAGAGACCCCTGAAAGCAGGATAAAAAGTGGCAAACCAGAACAAGGCGCAATTGGTTTAACAGCTTACATTTCCGGAAACTATGTTTTTATATGTATTTCGGACGATGGTACCGGCATCGATATTGATAAAGTTAAGCAGAAAGCAATCGACAAAGGCATTTTAAAACCAACTGACAATCCCACAAATAAAGAAATATACGATTTAATTTTCCTTCCTGGTTTTTCTACTGCACAAAGCCTGACTTCAGTTTCGGGCAGGGGCGTTGGCATGGATATCGTTAAAAAACGCATTACCGATCTTAGGGGCGAAGTGATGGTTAGTTCCGATTGGGGCATTGGCACAACGTTCACGTTAAAAATTCAACAGTCACTTTCAATAATCGACACCTTATTATTTACCGTCGATGATAGTTATTTCACCATTCCCATTTCTGAAATCGAAGTTTGCCTGCAGCTCAGTAACAAAATGATTAACGAAAGAAGAAATACTTCAACAATTGAATTTAATAGCAACCTCATACCATTTGTAGATTTAAGGTACCTGTTTAAAATGTCAACCAGCACTAGTGAAATGACAAAAGCAATTATTATAAAAAATGAAAACAAAGAACTGGCTTTGCTGACCGACAGAATTATTGGCGAACACCAGGCAGTATTAAAACCCCTTGGAAAGTCATTGCAGGGGCAAATGTACATAACTTCTGCAAGCCAGCTTGGTGATGGGAATATTGCTTTTATGATCGACACCAATTCATTGTTAAAACAGAACAGCTATTAATTACCAATTACAAATGACGAATTACAAATGACGAATTACGAATTACAAATGACGAATTACGAATGAATAGTAATTCTTGGTTCTTTACTCTAACATTTAAAATATAAAATTATGAACAACACGTATTTATCATTCATTATTTGCGGCGAATTGTTCGCTGTAAATGTATCGAAGGTGCTTGAGGTATTGCAAAAGGAAAACATTACCAAAGTGCCAAATGCCCCGGATTATATTAAAGGGATAATCAATTTCAGGGGAGAAGTTGTACCGGTTTTCGAATCGCGGGCCAAATTCAACTTATCCGAACGCGGAATTGAAGAACCTTATGTAATTATAGTCCTCGACCTGTCATCCGAAAACGATGAGTTCCGTATTGGGGCAATAGTCGATAAAGTGCAGGATGTAATCTCAATTTCTGACGAAGAAATTAAACCTATCCCTGCTATGAGCAAAGATTTTAATACAAACTTCCTTCAGGGTATTTTCAAACTACATGAAAAATTTATAATGCTGCTCGATGTAGAAAAGGTATTCACAGGAAGTGAGCTTAATAAAATAAAAGAAAAAGTTGAAGTTGAATAAATTATTAACAATTAAAAACATAAAAAAATGAAACAATTAATAATTTCATCGGCAATGTGTATTTTTGTGATAGCTCCGTTAGCCTTATTCTTGTTTTGGAGGCTCTTTAGAGGAACAATAATTTTCCCCTTATCGATAATAGTCACAATAATTGCATTAGTGGCAGCGCTAACATCGCAATTTACTGCTATTTTTGGCCTAATCCATATGGTTTGGACAGGTCCCTTTACTATCCTTATAGGTATCTTAGGCCTTAGTTATTATAGGAAACAAGTATGTACTCCTATAAAAATTTTAGCAAAAAACCTTTCTAGTGTTGCCAATGGCGATTTTAATTTCGAAATAAATAAGAATTTGCTTCGAAAGAACGATGAGGTTGGTGAAACAGCTCGTTCGTTAAACACTACTATTGATATTCTCAAAAATCAGGTTATGGAAGGTTTGAATTTAGTTATCAAAGAACAAAAAACTGGCGATGTTGAGGCCCGTTGCAATCTTTCAGGTTTAAACGGTGCATATTATGAAATGCTTAATGGAGTTAATGAATCTTTAGAATCTATAACATTGCCATTGGTGGAAGCTATAGGTTTGATGAACGAATATGCCCAGGGCGATTTCTCAAAACTTATGCGCATTCTTCCTGGTAAGCAAATTATCTTGACTGAAGGCTTAAATAATATTCGTACCAATGTATTAGCGTTAATTACAGATTCTAATATGCTGGCAACTGCTGCTGTTGAAGGGAATCTTTCAACCCGTGCCGATGTAACAAAACATCAGGGTGATTTCCGAAAAATTGTTGAAGGAGTTAACAATACGCTGGATGCTGTTATTGGCCCATTAGGAATTGCAGCATTATATATCGAACGAATAGCAATAGGCGATATGCCAAACGAATTAACTGAAAATTACGAAGGTGACTTCAATACCATTAAAGACAACTTGAATATTTTAATCAGATCGCTAAACCAAATTGTTGAAAAAGCAAAATTGGTTGCAGCAGGTGATTTAACAGTAAGCCTTGAAAAAAGATCTTCCAATGATGAACTTATGGAAGCACTGAACAATCTTGTTAAAACTAATGCTTCTACAATTGACGAATTCAAGTTGGCAATAGAAAATATTGTACAAGCCAGTCAGCAATTACAGGCTGTTTCGGAACAAATTTCCCAGGGTTCCACAGAACAGGCAGCTTCAACGGAAGAAGTTACAAGCAGCATGGAAGAAATGGTCTCCGAATATCAACCAGAATGCAGACAATGCAAAGCAAACTGAAAAAATAGCATTGCAGGCTTCAGGGGATATAAACCAGGGAAATAAATCAGTTGCTGTTACAATAGATGCAATGAAAAGAATAGCAGATAAGATAACCATTGTTGGTGAGATAGCTGAGAAAACTGACTTACTCG
>CAVSGB010000271.1:0-15332 GCA_963726845.1 uncultured Bacteroidota bacterium | reverse complement strand
TGTAAAAATGCAGTTATGCAGAATAAATCCCACTACACAAATAAAATTAGAATGCACTGAACTTGCAAACCCTCTATTACCCGCATTTTATATGAGCCGATGTTGTGTGCTGTGCTTTATTTTTGGGTTAAATAAACGATCCTCTTTTCAAGGCCTCATCAGGATTATACCAAGTTGCATGAATAAAGTTTTGAATCTCAATTACGAATTTTGAAATAACTTCTGCTGAGATTGGAAAATTTTTGTGCTGTGATTTTACCTCCGCTAATATACTACGTTTTTCAAATGGAAGACGTTTAGCTTTTCGCAAAAGAAAAACATTGTCAATCTCAGTTAATCTTGTATCCTCCGGTTGCATATCTAAAAACTCAATAAGTGCATAATACTTTGCAATAGGACAACCATGTTTTAATCGAGCTTCAGTGCCTGCACATTCTTGAAACATAGTCTTATCATAATTAATTTTGCATTCAGTGCTAATACAACTAAATAAAATTTTCCATCAACAGTTTTTTGATTACTAAAATTTGAGTCCGAAGAAAATTTGTAATGAATCGATTTACCAATAGTGAAATCCTGATCTTTAACTTTCAGAATTACTTCGGGTTTCTCATTTAGATTAGAAATTGAAGATGGTCGAAAAGCTAAAGACATAAAGGCTGTTTGAGGTGCCAGTTTCTAAATTAAAGCTTGGAAGGTTGTTAAGAATTGATGGATTAACAAGATGAATAATAAATTCTTCTAAAACACTATTATCTAATTTCAATTGTCCTTTCTGTCTTTTCAGAAAATCAGAACCTTTTGTAGCAATCAAGTCAACTTCAAGGAAATCCTTATATTCGTTAAGCAATGCTGTCATTTCCTTGATTCTTGCTTCTCCTTTTGATTGCAATTTTGTCAAATTACCAATCCAAATTTCATAAGCTGCTAAAGCTTCTTTTAAGAGTGCAACATCTCTATTTGATTTAGGATTTTCTATTGCTGCAATTAATTTTTCTCTATGCGGTGTACTGCTCATTTAAGATAATATTTTTTGAGTTGAAAAGAGGAGAAGGTTTAACTTCTTCAATATTTAATATTGCTTCCGAAATGTCATAATGAACACCATTTGTAGTAGATATTAAACTATGTTCTAAATGTTTTAACGCAATGTTGCGGCCATTTAATGAACTTGATAGTTCTTCTGATTTGGTTGCAATAATAATATCCTCTTTTATATTAATGCCAAATTTGTTTGTAAATTGTCTTTCAAGAGTCTTTATATCACAGAAACCTTTAGAGTTTTCAAGAATTTCAATAATAAGCTGTCCATTGTAAAATGGTATACTTCGTACATTAGATTCTCTACCTAAAATCAAAATCAGTTTTGCATTAGGCTTTAAAGCTGTCCAAAAACTTCTAATAGCTAATTCCATATCAAGGCAATACTGAATAACTGTTTTGAACCTGTTCCCTCTATTTTTTCTATTGTATCCAAATTCACTATGAGCGACCTTAAGAAGGTCAAAATGGAAAGATTCAACTATTGCACGAAAATTTTGATGGTAATTGAAAACATTAATATATGGAGGTGAAGTTAAAATTAAATCAACATTGTTTTGAAATTCATCTCCTGCATTTCGTGAATCTTTAAGCAAAGCATTTATGGGTTGCTCAGTAAATGGAAGTCCTAAAATGGCATTCTTAATATATTGGAATGATTTATAGATAGAATCTTTCAATGTCAATCCTTTGTCTTTCTCAGATTGGAAAAGCAAATTCAAAAGCAAAACCCGCTCTTGCTTGTCAGTCAATGATTGGCCAAATTTTCCTGAAAAATACAACAGATTGGCGTAAGCCAATCTGTAATCAGAATTTTCAGTGTAAACTTTCTGACCGTTTAAACAAGAAAGATGAATATTGAGCTTTAATTCAAAATCGTTACAATAATCTTGCCTGTCTGAATATTGCATGTTGCAAAAAGTAAAGAATTTACTCATTGCATATGCAGCTGGATTTATCTCAATACCGGTCGCTTTAATATTAAGCCTTGCGGCTTCATGCAAAACTGTACCACTACCAGAAAATGGGTCAAGAACAAATTGACCCTGTTGGACAAAAGTTTTTAAAATATATTCAACAAACTCAGGGGTAAATTGCCCACGCCAGTTGAATAAATTTGACCGTTTCTTGGACACAACATCTAATTTATCTTGAGCTAAATTCATATGTCAAATGTAAATAAATTGATGTTTAAATTCGGTCTGTCAACATAAAAGTTATTAACGAAGTACTATCAATCGAAAGTTGATAGCATAGCACACATCGTTTTGCGCTATGAGCATGTGGCGGGTTTCGGAGCGCTGAACTATCAGACTGCACCAAAACTTGATGCGAGGTTGAAAGCTAAATAACCGTATAAACCCCGCCATTGCTTATGAGCGCGTGTTCTGTGCAGTTTTTATTCTTAATCCTCTTTTAGACAAAACCGAAAAATTATTTGCCAGTTCATCAAAATGTTTCTCAATAATATCTGGTACAAGAATAATCCTGTCTTTTCGAGGTATCTCACTTAAACGAATTAATAAAATTCCATTATGTTCAAGTTTTAACCGATATGTTAATTCACCAAAATCTTTGTCCTCTGTAATCAGCAAACATTGGTTGTCATTTGCTATCTTTAAAACTTCTGTATCTTTAATTCCTGCAAAGTCCTCATATATTGAAACTACAATAATTCCCTTTTGTCTTAATCTTATGATTATTCCAAAATCTACACTTTCATCAACAACAAGGGTCATTTTATGAAGTTTTTGAATATACAATCTCGTTTTTAACTGAATCTGCAGCAAATAAAAGACATGCAGTTATATCATCTTTAGTTATTTTGGGATATGCGTCAATTAAATCCTCAATCGTGTCACCAGTTGCCAATTTCTCAAGAATTAAATCTACTGGTATCCGAGTATTAATTATAACTGGCTTACCAAATAATTTTTCCGTGTCGGTCTCTATATGTGATGTCCAATCAACCATAATCTTTTTTGTTTCAAATTTACCAATTATCCTTATCAATAGCAAGGTGTCTTTTCCAAAATTGCACAGAACGGTTGGCGCTATGAGCATGTGGCGGGTTTCGGAGCGCTTCTCTATCAAACTACACCAAAACTTGATGCGAGATTGAAAGTTAAATAACCGTATAAACCCCGCCATTGCTTATGAGCGCGTGTTAGCCGCTGGGTTTTAATATATATATTCTATTGGTTCTTTATCGTCTCTTTTCCCATCTTCTGCAATAATCTTAACACTTTCTACAAAACCAAATTGTTCATCAGTACTAATACTGTCAAAAGTATCATATAAACTAGTATTATGAAATTCTATTTTATTCGCTTTTAATTTTTTAAAAAGTTGAAATGCCGGATAATCTATAGCTGAGAAATTGCAATCAGGCAAATCTATATAATAAGCATAATAAGCAAACAACCAATCTTCATCAAGCAAATCTGTTGATGAGATTCCTTTATACAATTTATCAATTGGGTATGAACCAACAATCAACGAATTTGAATATAAGTCATAAACAATGTATTTTAAAAGTGAATTTGAATATCTATCTATCCAGTCTAATATATCTGCATTAATCTTGATTTTAAAAAGTCTAGCAATAAACAAAGCCCATATTAACTCATAATCATGTCCTTTGTTTGAATGTAATTCGATAAATTGATGAAGCAAAATTTTCAGTTTTGATAAATTTATTTTACTCTTATATTTAACCAATAAGTCTAAAATATCAGGAATAATACTGGATTCAGTTAATAGTGATTTATAGATAAGAGATTCAAATATGTCAATATTTTCGTCTATTATATCTAAACTTTTCACAACTTTAATTGAATACTTAAAAATATATTCATTAGGATTTTCGAGAGCCAGATTGAAAACAATACTAAAAAAATTGGTCAAATCTGTTTCTTGAATTGTCATTTGTCTTTTCTTGAATGATTTTGGGGGCTCTGAATTAACATTTCTAAAATTGAAGGTCTGAATTTGAATTTTCCAATTCGGATTGATTGGAATAGGTAATTTTTTAATTTTAGTTTTAGAAGTATTTGGCTCTAATTCATAATATGACAATTGACTTAATAATGCGTTATAACAATTTTCTGCATCATTATAATTGTCAAAATATAATTTTCTGTCATCAATGAAACGATGGCCAATTAAATATTTTATAGAGTTCTCTAAACCTTTATCAATCCTGCAATTTATTAATTCAGAGATTATCTGTGAACAATAAGGACCAATTGGTATACCAACGGTTTGGTTGTCTTGAAGTAATCTAACCTTAATGTCTAAATTATCTCCTATTAATCCTTTCCTTAGTTTGGGATCCTTTGATTTCTCTTTTCCATCAACTGCCCAAGCAAGGCTATGAGTGTAAATTGAAGGGTAGAATTTAGAAATGTCAGTATGTAATTCATACATACATTTGTATGAATCACGAACACAATTACGTGAAAAATATTTAAAGCTATAAAGTGGATTACTTATAGCTTGCTTTGTCAATTTAGGTTTGCTACTTGATATTTTGGATTCATTAAAAATCAATTCAAAAGTCTTCCAGTTATCAATAATATATGCAGCTAATCCGCCATAATGTATCGGATTAGGTATTTTAAGAGGTTTTTTTGATAGTCCAACTTTTGGGCATGAAAGTCTAATGCATTTTGAGGGTTTTTTCAAATGTGAAATCGAATGCCTGTTTTTTACATAATACTTAGCAAATGAATCAGTCGAAAATATCTTCGGTAATTCATAAGATGGAAAATATCCTTTTGAAAGAATAAGTTCTAATTCTTTATCCATTTTTTATCGTTGAAGTTATGCTATTGCAAACCTTGCGGCTAACGTTCGCGGCTAACAAATGTAGGAGATTTCGTGAAAACAAACTATCAATTAACATGAAATGTTACCAGCGGGAGTTGCCGCCCCAAACACTACTTAAACCCCTATTTTTGTTGAGCCTTTGTTAGGCTTAGTTATTATATTTTAATTTTATTCGCCTTTTTACATTTGAATCAAAAATTTCAATGTAGTCATTATCAATAAATCTTGGATTAAAGTCAATACCAATATTTTGTTTAATTAATTTATTTTCTTTAGTTAATAAGTTCATTATATTCAATTTAATCTTACCAGAATCATTTGGTGGCAATGGAACTTCAATATCTCCGGAAGCATAATTGGAATCAGAATATAATATCAAATAATGATCAAAGTTAAGATCAAATTGAAAACATCCATTTGGCAAATCATATTTATCAATAGATTCTTTAGGTAAATTATATATCCAAACAATTTTTGAAGTACAATAAACGGCTGATGTAAATAACCACAATGAATTGTCTCCAGAAGAACCACCCAATTGGTTGTAAGAACATATCTGCATTAGTTGATATATTTTTGGTCTTTATAATCTTTTTTAAACTTAAGTCATAAATTTTTAAACATGAAACTGTTTCATATCCATTTGTCACATTGCAATTATTATCAACAACAGCTAAATATTTATTATCTTTATCAACAATAAAATCCATAAAATTTCCAAGCATCAATATACTTGAAAACTCCTTTGAAAACATCCATAATTCTTGCCTATATTTAGCTTTAGAATTGATGTTTTTTTGAAATATAATAAATATTTTATCATTAGAGAAGTAGCCGTGATTAAAGCTATTAAAATCAATTTTATAATTATTTATTGGATAACTAAAATCACGATTTAATACATTGTCATGAATCTTTATATTTTTAGGAGTTTTACATTTAGGATTAATAACTATATATCTCCTATATGAATCTTGTTGGCATAAAATTTTTCCTGAAAACAAGATAATAATCAAAACTAAAAACAAATTCTTCCTATCCATATAATCCTATTAATAAACAAAATTTAAAAAATATTAAATATAATTCTACTTTAACAGATTTACAATTTTGACTATGAGTAATTTATATCACGTTGTCGGATTAAATGCCGTTCATAAATTCTATCTATCATTTGTTCTTCCGTCATCTGTTTATAAAGTTTGAAAGTGATAAATTCTTTAATATCACGCGCTGAAAGTAATGGCAAATCATCAAAGCAATGCAATTTTTCTTTTAAAATGAAGGACGAAACCAAGAAGTTTAACGCAACCTGATGATGCCATGCAAGCCATTTGCGGGTTTGAAACTGATCTAACCCGAGTATCTGTTTTGATTCTTTAATACAATGTTCTACAAAGGACCTTTGTGCTTGCATATAGGCTATTGCCTGCTCTGTATATTGCCCAAGGTTCGCATTGGTAAAAGAATATTTTATCTCGTGCTTGCCATCTTTTGTTTTCATTTTTCGGATAATCAGTAACCTTTGTTCTACTTGCATTTTACTGTTATTGATTATCCAAAGTTTTACAAAATGATAATCAGCTTTAAGTACCCCTTTGGCTGTGTTGCGGACACTAATATGTTGCCAATTTTTGTCTTCTAAAGTTTGTAAATACTCCGATACACTTATGTCGTCTGTGGTTGCTTTTAATCTCTTAGGTTCGCGGCCCTATTGCTTTTTCGCTCATGAAGGATCAGGTCAGGACGTTCCAGGTATATTTTTTGGTCGCTATGAATATCTAACATGTACAGATAACCTAACAAATCTATACTGCTGGCAAAATCTGCATCGTTCCCGTAATAACCATCGCCTCCAATAAAATCAAAACTTAAACCATTTGATACTTGTTGTTGAATGATTTCCAATGCTAATTCCAACTTGGTTTTAAATGTCCGGTGCCCTAAAGGGATTCCTGCTTTTTCGCATCTTGGGGCATTATCACACCAATCCTTTGGCAGATATAACCGGGCATCAACCATGGAAGCAAAATCTCCGTTGCTTAAGCAACCAAAAACTGCAACCTGGCTATTGGACAATTTTCCTACGTTCCCACAATATTGATGTCCAACCCCTACACTTTGGTCGCCTTTTTTTACCCAACCACTTTCATCAATAATCAATCCTGTAAGTTTTCTTTTGGGCAATACCTGGCTCACCTCTTGGAAAACTTGATTAATCAAAATTCTGTGGTCCCAGTTTGATTCAGTTATAAAATGCTGCATTTGGTGATAGTCCGCTCCCAAATTTTCACTTATTCTTTCAATATTGCGCATCTGACTTTGTATTATTCCTAATGAATATTGCTCTGCTTTGTCAAAGAACTTTTTTGTCGAATTGCAAAATACATGTTGATAACCAGCAAGATGGACACTGACTCGCTCTAAGGCAGAGGTCAGTGTTTTTCCATAACTTTTATTTTTTTTACGTTGTATTAAACATTTTTCGGAACGATTAGCCTGTTTTTCTGTGCATTAAAAATAACCTTTTTTTCTTGAATACCAATGTTTATAAGGCTTTTATTTAATCTGTTAAAGTAGAATTAGATTGAAAAATAATCGTGCAATTAAATTGATAATACATTATTTTGATCAAATAACCATGATAAAATAGGATATGGAAAAATTGGATATTTATAAAGCTTATTTTCTAAACAATTCAAAATACTATCTTGATAAGATTGTTCAATTTGAGAATGGAAAAAATTTTCATTTAATATTTGGAGTGGATTATTTGGATTGTTCTGGTTTATTTATAGGAGAATGTATCTGCATGCTGTAATAATTTTCATTATTAGTTCTTTTTTGATTTATATTCCTGCATTAATACTTGGATTAACTGTAGATTATGCAGATGCAGTTGCAAATCAAAGCACTTATAAACTTTATTGTAAATTGATTTCTTATTTGATTTCTTTTTTAACACTAGGTTTTATTGGTAATTTTTTATACTTAAAAAAAGCTCATAGGATTGTAACTAATTTTATAAGTCATAAGGAAATAGAAAACTTAACTGCTAATGACTTAAATTCGTTAAGAGAAAAGGGAGGTGTTGATATTAGAACAATTATTATTATTGTAATTATTGTAATTGTAGCAAACTTTGTTTATGCTGCTTTTCATATTGCAAGATAAAATTAATTTATAAAAAGCCGCCACCTAACACGCGCTCATATTTAATGCGGGTTATATGAGGTTTGCCAAAGTCAGTGCATTCAATTATATTTGACTGTGATAAGAAAGTGAAGTGCTTTCTAATCCCGCACTAAACATAGCGCAACCGTTGGGGGCAAGGCTGAAAAAAACTTACATTAAATATAAGAAGCAAAATGAAAACTAAAAACTTATTGATTTTTATTTGTTTAATTATTCCATTTAAAACATTTTCACAATCTCCTGCTATTGAATGGCTGATTAATGATAGCACATTAGTGGATATTGCAATTGATTCTTCAGATAACATTATAGCGCTGAAAAAGAAAAGTATTAGTTATGAGGTAATTAAATATAATAATCACGGAACTCAATTATGGTCTCATTTCTGACACTTTTAATATTAATGACTTAAAAAAGATTGTAATTGATCATTCAGGAGATATCTATATATTGGGGAATCAAAGAATATTTGATTATTCCATAACAATGCCAGTTGGTCAAGGTATAAATCATAAATTTGATTATTATATTACATCATTTTGCATTGCAAAATATGATGGTTTAGGTAAAATTCTTCAGTATACAAAATATAAAACTTCTCATTCCTTATATGGAATGAATATAAAATCAGTTTCGCTAGACTCAAATAATAATTTATATCTATGCTCAAGTATTTCATGTGCTTTCAATTATTATGATACTGTCAAAATTGATACATTGACTATAATTGGTGATGCTGATTTTAATGTTAAAATAGATAATAATGGAAAAGCTATTTGGTTAAAAAAATACACTACTTATGTTACAATAAATAAAAGTATTATTGATAATGAAGACAATATAATTGTTGTTGGTTCTTCTTACGGCGAAAATCTGATGCTATATGATAATGATTCAATTGGTAACTATGGAAATATGGATGGTATAATTATTAAGTATGACAAACTTGGAAATATTTTATGGTGTAATCATATTGGAAGTTGGAGTAATGATGGTATCATGGATGTCTCCACAAATAATAAAAATGAGATTTTATTTTCATTTTGGATGCAAGATACAATTGGGAAATACGATAATAATATAATTCAGACAGGAAGTATTAATTGTCTAAATAACGAATCAAAGTTTATATGTAAAGTTAATGAGATAGGTAAATTAATATGGTTTAAACCATTAATACAATCTGCACCAGATTTATCAAAATTAGATATTATAAATGTTAAGTATAATAGTTTATTAGGTATCGACTTTTATTCTAATCTTCAATATGATAGTATTAGATTTAAATCCTCAAATATTTCAAATAGTTGCCTAATTAAGATTGATAGCAATGGTAATTCAATTTGGTCAAAACAATTTGGATCAGGAATATATAGTAATAATTTCGAAAAAATATTAACAGATCGCGATGAAAATGCGTTTGTGCTTGGTTCATATTCATCTAAGATTCAACTTGATAATTTTAATATTTCATCAAATACGAATGGGAAATTTCTTTGTAAGCTTTTAAATGACAGTATGGTATATACAAAAATTAATTACAATTTAATAAATAATCAATTGATTATTTTTCCAAATCCTGCTAATAATGAAGTTACTATAAAAACTAGTCAAGTTGAAAAAGAATCCACTTTGTCAATATACAATATTAATGGGCAGGAATTACTGAAGCAACAAATTAATAGAGGTATTTCGCATATTGATATTAGTAATTTAACAAGTGGATTTTATATAGTTAAACTTGTAAATAATAATTTAGTTGAAACTGCAAAAATAGAAAAAAAATAAAAGCCCAGCCCCCAACATCGGCTCATATTTCATAAGGGTTTCAGAGGTATTGTAAGTTCAGTTCCCGTGGGCAAGTTTTGTGCCGGGGGATAAAGACGCACTTCGAGATCCCTTACGAAACATAGCCGCAAGCGTTTGCCTGCAACTAAAACTGATATCATAAAATGAAACAACTACTAGTTTTATTAAGTTTATTTTATGCTTCAAATACAATTTTTAGCCAAGATTCATCAAAGTTTTTCTTTGATGAGTTTAACTTTTCTTTTAACAAGACAAATTTGAAAGATAAGAATACTCAAGATATGAATGGTTTAGGGTTTGGTATATATCATACTTATTTTGCTTATAAACCATATAATGTAATTTTTGGATTAGAATATGATCTTACTCGGCACTTCATTAAATATGTCAATATGGATAGTCCAGCAGGATATGGGACTAATGAAACCGATAATTTAAACTCTTTAGTAATTCCATGTGGATTGAGATATAACCTGGGAAATCAAATCAAATTTTTTATTGAGCCTAGCGTTTACCTTGATTTATTATTTAGAATAAGATCAAGTGGAACAATGCATATGAATGTAGGTAACATTAGTGAATATCAATATAATAATAATGAAAGTTCAGCTTCAATTGGTTACAATTTGGGATTAGGAATTCAAATTCCCATTTCTACATATTATTTGATAATAAAACCAGATTATTGCTATAGCAAATTTTATTCATCGGGGATTTTAATTTACAATAAATATTTCAGAATATCAGTTGGTATTAAAATATAATAGCTGCAGGCAACAGCGGCTCACAGCCAATGCGGGTTTCAGAAGGTTTGCAAGCGTCAGCGCCCGCATGTAGGCATTTGTGCCAGCGGACAGGGACGCAACCACGCAATCCCGCGCTGGCAGTAGCCTCGAACGTTTATGGCCAATTAAAAAAATATGGAATACAAAGCACCTGATAATATATATTGGTTATTTAGTTCATCTGCACAAGCTATTGCTGCATTTATAGGATTTTTAACTGCTGGATTTTATTTTGTTCTTGATAAAATGGATGACCAAATAAAAAAGGATTCAACATTAGAAGAAATTATTCAGGAAATTAAACAGTCTCATTTTAAGAAACTAAAAACATTATCTATTCTCACTGGAGCATCAATTCTATTTAGTTTAGGATTGGTTTTTCTAAATGGTTATGATTATTTTCTTAAAAATATTTTTGTAGTTCTAGTTAGCTTGATTAATATAATAACTATTTCTTGGGCAATTCTATTTGTCATTAGAATTGTAGATCCAAATAAAATTAAT
Source organism: uncultured Bacteroidota bacterium (assembly GCA_963726845.1). GTDB lineage: Bacteria > Bacteroidota > Bacteroidia > Bacteroidales > DTGW01 > CAVSGB01. Next base: position 4,167 of record CAVSGB010000271.1, on the reverse strand, counting down.
AAAACTGCAAAAAAACTTATCAAAGAAAATAAAGACTTATTTGAGATTAAATCAGCGAATATTGGAGATTCTGTTAAGATAGGTGATTTCATAGAGCAATTTAATTCACTTGCAAAATTGGTTAATGAACTGGGTTTTTTAAACGAAACTCCTTCTGCAAGAAGAAGAATTACAGCATTTGGACCTTTAGGTGATACGATTAGAATGATATTTCAAAGTGGATTAATAGATAAACAAACTTATGAAGATTTAAATGAAGTTCTAAAGATACGAAACCTTGCTGATCATGGAGAGATTGATAGAGTTGATATAAGAATTAATAATTTAGTATTAGATTTGATAAAAAAGTTAGTGAGAATAAATAATGAAAATAATTAACTGGCCATAACATCGGCTCATATTTCATAAGGGTTTCAGAGGTTTTGCAAGATCAGTTCCCGTTGGCAAGTTTTGTGTTGGGGGACAAAGACGCTCTTCGCAAGCCCTTACGAAACATAGCCGTAAGCGTTGTAGCGCATTATAAAACAAAATCTCTTCAAACAAATTATATGAGAATAAAATTTATTTTAATAATTACTTTGACTCTTTTTGCTTGCAATAATTCCAAATCAAAGCAACAGATTATTAGCAATGATACACCAGTAATTAAGATTAAAATTAGCGATGCAGATTTCGCAAAGATAGATTCAGATTTGATAATACGACTAAACAAAAGACTGGATAGTGCGGATGTGAAAGAAAAGGATTTTATTCATAACATGCTTGTTTTGATTGATAAATTTAAAGATAAAAAGCTTGATACAATCGTTAATACAATTGGTAATATTGCTGGTGATAAATTGATAGATACTATCCAGACAAGGATTTATTATAAAAATAAAATAGTTTGGGTTCAATATAATTGGATTAAAAAGCAGGATACTTTATGGAGATTTCAACTTAAAGACCCATATTTATTTGTTGGAAATAGTGATTTATACATTGATAATAGAAGCGCATGGGAGGTTTTTACAGTTGCAGTTTTTCGAGTAACTCCAAAGATTATAAAATTTAATGATTACAAAAATTTAATAGAAATGTCATTAATGCAATTGGATTATACCAATAAAGAGGAGGGTTTGCAAATAGATAAAAATAATTATAAAAATTATCTTCAAAGTTTTAAAGGTAGCTTAATTGAATGGGGCGATAATTGGTATTCAGAAGGATTATATATTTGGTATGCTCCTAAAAAAAGATTAATTTCGTTCTATAAACCATAAAATAATAACGCGCTACAACACGCGCTCATAAGCAATGGCGGGGTTTATGCGGTTATTTAACATTCAAGCTCGCATCAAGTTTTGGTGTAGTTTGATAGTGAAGCTCTCCGAAACCCGCCACATGCTCATAGCGCCAATCGTTAGCTGCAATTAATTTTCGTTTAACTTGGATACGTATTTAGGAGGTTAATTATTACGATATAAAGAGAATAGACAAATACGAAATAATTATAATATTAGATTATATGAAAATAAGGAATTTTAGTTTTATTTTTTTTGCAATTTCAACCTTTTTTAGTCCTGATTTATTCGGACAAGATGATTCAAAGCAATTATCATTAAGTATAATTGTTGGAGTAAATATTGCTTATTCCGCAATACCTACTGGTTTTTATAATATAGCTACAACTAATGAATATTTTATTCATCCAGCAGGTACAACATCAATTGGCTTTTCGTTTGTCAAAAGATTTAAAAAGAAATTTGAACTGGCAATTGACTATTTCAATCAAAATGATGAACCAACAATAAAGAATGGAACATTGAAAATGTCATTCAATTCTTTCCAAGGTATATTTAGATATAAGTTGACCTCAAAACCAAATAGAGGATGGTATTTAGGACTTGGATTAAACTCGTTTATAATTCCAAAATTAACTTTAGATGCTTCCCAGATTTCAAATGGATATATTCTTTCAAGCAACTATAAAAATTCTTTTAGTCCCGTTACTCAATTATCATATATTATGTATCCAAGTAAGAGATTCATATGTTTTATTCATATAAATTCATTTTTTAATAGATTATCATCAACAAGTATTAAATATAATAACAAGGATATAATACCTGATGAGATAAAAAGTAAATATGATAAAATTAGTGCTTCTGGTCTTTCATTTTTATGTGGATTAGGTTATAATTTTTAATTTAGTATAAAAAAATATGAAATGCAGCTAACATCGGCTCATATTTCATAAGGGTTTCAGAGGTTTTTCAAGTTCAGTTCCCGTAGGCAAGTTTTGTGCCGGGGGACAGAGACGCACTTCGCAATCCCTTACGAAACATAGCCGCAAGCGTTGGCAATAATGCAAAAAAACCTTCTGCACAAAAAAACTTTCCAATAAGATTTGGATTTGGTTGTCCGATTAGGTAACTTTGTATCGATTCGATAACTTGAATATAATTGGAAGAGTTTAAACGAACGATAAGAGTTTATAAGAATCATTTTTGGGATTTTTATAATGAACAACCGAAAAAAGTTCAAGATAAGCTTGATTGGACAATTGGATTGGTTCGTTCATTAAAAATTGTTCCAAAGATATATTTCGACCATATGACTGGAACTGACGGATTATGGGAGATTAGGACTCAAGTTGGGAGTAATATTTTTAGAGTGTTTTGCTGTTTTGATGTAGGAAATCTTGTGATATTACTAAGCGGATTCCAAAAAAAGACACAAAAAACACCTCAAAGTGAGATTGATAAAGCAGAACGATTAAAAAAAGAGTACTTCGATGGAAAAATTAAATAACAATTTGACTTCATGGGACGACCATCTTGACAATAAGTATGGTAAACCCGGGACACCGCCTCGTGAGAAATACGAACAGGAATTTGAAGCTTTTAAAATTGGGGTATTGATTCAAGAAGCGAGGAAAAAACAACATCTTACGCAAGGGCAGCTCGCTGAGAAAGTAGGTACGACAAAAAATTACATTTCTCGGATTGAGAATAACGCAAGTGATATTCGACTTTCAACTTTAATGAGAATAATAAGTGAAGGTTTGGGAGGACACTTGAAATTGTCAGTGGATATATAAAATGCACTATTGCCAACAACGGCTCACAGCCAATGCGGGTTTCAGAAGGTTTTCAAGCGTCAGCTCACGCATGTAGGCATTTGTGCCAGCGGACAGGGACGCAAGCACGAAATCCCGCACTGGCAGTAGCCGCGAACGTTGGCTGCAAGTGAAGCACATTTTACCAATTTGCAAATTAACTCTAAATGAGCGAAAAAAATTGAAAAATTAAATTGTTATCATACAAGATAATATTAACTTGAATATTAACTTTGATAAAATATTAACTTAAATTTCTATATTATGGCAACGATAGATTGGAACGAATCATTAAGTGTTAAAATTCCATCAATAGATGAACAACACAAGAAGTTAATTAATTTAATTAACGGTTTTTACAAAAATATTATGAATCAATCTTCAAAAGAAATGATGTTTGACTTGATAAAATCGTTAAAAGAATACACTGTTTTTCATTTTTCAACTGAGGAAAAATATATGAAACAGTATGGATTTTCTGGATACCCTAGTCACAAAATTGAACATGAGAAATTTGTTGAAAAAGTACTTGATTTCGAGGATAGATTTAAAAATGGGAAACTTTTATTAACAGTAGAAGTTACAAACTTCATTAAAGATTGGGTATCAAACCATATTATGAATACTGATAAAAAATATAGTAATTTTCTAATTCAAAAAGGTGTTAAGTAAAATTCTATGATTTAAAATGACTCGATTTGATGAATAATAGGTAAGTATTTGGCTTCATCAATTATATGACTGTGACCAAGAATTAAGGATTAATGCAATAAATCAACTTGGAGAAACGAGATATGAATTATGTTTAAAAGCGTTATGAGAAAAATAAAATATTTATCGAAAGAGAATTATACATTGATTATTACAATTGGTAAACTAAAAATTGGATTAGGAATTATTCAAAATGAGTTATTAAAGACAATATAAAACCAGCAGCCAACATCGGCTCACAGCCAATGCGGGTTTCAGAAGGTTTTCGAGCGTCAGCGCTCGCATGTTGGCGCGAGTGCAAGTGGACTCAACAAGCACGTAATCCCGCACTGGCAGTAGCCGCGAACGTTCGCCGC
>CAVSGB010000270.1:0-4797 GCA_963726845.1 uncultured Bacteroidota bacterium | reverse complement strand
ATGCTAAGCCGACACAGGATATTAACAACATTTACATTATGGCATATTCGCTGAAAAGCAGGTTTGAATTCTGGAAATTTGGAACAGAAAATGACGTTATTTGGCAGCTTGCAAAAACTGATTCTATTCATGTGCCACCTTTGATATTTTATAATTCAACGGATTTTCAAAATGTATTTCATTTTTTTACGGGAGGCAAATTATATAGCAAAATCGGGTTCGATTTGTATTATCACAATTCTTATTACCAGGATGCCTATATGCCTGCAACAGGTATATTCTACCTGCAAAGCAAAATACCATCTGGCAATAACCTTCAGGTTGATTTTCATATTACCATGAAAATTAAATCTGTTAGTTTCTATATCAAATACAGTCATGCAAATGCAGGATATTTTAATGACATACGTCAGTTTACTGCTGAACATTATCCAATGCTCCCTGCAACTATTTCGTATGGGATAAATTGGTTGTTTTATGATTAATTGTTTGTCAAAAAATGCATTCCATTTACAATTTTATCCTGATCATTAGTCAAAAAAAAACTTTACCTGACTAAAGTTGTTGTAACTTTAATAATAAAAACAAATTTTGAAAAATATTTTTAATCTTATCGGCTTAATATTTTTATTTGTGTTGACAACCTGTATAAGGGATTCAAAAGTTAACACGCATGTAAATATGGACATAAAAGAAATCAGGGAACGTGGAAAACTAATTGCTATTACGAATTTCAATACTACTGATTATTTTATTTACAGCGGACAACCTATGGGCTTTGAGTTTGAGCTGTTGCAGAGGTTTGCCGAATATTCAGGACTTCAGCTTGAAATAATTGTAAGCAACGATATGGCCGATTTAACATCTAAGCTTTTAAATGGCCAATGCGACATTATTGCAGTTGCAATGCCGGTAACTTCAAATAACTCTAAATTCTTATCATTTGCCGAACCATTAATGCAAAGCCGGCAGGTATTGGTTCAGAGAAAGCCCGATAACTGGAAACAACTTACTGCAAATGAAATTGCAAATCAATTAATAAAAAGTCCGATAGAATTAAGCAAAAAAACAATTGTAGTTCAAAGAGGAACAGCTTATGCCCAGAGGCTTAGGAATATAGCAAACGAGACAGGCAATAAAATTGAAATTATCGAAGTCCCAGAAGATGAAGAACAAATTATCCAGTTTGTTGCAGGCGGAGAAGTTGACTTTACCGTTTGTGACGAGAGAATTGCGCAGGTTAACCAGCGTTCTTATCCGCAAATTGATGCCAGTTGTGTTGTAAGTTTTCCGCAAAATTTATCATGGGCTGTTCGGAAAAACTCAGGCAAACTTTTGCAGGAATTAAATACCTGGCTGAAACAATATAAGAGAAGTCAGCAATATGCTTTATTGTATGCTAAATATTATCAGAACCAATGGACTGCACAAATGGTTAACAGTGATTATTTTGTGCTAAACAGCGGCCGTTTGTCACCATACGATGATTATATAAAACGCTACAGTGACCAATTACATTGGGATTGGCGATTGTTAGCCTCACTTATTTATCAGGAATCGAATTTCAATCCGGCTGTTCAATCTTATGCAGGCGCTTATGGGCTGATGCAAATTACACCTGCAACAGCAATACGTTTTGGCATTAATAATGTTCATTCGGCTGCTCCTAATACAAACATGGCAGTAGGTGTTATGTTATTAAATTGGCTTGATAAAAAAATGCAGCTATATGTTACCGACCCAAACGAAAGGATAAAATTTGTATTGGCTGCATACAACATAGGCCTGGGCCACATATTTGATGCACAACTATTGGCCAAGAAATATGGAAAAAATATGGACAAGTGGGATGAAGTTAAAGAATTTCTTTTAAACAAGTCTTTTCCGAAATATTATAATGATCCATTGGTTAAATTTGGCTATTGTGGAGGTGTTCAAACAGTAAATTATGTTGCCGATGTTTTAAGCCGATTTAAACACTACAAAAATATTACATCAACTAAATAATCAGTAAAATTAACCTTCACGATTATAGAGCGATGGTTGGTATTATATGACTATGGGTTAAAATGGTGATTGTTTCAGCAAAACCTTTGAGGTTTTAAAAACCTCAAAGATTTATCAGCCGATTCGACCCATCACCTAAATATACTATTGGTCAGCATGTTAATAATATTTAAAATTCTAATCCCTTACTAATCTATATCACAAATTATTTCAATAAATTGTAATACGATTTATAAGAATTTCTCAATTATTTTTCTCAATTCAATATATTCGTTTACTATTGGAAGTTCAGGATAATCGGCTATTATATTTTGTGGTGGCCTAAATAAAATCCCATTGTCCGCTTCTTTCAACATACTGATATCATTATACGAATCACCAAATGCAACAACTTTATATTGAAGGCTTTTCAATGCTTTTGCAACTTCGCGCTTTTGGTCTTTCTGTCTTAGATTATAGCCAGTAACCATACCTTTATTATCGACAGTTAGATAATTACATAATAATGTTGGCCTGCCTAATTGTGCCATTAAAGGATCAGCAAATTCGGTAAAAGTATCTGAAACTATGACTATCTGCGCTACTGATCGTACCCAATCCAACATTTCTTTGGCGCCATCAAGAGGCTTTATTTGAGCAATTACATTTTGTATATCTTTTAAAGATAAATTGTGTTGTTTTAAAATAGCGATCCGGCGCTTCATTAAAACATCATAATCATTTATATCGCGCGTCGTTAACTTCAAATCATCGATCCCGGTTTTTTTAGCTACATTTATCCATACTTCAGGAACCCAAACACCTTCTAAATCAGAGAGAAAAATAATCATTTTATTTTTATATTAATAATGTTGGAGGCTGTGTAAAAAGTCTAAAATGGGCGTTGAAACTGTCGAAACGCATATTGATAATCAACATGTTGACACTTCGACAAGCTCAGTGTCCCTTACTTATTAGACAGCCTCATATTCTGTAACTTAAAAATTTCTTTTTAAAAATTCTTTGAACCCTTCATAATTATTTTCCATGTTGACCATTTGCTCTTCCTTATTTTCAAGGTTTAAAAGACTTGCTGGCAATACAGGGTCGATTCCAAGAATTGAATTTATCTCCTGAGGAAATTTTGCAGGATGCGCCGTTTCAAGCATCACGGAAAGCTGATAAGGATAATTGTCTTTGGGGTTATCAGTAAAATAATGTTGTAAACCAGCCCATCCAACTGCTCCATGAGGTTCTAATATAATTTTATGGCGATAATAAACTTGTTTAATTGTTTCGCGGGTTTCATTATCATTTATACTCACAGCAAACATATCTTTTTTAAGCTTGTCTTTATCTGGCGATTTATGAATGTTGCCATTTTCATCCATTTGGCCACCATAAAGTGATATAATCCTTGCCAGGTTGCTTGGATGCCCAACATTCATAGCACTCGAAATGCAATTTCTTGAAGGGTCGATTGTTTTATAAAAACCTTCGTTAAAGTATTTTGGCACTTCATCGTTTTCATTGGTTGATATTACAAACTTATATACGGGCAATCCCATGTGTTTGGCAATAATACCACCCATTAAATCGCCAAAATTACCAGATGGAACTGAAAATATTATTTCATCACTAATGCTATTTGCCAATTTTGCGAATGCCCAGAAATAATAAACCGATTGTGGTATCAACCTCCCGATGTTTATAGAATTTGCTGAAGAAAGTTCCAAATAATCTAATTCATTGTCTGCAAATGCTCTTTTCACAATTGCCTGGCAATTGTCAAATTTGCCTTTTAAAGCAATTACATGAATATTTTTATGAAGTGTTGTCATTTGTTTACGCTGCCTGTCTGTAACTTCATCTTCTGGAAACAGAATGGCTACTTTTATGTTTTCGAGTCCGTAAAATGCATTCGCAATAGCGCTGCCAGTGTCGCCCGAAGTTGCTGTAAGAATTAGCAGGCTTCGATTTTCTTTTTTAAGGTAGTATTGCATTAACCTTCCCATCATACGGGCTGCAAAATCTTTAAAAGATGCAGTTCGCCCCTGGTCAAGGCGCATTATAAAATTCCTGTTGTACACATTTTCGAGGGGAACATCAAAGATTATAAGCATCTTTTGCAATACTGTAAAGGTCTTCAGAAGGAATTTCTTTTTGAAGGAATTTATTGATTACTTCAAAAGCAATCTCGAAATATTCTTTTCCACTAAGAGCCTCGATTTCACTTTTTGTAAATTGCGGAATTATTTCAGGCATATACAATCCCCTGTCTGGAGCTTGTCCTTTTAACAGGGCTTTGCGAAAAGTAACCCTTTCGGATTGAAGGTTTGTCGAATAATAAAAAATTTCAGACATTTCTAAAATAAAATTAAATAAGCTGCAAAATAAATGATTATTCGGTTTAAGAAGAAGTTTTTTCAATACTTCGTGAATATTTTTTTTGTATTAGAAATTTGTATGGTTGTAGTTTCAAGTTTCCAAACATATAAAATGAATTCACAATCTGTTTTGCTAAACTTTGTAGAACTGATTTTTTTTTGTAATTTGTAAAGTAATTTTCATCCGAATATATTTAAGTTAAACATTTAATAATCTTATAGTCGATTCTCATGGAACATCCATTTTATATTCATTTCCTTTTTGTGAACGCAAGTGCATGGATGTTTCAAATGAAGATCGTTATTTAGTTAAATCTATTTTTAATAACCAAATATGAACGAATATGAAAAATATTACTTGCATTTTATGCTTATTAATGGCCTTCAGTTTTAGTGATATTTTTGCCCAGCAAAAAGATTCACT
>CAVSGB010000269.1:0-3152 GCA_963726845.1 uncultured Bacteroidota bacterium | reverse complement strand
CCTTTTAAAAATATTATTAGTCAACAAGTGCATAATAATAATCAACGGCCAATTCATTTTTTACATGCCAAATGCCTGGTGTATTCCAAGCGATACGACCTGCTTCTTCTTTTTGATACCATGAATTTACCGTTCCACTAAGTGTTACAGTTGTGCCAGATACTTTTACCTGAATGTCGTTATTATCAACTGACCAACTTCTGCCAATAGCATTTTCAACATCTTTTTGTTCAATTGAATCGTGGCTTTCCGATTTGATAGTAATATTGTTGGTTACACCTTTAACACCAGTAAGATAATTTACTGCGTTTTTTGCAGCTTCTTTCTGATAGTTCCAAGGAAGTTCACCATTTAAAGTAACCCAACCATCTTCAACCTTTACAGTTACCTTGTCATTAGGAACTGATAAATTTGATTTCAAAGCTGCCAACACTTCGTTTGCAATTTCTAAATTGGTTTTTGACCATGAACTTGGGAATTTCACTTCAATTTTTTCAACCACGGCTTTAACACCAATAACTTTTTTTGCTGCTTCTTCAGCTTCCAGTTTTTTAGCATAACTGTCAACCACACCTGTAAGAGAAACTACACCGTCTTTGGCTGTAACACCAATTTCTGCTGCATTCAACAATGGTTCCCATTTGATGGCGTTTTGAACGTCTGTCTGCAATTCTGCATTATTTTTCATTTTTTATTATTTTACTTGTGAATGAATTTTCACAATAGATAAAGGTGGTGACTTATATTTAGGATAATGTTACACAACTTTTGTAAAGAGTTATATCATTCACACATTCTATTATATTTGGCTTTTATGCTTGAATTGCAGTATAAGGAGATTATTAGTTAAATTCTTTTGGCAGGGGATGGTAAAATTAGGTATAGAGTTAAAAAGTTATTATTTTACTTAATACTTTTGCTTAGTTCATTGACTGATATAATTGCTTTTTGGCAAGTTCATGAACCTGGGCAACCCAATTAACCAGAATATCAGGTGAAATATCCAATACTTCAGTGATGCAACCTTCAACTATGGGTATTAGCTTATTAAATTGTTCTGAGAAATATAATTCGAACATACGTTTTTCTTCAACCCATAAGCCGATCCTTTTAATCTCATACAAATTAATCACCTGATTTTTACAAGCCAAACCGAAAATATTATAGTAAGTACTTCCTGTCTTTTCCCTTATAAAATATGAGGACTCGGACTTTTTTTTAATGTTTCGAATTTGAATAACTTCTGCATTTAGATAATGTATCTTATTTATAAGATTTATAATTTTATTGTTCTTTTCCCGAATACTTTTTTGCAAATTACTTTTCTCCAAATTAAGATTGAGGTTATGATTTTTCAATTCTTCCAATTCGGAAAGAATATTTTTGATGGATATAATATTGAATGACCTATAATATAGCTGTACAGTTATATATCCAATGATTACACTACTCAATAATAAAGAAAACATTTCAATGATTACATCATTCTTTGTTTGTGTTAAAAAAAATAATAGATTCCTCATGGTGTTCTATCCAGTATGTAACTAATAGCCCAAATTTATTGATATATCCTTTCCTATATATTACATAACTTTGGTAATAAGTTACATTATTCACACTTATTAATACTGCTGTTTATTTAACATGAAACAAACGAAATATTTGTAACCCTATAATCTAATATAACTTAGCTATATTTTTATAAATCCTTTTTCTACCTGACTTCTTACAATAGCATTAAACCACGAAAGAGGCAGTAACCAACGCAGGAAAAGAAGAGCAGGGCCATTTCCGCCTACTGCATATCGTAACCTGAACGAATTATCTGTTGCTGCCTTAAATACTTTCTTAGCCACAACAAGAGGACCAGGAGCAGAGGCACTTACCTTTAGCATATTGTCCTGCGTAACTTTAACATAAGCATCGTAAGCCGACAGGCCTGGTTTTGTTGCAAAAGTGGCGGATTTACCATAAAAATCGGTTTTAATAACACCCGGCTCAATGTTCTTAATTTTTATGTTAAATGGTTTAAGTTCGAATTGCAAGGATTCCATAAATCCCTCCAAAGCCCATTTGGTGGCATGATAAATACTGTAAAGCGGGAAAGTCATTAATCCGCCCATTGACGTTGTGTTGATAATTGTTCCCTTTTGCCTTTCCCTGAAGTATGGCAGAATTGCCCTTGTAACATTCATTACGCCATATACATTGGTATCAAATTGCCGCTTAATTTGTTGGTCATTCATGGCCTCAAATGCCCCAACAAGGGCATATCCGGCATTATTATATACAACATCAATTGCACCAAAGGCGCTAATGATATCTTCAATGGCTTTGTGAATTGATGTTTCGTCTGTTACGTCTAATTTGAATAATTTAATATTGCTATGTTTACTCAACTCCTGTTCCATTTCGTGAATTCGCATAGTTGCCGCCACGTTCCATCCCTTTGAGGCAAAATAAATTGCTGTTTCTTTACCAATACCCGTTGAAGCACCTGTAATTAATATTGTTTTATTCACATTTTTACGTATAAATTATTCACTTGTTTTACCGTCAAACTTTTCATCCATCTTTTCGGCATCTTCTTTAGTATTCCTAATGGTGCCATCCTGATGGTTAGGAGGGCCATATATTGTGTACATTTTTAATTCAGTATCGCCAACATTTATAACATTATGCTTTGCTCCGGAAGGAACTACAATAACATCACTTTCCTTTACATTATATTCATTACCGTCAATAATACATTTTCCAACTCCGCTTTCGAACCTGAAAAACTGGTCGTTATGCAAGTGGGTTTCTTCGCCAATATCTTCGCCAACTTTAAGGCTCATAAGAACGAGTTGAAGATGTTTGCCGGTATATAATACTTTTCGGAAATTTTTATTTTCCAAAGTATCTTTTTCGATATTACTTTTAAAACCTTTCATAATAACTATATATATTGATGTTTAAAAATTAATGTCTTGATAACTATAATTGAATATATGAGTTCACTCATATATTCAATTATATACCCTAACTATCATTTTGCCTTCATTTTTCCCATCAAACAAATCAATAAATGTTTGTGGAATTTTATCAAAACCATCCATAATAGTTTCGGAATAGGTGAGTTTACCTTCCTTAAGCCAAATGGCTAATTGTTT
>CAVSGB010000268.1:0-18618 GCA_963726845.1 uncultured Bacteroidota bacterium | reverse complement strand
GTTGTGTTTGCAATGCTTACCACAACGCCAGCTATTGGTTGCAGTGAAACCGAATCGTCCACGATGCCTGACATGTTGTAGTTTGCAGCCCACGCAGGGTCAAATAAAAGCAACGCAAAAACGATGAAGCAAGTACAGTACATTTTCCAAAAATACAAGGATTTTATATTATTTGTAAACGAAGGGCTTAAATTTCTGAGGTCAACGCAAGAAAATATAAATTGAAAAAACGGGTATTTTTTAACAATTAGTTCACGAAATGTCATTTAAATATCAGTCTTACAAGCATTTGAACTTTAATATATTTTTCATATTTGATAATAAAAGGGTAACTATTCAGGTATCAGAATAATTTTGTAATATCATGGAATTTAATATGTTAAAGTATTTCACGCAAAGGTCACTAAGTTTTGCGCAATGAACGCAAAGTTCTTACATTTAATCCTTTGCGACTTTTGCGTTTTTATCTTTGCGGAACTTTGGTGAACCATTTTTTGAAATTATTTGAAAATTAACCACATGACATACCTGAATAGTTACAAATTTTTGAAATGATTGGCAAATGGTTTTTGGTTTTCACATCTGAAAACTTTTATTCTGTTTTTTCAGACTGGGTTATCTGTATTCCCAGTAAAAACCTTCGAATTGTTTTTTTTGATACCAGATTGCAGGTGTAACTACTTCATTTTTTGAAGAAATTAATTTCCGGCTATATAAGGCATGTATCAGGTTAAAAGTAATGTCGGTTACCCCGATTGTTATCTTTTCATTGGAATCAATAGCCGAAACTGTTTCCAGTTTGCTGCTTTCAAGAATATTTTTAATAAAATCAGCCCTGTCTTTCGATATTCCTTTTTCAATAATTGAACACCTGATGCCATTTATTTCTTCAACTGTATGATATGGATTTATTGCCATAATATTAATGTGCTAATTATTTAATTTGCTAATGTGCTAATTCGCCAATAAATTAATCATAAAATTTATAATAAAAATTCAGTTTTACTTCATAGCGCAGCTAAATCTGCTAACAAAACAACGCGGATGACGCTAATTTAAGAGATTTACACGGATTTTGAGAGTAAAGTTTGCTAAAAAAACAAAGTTTTACAATGTATTGGTATAAATATTTAATTATCCACATATTCGCATTTTTTTTCATTTTTAAATCAGAACATTAGCAAATTGGCAAATTGTAAAATTATTTCATTCCAAATCCAAGCAAATAAACAAACTGATACATGGGTTTACAAAAACCAATAAGCAGGATTCCTGAAATACACACTACTAATACTAAAGTTAGTGCAAAATTTTTAGAAATGGCAGGCAAAGGTTCCTGGCTTTCATCGATAAACATAATTTTAACAACACGGAAGTAATTATATAGCGAAAGAACAAGGTTTATTGCAGCAATTGCAAGCAAAAGATACAATCCGCTTCCGATACCCGATGTGAGTAAAAACAATTTACCGAAAAATCCTGCTGTCGGCGGAATTCCAGCCAGCGAGAACAAACTAATTGCAAGCATCAGTGCATAAAACGGGTTCGATTTGTAAAGCCCTTTATAATGTTCCAGGGTTTCCCTGCCCGTGCTTTCTGCAATGGCACCAATTACCCCAAACGAAGCTACATTGCTAAACAAATAAATAATAATAAAATATATTGCCGAAGTCATTCCTATTTTTGAAGCGCCTGCAATACCTACCAATACAAAGCCAACCTGTGTAATCGAAGAGAATGCCAGCAATCGTTTAATATTTTCCTGACGCAATGCAAAAAGGTTCCCGATTGTCATACTCAACATTGCAAGTATGCTGATAGCCAGTAACCATGCATCTTTTAAGCTTCCAAAAATTGTATAAAGAACACTTACAAAGACAAAAATTATAGATCCTTTTGAAATTACCGAAAGATAATTTGTTACAGCTACAGGAGAACCTTCATAAACATCGGCAGTCCAAAGGTGAAACGGGACTACGGACATTTTAAAAGCAAAACCGGAAATTATGAACGAAAACGCCAGTAAAGTCAAAGGATTTGGATGAAGGTTCGCAATAATAGCTTCAAAACTTAAATTTCCAATTGCACCGTAAAGCAAAGAAATTCCGAAAAGCATCATCCCGGTTGAAAAAGCCGATGAAAGGATAAGTTTAATACCGGCTTCTGACGAGTTTTTCTGATTTTTGTTAAAGTTGGCGGCAGCAGCCAATGGAATTGTCGACATTTCCAATCCCAAATAAAGCATTAAAATATGACCTGCTGAAAGCATGGTAAAAATCCCCAGGATGCTGCTGAAAATAAGTATATAAAATTCAATCCTGTTTTTATTCGTCAAAAGCCATTGATAAGAAGCAAGAGAAATTAGCAATAGTCCCAGGTTTAAAATATTTTTTTCAAAAACAACCAGCTTTGTAGTCCTGAAGAAACCAGTAAATAGTGAACTTTCTGGTATAAAAATAAAACCAGCAATTAAATTCAATAATAAAAGAACATTAATGAAAAGCAGAAATAATTTTGGTTTTGAATCGAAATCGTTTAGTTTAAAAAACAGAAGAAGCAGGATAATCAGTGCGATAATCCATTCAAACCTAAGAAGCATGAAAGAATTGAAATTCATAAAAATTTATTATCAAATTATTAGTCATTTTGACTTCAAGCCAGCTCTCTCAATTCGAGAGGTATTTCCCCTTCTCTTTTGGAGTAGGGGTTAGGGGATGAGGCCTTTTTTTATCTTAAAATATGCGACGAATCATTTCCAATTAAATTGACCAACCAAAATGGAAATACACCTATGAATACGATTCCCGCGACAAGCAAAATAGTTGCAGCTTTTTCGCTCCAGCTTGCATCGGCCATTTCAGTGTATTCTTTATTTGAAACGGTTCCCCAGATTGCCAATCCGATTGCCCTTAAAATATAAACTGCTGTTACAACTATTGAAGCACATGCAAGAATAGTAGCAGTTTTATAGAATAGTCCGGAATGTTCCCAGGAACCTACAAAAACAGTCATCTCAGAAACAAATCCGCTAAAACCGGGAAGCCCGAGCGAACACAAGCCTGCAATAATAAAAGCGCTGCTGATAAAAGGAATATGTTTCAACATGCCACCTAATTCGCCTGCAATACGTGTATGTGCACGGTCGTATATCATCCCGATTGCAGCAAAGAAAAGTGCTGTCATTATGCCATGAGATACCATTTGCATTATAGCTCCCATGATTGCGACTTTAGTAAGCATAGCGATTCCAAGTATTACAAACCCGCAATGGCTTACAGACGAATACGCGTTCATATATTTCAAATCCTTTTGCATCATCGTAGCGAATGCCCCGTAAATAATGGCTATCGAAGCGAGAATAATAAAAATCCAGGAAAGTTCTTTTGCAGCATTGGGAAGCAGGTAGGTTGCCACGCGTAAGCACCCGTATCCGCCCAGTTTCATCGAAATACCTGCTAAGAACATAGAAGCGGCGGTCGGTGCAGATGAATGTCCGTCGGGCGCCCAGGTGTGAAAAGGAAACATAGCTGTGAAAACTCCAAAACCTGTAAATAACAGAATATATAAAACCCGTTGTATTTCTATTGGAATTTTTAAGTTGGCAATTTGGTGTAAATCCCAGCCTGGAGCGGTTCCGAACCAACCTGAAGAAAGATACAACCCCAAAATTCCCAGAAATACCAGCGCAGAACCACCCATCAGCATTAACACCAGTTTCATGGCGCTATATTCTTTCCTGCCGCTTCCCCAGATTCCTATTAACAGATATTTTGGAACAATTGCCAGTTCAAGGAAAAAGAACATTGCAAAGAGGTCAGTTGTAATAAAAAAACCATAAGCCCCAAGGCTTAGAAAAAAGTATGAGAAAAAAAAATTCTTTTACCTGCTTGTGAATTTTCCACGAAACCAGTATGCCACCCACAACTACGATTGAAGTAAGTAAAACCATAGCAAGTGAAATTCCATCTACACCAACTCTAAAATAGATATGTAAAGGAGCAAACCATTCGACACTTTTTTCAAATAGCATTGAACCTTTAATTCCGGCGCTCCTGTAATTTATATAAAAAATTGTAAGCCAGGAAGCATAAAATAATTGTACACTGCTTCCTGTGAGGGCAATTATTTTAATAGCAATATCACTTTTAGCAAACAGAATAGCCAATGCAGTAATTAACGGAATGAGCAATAGTATTGATAAGATGTTCATATATGAAGTATTTTTAAACTAATTTTTGAATTCATATTATTTTTATTGTTATGAAGACTTTAACTGTTGCAGATGATATTGACTGTTGAAAAAAATTCAGTTGTTTTTACCAGATTATCCAAAGCCTGTATATTTTTTGAATTAAAAACTATAAAATTCTATATATAACAATAACTGCAATTGCTAAAATCCCACCCAAAAACCACATCGTGTAACCCTGTAATCTTCCGGACTGCATAAATTTAATTGAAATGGAAACCCTGGTTGTTAACAAAGCTGAGCCATTCATCATGCCATCTATGACATTACGGTCAAACCATGCAGCCGGCCGGCCAACCAGGTTGAATAAAATCTTTTTCGTGACAAACAGGTATATTTCGTCAATATAAAACTTATTGATTGCCCATATATAAACTTTCCCCGTTGAAGAAATTATTTTTTCAGGTAAGTTACTTTGTTTGCGATACAAAATTGCCGCAATGATTAACCCTGCCAGGCCCAGGGAAACCGGAACAATTGTGAACATGAAATGAAAAGGTAAATGCAATTCGCTTCCATTGGAACTTACAAACGAACCAAAAGGAATGAAACCTGCAAATACAGCACCTGAAGCAAGCATCAACAATGGAACATTCATTACCCAAAATTCTTTTTTGTGATATGGTTCCTCGTGGTTTATCGGTTCAGGATGGCCCCAAAATATTTTGAAATATAGCCGGAACATATAAAAACTCGTCAAACCACTTGTAAATAAAGCAGTGTAAAATACAATCCTGTTTTCGACAAATGCAGATGAGAGGATGGCTTCTTTGCTAAAAAAACCGGAGAATGGCGGTATACCTGAAATGGCAAGGCACGCAAGAAGAAAGGTAAGATGGGTAATAGGTAATTTTTTCCGTAACCCGCCCATATCGTTCATTTCGTTGCTATGCACGGCATGTATAACTGCTCCTGCGCCCAGGAACAGCAGCGCTTTAAAAAATGCATGTGTAAACAAATGAAACATTGATGCCGTAAAACCTTCGTTATGGCCTTCACCCCAACGGGCAACACCAAGAGCAAACATCATAAAACCAATTTGTGAAATGGTAGAATATGCAAGCACCCGCTTTATATCAGTTTGTGTACATGCTATTATTGCGGCAAATAATGCAGAAAAAACACCAATGTAAGCAATAATATTCAGAACGACCGGAGCGGAAATCGCGAAAACCGGGAATAACCGTGCTACCAGGTATACACCGGCAACTACCATAGTTGCGGCATGTATTAAAGCGGAAACAGGCGTCGGGCCTTCCATTGCATCGGGAAGCCAGATGTGAAGCGGAAACATTGCTGATTTGCCTGCCCCGCCAATAAATATCAATAACAATGCCCATGAAAGCGCCGACATTCCCAGGAACATACCACCAGATAAAGCTGAAATATATTGTGAACCTGGTTGGGTCAACCGCTCAATCAATGTAAAAAAATCGAGGGTTTTTGCACCATAACTTAGCATTAAAATTCCAAGCAGAAAACCCAAATCAGCAAATCGCGTAACAATAAACGCCTTTTTCGCAGCAGCAATTGCTGAAGGTTTTGTAAAATAAAAACCTATTAACAGGAATGACGAAACGCCTACCAATTCCCAGAAAATGTACATTTGGAAAAGGTTGATCGAAACAACCAATCCAAGCATTGAAAAAGTAAATAACGATAAATATGCATAATATGTCTGGAACCTGTCTTCGCCATTCATATACTTTAAGCTGTAGGTATGCACCATAGCAGACACAAAGCTGATAACAACAAGCATCATTACAGAAATTGGATCGAGTACCAGGCCAAAATCTATAGAAAGATTTTCGTTAAAACGAAGCCAATGAAATTGATAAACAATTTGTTTTAAATATGTACTTCCCGATTTTCCAAATTCAAAGAAATATCCATAAGCTACATATAAAGCCAAAACGGCAGTTACTATCAATGACAGGCATCCAATCATACCCGACAATCCCGGTTTTATTTTTTTCCCAAATAATGCAAGGAAAACAAAACTCACCAAAGGCAGTAAAACAATCAAAAGCGATGATATACTATAAATCATATATTTAGAATTTCATAGTTGTAGTATCTTCAATATCTATTGTGTTGAACTTCCTGTAAAGGTTTATTATAATTGCAATGCCAAGAGAAACCTCTGCAGCGGCAATTGTAATTATAAATAATGTAAAGAAAACTCCTTCAAGTTGATGCGGGTATAAATATTTATTGAAAGCAATAAAATTCAGGTTTACACTATTCAGTATCAATTCAACAGACATCAACATTGTAATTAAATTGCGGCGTGTAAAGAAACCGTAAACACCGAGAAAAAATAGTGCTGAACTTAAAATCAACACATGCGATAAGGGAACATCATTCATAGAATTACCAATTACCAATTACCAATTACCAATTATTTTTCTTAATCTATTTTTTTATTAGTCATAAGTCATTGGTAATTAGTCAATCGTTTCACTCTTTTTCTTTTATTGCAACAACAATACTTCCAACCAGTGCAGCAAGCAAGAGCACACTGACAACTTCAAAAGGAAAAGCATAACCATGAATATTGTAGTCTAATAATTGCCGCCCTATATTTCGTACTGAATCGTCAATCGGGGCTATTCCAGCCGGGATAAAGATATGCCTGCACACAACCCAAACTGTTAACCACAATCCGGAAATTGTAAGAAGTATTGCCCAAAACATCCTTTTTGGACGATGTTTTGATAACTTTTCACCAGATTGATGAGTAAGAAAAATTGAAAAAATAATCAGAACCACAATTCCTCCTACATATATTATTATTTGTATGGCTGCAATAAATTCCATCTCCATTAGAATGTAAATACCTGCAATTCCTATTAAACTTAATAAAAGGTAAACCGCAGCCCGAAAAATCCGTCTGGTAAAAACTGTGAGTACACCCAATGTTAATACAATTGCAGCCAGAATGTAAAATATTATTGCTGAAGCGCTCATTTCTCTTTGTTTTCTTTTAGTTTCGATCCCGGCAAATTTAAAATTTTAATCAAATCTTTCCTGTCGTATTTACTATGTTCAAATGTATTTTTCATGATAATTGCGTTGCTCGGACATGCTTCAATACATTGGTTGCAGAATGTACACATGCCCAGGTTATATATCCATTTGTCCAGTATTTTTCTTTTTTTACCATCAGCAGTTTCTTCAGTAGATGTAATTATTTTTATTGAACCATTTGGACAAGCAATTTCGCATAATGTGCATCCATTGCATTTGTGTTCATTTTTTTCATCATGGGGCAAAATAACTTCGCCTTTAAAGCGCTCAGGAATATAAATGGTTTGCCTGTTTTCCGGATATTGCTGTGTTAATATTTTTCTGGGATGAATAAAGTACGAACCCGTCAGCCTCATGCCATTTATCAATGACCTGAATGCCCAGGAAATGCTTTTTATATATCGTATTACTGAATTCATTTTTCCAAATAGGTATTGGCTTTTAGTTATTAGCTACTAGCAATTAAAAATCACAATTATTACTCTGACTTAATGAAACATCCATGCACTATCGTTCACAACAAGGATATGAATATTATATAGGTGTTCCATTCGAATCAACTATAAGATTATTAAATGTTTAACCTAAATATATTCGGATGAAACATCCATGCACTATCGTTCACAACAAGGATATGAATATTATATGGGTGTTCCATTCGAATCAACTATAAGATTATTAAATGTTTAACCTAAATATATTCGGATGAAACATCCATGCACTATCGTTCACAACAAGGATATGAATATTATATGGGTGTTCCATTCGAATCAACTATAAGATTATTAAATGTTTAACCTAAATATATTCGGATGAAATATTTTTATTCATTTTAAATATCTTCAATTTCCAATACCTAATGCCTAATACCCAATTCCTTCTAAAAATGCCATCCCATTATTGTTATAAATGCTGCAAGGACTAAATTTACCAGGCTAATTGGCAACAGATACTTCCATTCGAGTTTTAATAACTGGTCTATTCGCATACGGGGGAATGTCCATCTGAACCAAATTATAACAAATATGCTGATAAAAACCTTCCCGAAAAACCAAACCAAGTGCGGTATATAATCCATAATATGGTTAAACGAATCCAAGCCTCCTATGTGCAGGGGCATCCAGCCGCCTAAAAAGACAGTTGTCCCGATCATTGAAATGATAAACATATTGGTATATTCGGAAAGGAAAAACATTGCGAACTGCATCCCTGAATATTCCGTATGAAAACCTGCAGTGAGTTCCTGTTCGGCTTCTGCAAGATCAAAAGGTGCACGGTTTAATTCGGCAGTACTTGCAATGGCAAAAATAAAAAAAGCAATTATAGCAGGTATATGTCCTTTGAATATCCACCATCCGTTAGCCTGAGATTGAATTATTTCCTGAGTTGAAAGTGTCCCACACATTACAATTATGGTAAGTATCGAAAGCCCAGCAGAAAGTTCATAGCTTACAATTTGTGCACCACTGCGCATTGCGCCGAGTAGAGAGTATTTGTTGTTGCTGGGACCATCCCGCCATTAAAATTCCAATCACACCAATTGATGAAACTGCCGTAATATAAAGAATCCCGATGTTAGGGGCCCATAATTGAAATCCGGGAGCATAAGAAATGGGTGCCAGTGCAAGAAAACTAACAACAAGAACTAAGAATGGCGCAAAGCCGAAAAGAAATTTATCGGCTTTTGTCGGTGTCAAACATTCTTTTAATAATAGTTTTACCACATCAGCAAAAGCTTGCAGCGATCCCCAAAAACCAACACGCATCGGGCCTAACCGCAATTGCATAAATGCAGCGATCTTGCGTTCCATATATATCATTACTATTGCCATTACAACAACCAGCATAATAATAGCAACACCTGCAATAAATAATTCCCCAGCAAATGCACCGGTATTTCCAAAGTTATTTAGCAACTTCCCATGTATCCAGTTAGTTAATAAATTTGATGTATAAAGGAAAAGCATGAACTTTGTAAAGTTTTAAACCTGATTAACAAAATGTCGATTAAAATATCTTATGTTTTATACTGCTTTTTTTGTAATTAGTAATTTGTAATTAGTAATTTGTAATTAGTAATTTGTAATTAGTAATTTGTAATTAGTAATTTGTAATTTGTAATTAGTAATTTGTAATTAGTAATTTGTAATTAGTAATTTGTAATTAGTAATTTGTAATTAGTAATTAGTAATTAGTAATTTGTAATTAGTCATTTGTCATTGTTGTTTACCTGTCAATATCCGGAATAATCAAATCAAGTGTAGCCATTATCGCAACAAGATCGCCAATTTTAGAACCGATTGCAATTGGTTTTAATACACCCAAATTTGAAAAATTCGGAGTCCGGAATTTAACCCGGTAAGGTTTGCTGGTTCCATCGCTTGTTATATAAACTCCAAATTCACCGCGTGCAGTTTCAACACGCTGGCAATATTCACCAGACGGGAGCTTAATAACCCCTTTTATTTTTTCACGATAATTACCATCCGGAATATTATCGATTAGTTGTTCGATGATGTGCATTGATTGTTTCATTTCTTCAATGCGCACAAGATAGCGGTTAAAACAATCGCCTCCGGTTGTAGTTATTTCCTGAAAGTCGAGTTTGTCATATCCATCATAAGGCTGGAAAACACGCAAATCGCAATTGACACCTGATGCCCGCGCAATTGGGCCAGTACAGGCAAAAGAAATTGCATCTTCCCGTGATAAATATCCTACACCTTTTGTCCTCGATTGAAATATTTTATTGCCGGTCAATAATTGATAATATTCATTTATATTGATTTTGAACTGTTTAACCAATTCTTTGACTTTTCGAATAAAATCAGGATGCAAATCGGCCATTACACCTCCTGGTGTAATATAATTCATGGTTAACCTGGTACCACACGTTTCTTCAAATATTTCCAAAATCATTTCCCTTTCCCGGAAAGCATAGAAGAATGGCGATACTGCACCCATGTCAAGCCCGGTACAACCCCACCAAAGCTGGTGCGATGCCAGACGGGTTAGTTCACACATGAGTACGCGGATAACTTTGGCACGTTCTGGAATTTCAATTTGCAGGCCTTTCTCAACAATCAGCGAGCATGCTTGGTTATTCATGTGCGCCGAAAGATAATCCATCCGGCTCGTCAGAAAAATGAATTGCTTGTAACCCATCGATTCGCACATTTTTTCAATGCCACGATGGATATATCCCAGGTTGGGTTCGATGTTTTTAATTTGCTCACCATCGAGTTTTATCTGCAAATGCAACACACCATGCGTCGATGGGTGCTGAGGCCCTACATTGATAATGAATTCCTCAGATTTACTTGTTGTTTGCAATATTTTTTCTTCAATTTTCATTTTCATTTTTGAATAACTGAATATCTGAAGTTTTGAATAACTGAATAACTGAAGAACAGAATATTAGAAGAACTGAATAAAGGAAGTAGTGGAATTTTTTTTTACTATCTTGCAATTTTCCTTTCTTCAGAACTTCAGAACTTCAAATCTTCTCATTTTCCTTTCTTCCTTTCTTCAGAACTTCCGAACTTCAAATCTTCTCAATTTTCAAACTTCAGGTCTTCAAGACTTCAAAACTTCTCAACTACAATTTCACCACATTTACTTCATCTTTATAATCTTTTCGCAATGGAAATCCCTGCCAGTCATTTCCAAGAAAAAT
Source organism: uncultured Bacteroidota bacterium (assembly GCA_963726845.1). Classification (GTDB taxonomy): domain Bacteria; phylum Bacteroidota; class Bacteroidia; order Bacteroidales; family DTGW01; genus CAVSGB01. The sequence continues at coordinate 7,663 of CAVSGB010000268.1, read as the reverse complement.
TCGACGAAGTGTTGGGTGACCTTTAAACCGAATTCCAAATAAATCAAAAATTTCGCATTCATAAAGTTCAGCAGTTTTCCAGAGAGATATTACAGAATCAATCTCTGCATTGTTTCTGTCTTCAAGGTTCACTTTTAAAATTAAGTGATGCTTAAATTCAATCGAAGCCAAATTGTAAATTACTTCAAACCTCGAAATCCAATCGGTTGCAGTTTGGCAAAATAAAAAATCAAAGTCGGTTATTTTATTTTCTTTAAGTTGTCTGGCTACTTGTAAAATGTCATCTTTGCTGACATGCATAACAGTGAAATCGCCAGTATTATCAATTTTGTACTGCTGAAAATTGTTTGTCAGGTATAAATAAAGTTCGTCTCTCGTCATTAAACTTCAGTATTATTTGGTTTATCAATAACATACGCCCTTGAATTCCTGATTTTTTCCTGGAGCGACATCATGCCATGCAACAATGCTTCCGGACGCGGCGGACAGCCAGGCACATATACATCTACTGGAATTATATTGTCAACGCCTTTTACAACCGAATATGAATTGTAAAAAAATGGCCCACCGGATATAGCACAGGCACCCATTGCAATGACATATTTTGGTTCCGGCATCTGATTGTAAAGTCGTTTTAAAACCGGAGCCATTTTATAGCAAATTGTTCCGGCAACAATAATTAAATCTGCCTGGCGTGGTGTGGCTCGGGCAACTTCGAACCCAAACCGCGACCAATCATATTTTGCTGAGGCGGCAGACATCATTTCGATAGCACAACAACTTGTACCAAATACAAGTGGCCACAACGAATTGCTGCGTGCCCAATTGGCAAATTTATCAACGTTCGTAACCAGAAAATTTGTTTTTCCGGTATCATCACGAAAAACTTCGCCAGGAAAATCCTGATTATCTTGAATTAATTCCATGTAAGAGCTTTCTTTTTAAAAGCATATAACAATCCCAGAAAAAGGAAAAGTGTAAAAATTATAATTTCAACAAATGCTACCATTCCCATTTCTTTTAATACAACTGCCCAGGGATAAAGAAAAACTATTTCGACATCGAAAATCAGAAATATCAGTGAATATAAATAGTATCCTACATTAAACTGGATCCAGGTTGTTCCCTGGGTTTCTATGCCACATTCATAAGCCTGGCCTTTTTCAGGGTTATATTTTTTAATGGAAAGCAGTTTGCCAAATCCAATAGCCATTCCAGCAAAAGCAATTCCACAAAACAATAATAATATGAGTGAAACGGGGCCCATTTTTTGGTTTAATTTGTTATAAATGTTTTGTTAAATATAATATTATTTTGTTTTAAACAATTGAAACTAAAATTTGGCAAATATAGAAATATAAAAATATTTAAATCTTTAAATCTTAATTTTAAGATTTATTAAACTTCAAAAGTTAGCATGAAAATAACACATTCTTTTATGCAATTAAATCGATGGATGTTAATATATTGTTATAGAAGATTAAGAATCAGAAACTTTTTTCTCGAATACATCTGACAGTCATCTCAAAAAAGCATAATTCGAAAAATAATAAATAAACTATCATATTCATACTTATTATCGCAATAATCGGGATTACATTGAAAAAGTATTGATGCTGTAGCTCAACTGGAAGGCAAACAAAGCATAATGAACAGGTAATTCTTAACCGGATTTTATAAATTAATAAAATTTACTGAATCGTTGAAGTTTTTTTAAAGTAAACAACTATTTTTGAAGTCATCAATTTATAATAATATGCCACTCGAGTTATCAGGGAAAGTTATTACTATATTACCGGAACAAACAGGCTCTGGTAAAAATGGCGTTTGGGTCCGCCAGGATTTTGTTTTAGAAACAAGCGAACAATATCCAAAGAAAATCTGCTTTAGCGCCTGGGGCGATAAAGCTGCAATTGTTAAAAACCTAACTCAGGGAGTTTCAGTGAAAGTTTCTTTTAATGCCGAATCGAGAGAATACAATGGCCGTTGGTACACTGATCTCCGGGTTTGGAAATTAGAAGTTTCTGGCTCTATTACTACTTCAAGTCAGGAAGTTCCTTTACCAACTGAAAATGACCAGTTTATTAGCAATTCCAACGAAGAACCAGAAAACGATTTGCCATTTTAATTTTTTTCTTGAGTTAAAAAAAATTAAGGTAGCATTTAATTAGTGACCAACAACATTTTATACTATTACATTGTAAAACTTTGTTTTTTAAGCAAACTTTGTACTTAAAATCCGAGTAAATCTGTTAAATCAGCGTCATCTGAGTTCTATTGTTTGCAACTTTAGCTGCGCTATGAATTCAATGTTATAAGCCAAAATAATCTATTTTTTATTTTATTTGATTTCAAAAAGTTTCTCATGGGAACAATATATCCTTAATTCACTATTCATTACCATTTACATTAACTTATGATAGTAATAAAATGTTAACGAGTTGTGTATATATTGTTTAAAATATTATATATCAGATAAATAATATAGAATATTGCAACAAGAAATTTATAAATGTGTATAGAAAACACTTATCTTTACACCAATCAAAATGCCTGTTTATATTGATAAATTAGACAAATAAGTTGTATTTTTGATAAAAATCAGACAAACAAATTAATTAAAATATAATTTATACAAAATTACGTTCTTGCAGTTTATTTCAATTATTTAATAAAAAGTAATTATTAAATTCTATATAGACCTATGTTTAACTAAACTAACAAACTTTTATGAAGCAAAAAATCTTACACAGAGTGCATTATCAGCCATTTGTTAAAAGTATGCTGGTATTGCTTTTATCTTTTATTTTTGTGAGCATAACTAGTGCGCAGGAACGCACGGTTAACGGGATCATTACCGATGCAAGTGGTTCCCCATTGCCAGGGGTGAATGTAATTGTAAAAGGTACTACAATTGGTGCAATAACCGATATGAATGGCAAATACTCGATCAAGGTACCAAATAATGATGCTATAATATTAACTACTTATGTTGGCTATGCCACTCAGGAATTGCAGGTTGGAACACAGACAGCAATTAATTTTACTTTGAAAGAAGATGTAAAAGTTATGGATGAAGTAGTGGTCGTAGGTTATGGGGTTCAGAAAAAGAAACTGGTTACCGGGGCTACTGTGCAGGTCAGAAATGAAGACCTTGTAAAAAACCATGTGGATCGTATAGAATCAGCCTTACAGGGTATTACACCCGGTATGACCATTATAAAACAAAATGGACAACCTGGTTCTGATTTTAACATCACTATCCGCGGTTTGTCTTCTATTAACGGAAACGGGCCGCTGGTCTTAATAGATGGCGTTCCCGGCAACCTGAATACCATTAACCCAGAGGACATTGAATCAGTAGATGTTTTGAAAGATGCTGCTTCAGCTGCTATTTATGGTTCACGGGCAGCCAATGGTGTTGTGCTTATTACATCGAAAAAAGGAAAATCGGGCGAGCCGGTCATTAGCTATGATATGTACTATGGGATATCAAATCCTGCCAAAAAAGTATCATTGTTGAATGCTAAGCAATATGCAACAATTATGGATGAAGCCCAATTAAATGCAAATCCGAAAACAAAAGTACCGTGGTTTTCAAAAGGTTATATTGACAGCTTAGGCACTGGAACCGATTGGCTTCAGGAGGTTACCACCAAAAATGCACCCTCTCAGGACCACCATTTGGGAATATCAGGGGGTAATGAAAAATCAAGATATGCTATTTCAGCATCCTATTCAGATGATGCCGGTATTTATGACTTTGAAAACAAATCCAATTATGAACGAATGGGTATACGGGTGAATACTGAAAATAAGGTGAAGAAATATCTGACAATTGGAGAAAACATGAATTACACGCACAGGATTAGCAAGGCGCTGGGAAATGGCAATATTTACGGCAACTTCCTGCATGATGTGTTACAGGCAAACCCTATTATAAAACCTTATGACCCTACTACTCCCGATGGTTTTGGACTGTCTGTTTTTGACCCCAATCAGGCAAATCCAATTGCATCCATGCATTATCAATACAACGGAATCAATACTTACGATGATGTAATTGGAGATGCTTTTGCTGAATTGCAAATCATTGAAGGTTTAAAATTTAGGACTGATATTGGAGCAACAATGACATATAACTATTTTTCAGATCATACCGATACTTTTCATCTGGGAATAAGTGATACACAACACGAAACTCCCGATTACAAGCAAAGTATGAAACGGGACTATTCCTACAATTTTGATAATGTGCTTACTTACGAGAAAAGTTTTGGGAAACACGATATTATGGCAATGATTGGTACAAATGCTCAAAACAGTTATTATTTTTATCTTTCCGGGGAAAGAAAAGGATACTTATCCAATACTGCACCAATATTGACCAATGTTACTAATCAATTGATAGATACCACCAATGGTGATTTTGGTCCAAAGACAGCCGTTATTCATATTTCGGAAGGTTAAACTACACTTTTGACGAAAAATACCTGGCAACGTTTACATTAAGGAGAGACGTTTCTTCCAGGTTCAGCCCCAGCAATCGTATTGGATATTTTCCTTCTGCGTCAGTGGGTTGGATTATGACAAAAGAAAATTTTATGGAATCGACGGCTTCATGGCTTGAATTTTTTAAGTTGCGGCTTAGCTGGGGGCAAAATGGAAAAGAACCGCCACAGCCTTTCCAATTCCTTGCGACTGTTGGCAATAATAACAGGGACTATACTTTTGGCGGTCCAAAAATGGTAGGTACTTCTCCTAATATTATTGCAAACCCAAGCCTGAAATGGGAGGCATCCACGCAAACCAATATTGGTTTTGATTCCAAATTTCTGAAAGATTTTTATTTCAGCTTTGATTATTACAACAAAACCAGCAATGGATGGATTACACAGAAAACTGTTGCCGGTATTTCCGGTATTGCAGGGATCAGCGATAATGCTCTTAGTCCGATATATCCTTATATCAATGGAGGCAATGTTACCAACAAAGGGGTTGAATTTGATTTGAGATATTTTAAAACTTTCGGTGATTTTACTATCGATGTAAAGGCCAATTTTGCTTATAATAAAAATATGGTTACCGATGTTCCGGACAGTATTATTCATGGTGCAGCAAGTGTGCTATACAACGGGAGCCAGGAATTTTACCGTGTGCAGTCAGGATTCCCAATGGGATATTTCTGGGGTTATAAAACTGCCGGAATTTTCCAGGATACCGCGCAAATTAACCATGATTCCTATACAAATCCAGTTACTGGCAAGAAAACACTGGTGCAACCCGGTGCAAAGCCAGGCGATGTAATTTTTGTTGACCGAAACCATGATGGCAAGATAGACCAGAAAGACAAGACCATGATAGGAGACCCAAATCCCCATTACATCTTTGGCCTTAATTTTAGTTCTTCTTACAAAGGATTTGATTTAGAAATAAACTTAAATGGACAGGCCGGAAACAATATAGTCAAATCATACAGAGGTATGGACGCACAAACGGCCAACTATACTACAGAATTTCTAAATCGATGGACAAGGCCGGGAACTTCTAACAGGATACCTCGTGTAACCTTGGGTACGGAGGCGAACCAGAACTGGAGAAGCTTTAGCGATTTATCAGTTTATGATGCCAGCTTCTTAAGGATTAAAAGCATCAGTTTGGGATACGACCTGAAAAGGGTACTTTTACGAAAGACACCGATTGGCCAGCTTAGAATCTATGTATCTGCGCTTAACATGTTTACTTTTACGAAATATAACGGATTTGATCCTGAAAACGGTTACGGTTCTTATTATAATAGTAGCGGTCAGCTTTCAGATGCTTATGCTTCGGGAATTGACCTTGGTAACTACCCGGTTGCCCGGACTTATATGGTCGGTTTAAATTTGAAATTTTAAAAACAAATCAATATGAAAAAAGTAATATATATGATTGTCATAGTCCTTTTGTTAATTGGATGCAAAAAGGATTTTGTTGAAGTTTATCCCACTACATCTACTGTTATAGAAACATATTATAAAACTCCGAAAGATGCCACTCAGGCCCTTACTTCGATTTACAGTATGGCACAATTGGATGACTGGTGGAGTTCGCTGTTTGTTTCAGAATGTGCTTCAGATGAATGTGCAGGAGGAGCAGGAAGCACTGATGGCGGTGGTTATCAGAACTGGGACAGGGGTTTACAACAGCCAGGCGCCGACGGGAATATTCAGAATTTGTGGGATACTTATTTTGGCGCTATATACAGGGCAAATGTTTATCTAAAATATGAGGCTCAGATAGACTGGACAGGAAAGGAATCGCTAAGGTTGCAATACCAGGCAGAAGCCAGGTTTCTCAGGGCTTACTACCATTTTTATCTTACAAGGTTGTTTGGCGAAATTCCTTTTGTCGATCACATGCTCCTTCCTACTGAATTTCCTGGAAGGACTCCTGCAGCCAGTTTATATGCCAGCATTGCTGACGACCTGAAATTTTGTGTTGCACATGGGATATCAGCCAATTACTCATCTATGGATCCTTTAGATTGGGGAAGGGCAACAAAATGGGCTGCCGAGGCAATGCTTGCAAGGGTATTTTTGTTCTATACCGGGTATTACAACCAAACTGAAATTAAAGGTACTTCGACATCGAATGTATCGGTCGATATTTCGTCCGCCAATGCAAGAGATGCCATAGATGACGTGATAAACAACAGTGGTAATGGTTTGGTGCCTCAATTTGCAAGCCTTTGGAGAGTTTCTACCGTTTCTGAACTTGGAAACATAAGTCAATGGGCTGGCAAAAAAAATATAGAAGTTGTTTGGTTGATACATTATGAAAGCGGACGCGGCTTCGATATATTTCAACGCATGATTGGCCCGAGGAATACCAATATTGGGCCTTATGGGCAGGGATGGGGTTCTATACCTGTAATGCCTACATTGTGGGCTGAATATGATACTGCTGATACACGTCGAAAGGCTACTATTCTTTCGTGGAAAGACGAAAATTTGACTTACAAATATGTCTTAAATACCCAGGCACAATATACCGGTTACAACTGTAAGAAATATGAAGACCTTGCAGTTGGTGGCGTTACGGAAGAAGCTGCTTTGGGTGATTGGCAGACCAATTGTGCTGAAGATTATATGGTCGTTCGTTTTTCCGACGTTTTACTGATGGGGGCTGAATTACATTTCAATTCAGGCGATGTTGCAACTGCCATGACAGATATTAATTTAGTCCATGCCAGGGCTTTTGGCAATAGCTTGCATAATTACACCTCCATTACTATCGATAGCATATTTAAAGAAAGAAAATTAGAGTTAGCTTGTGAGGGGTTGAGGTATTTTGATATTTTGCGTTCCTGTAAAGGTGATTTTTCAAAACTGGTGCCCATTCTCACGTATCACGATCCAAACGATGCTGCAAATTTCAGTGTAGATGCCAATTCTTCCGAAACCACGTATTTAAATGTAGACGGGAATAACTTTGTTCCAACAAAGGGCTTGTTTCAGATCCCTCAAACAGAGCTCAATTTAATGCATGGCGCTATTCAACAGAATCCAGGATATAATTGATCTGAATTTTTTGTATATAAATTACCTTAAAAAAAAGGAGAAAAGTTTCTGGCTTTTCTCCTTTTTTTATGCTCATTACTTATTAATAAAACAAAAAGGCT
>CAVSGB010000267.1:0-4425 GCA_963726845.1 uncultured Bacteroidota bacterium | reverse complement strand
AAAGGTCAATAAACTTCCTGATTTAAGAGATATTATTCCTCAAGCTATTGTTCAAAATGCAAAAGATTTTTTGAACCCGCCAATAAAAAATATTGGCTATAAAGGGATTGAAAAGACAAGCAAAGAAATTTTCAAATGGTTTGAGACTTCAAAGAATATTGAGAACGACTTTAAATTGCAAGCTGTATTGATGGAGCGTGCTGGGACTGGCGGAGCTTTATTTAGGAATATTTATCGTGATTTTCTTCTTGAAAGCTATACAATAACCCAAAACAAAAAGATTGAGACTGCACATAATCATTACATTGAAATTGCCGATATGTGGACAAAAGTATCTTCTCTTTTCAATCAAGTAGGCGAAACGAAGGATATTGATTATTTAAAGCAGGCATCAACTATATTAAGATTAATTGCAGATAAAGAAAAAATTGCGATGGAAATATTAGAAAAAATATAAACGGCACACAACATCAGCTCATACGCCATAAGGGTTTCAGCGGTTTTTCAAATGTAGTGCTTTTAAGTTACATTTGCTATAATTTGATAAGAAAGTGCTATTAAATCCCTTACGGCGCATAGCTACAACCATTATAGCCAATGCAAAAAAAATCGTCTCTTGCGGAGAATACCGTCATTATTCTCATTAAATATGCGGAGAATACTTTGTATATTTACCGCATATTGACTTAATCTTTTATGACAAAATATATTTATCAATATGACCAATGGCCTAAACTCACATGGGATGACAAAGAAATTCATGTGATTTTAGGTACAGTTCGACATTTACAAGGAAAAATTCTTGGGCAAATGGGAGCTCTTGGATTTTCAATAAAGGAAGAAGCAATTCTTTCCACCTTAACACTAGATGTTTTAAAATCATCAGAGATTGAAGGTGAAATGTTGAACTATGAGCAAGTTCGTTCCTCAATTGCTAGAAAATTAGGATTGGAATATGCTGGTTTAGTACACGTGGATAGAAATGTTGAAGGTGTAGTAGAAATGATGTTGGATGCAACGCAAAAATACAAAGAACCACTTGATCACGAACGTTTATTCGGATGGCATGCAGCATTATTCCCAACAGGCTGGAGTGGAATGCATAGAATTGATACAGGCAACTACCGTAAAGGTGAAATGCAAGTAGTTTCCGGCCCAATGGGTAAAGAGAAAGTACACTACCAAGCTCCCCAGCCTGAGTGCGTTAAACAAGAAATGGATACTTTTTTGAATTGGTTCAATGGAGAAACTAAGATAGATGCTATACTGAAAGCCGCCATCGCTCATTTTTGGTTCATTATAATACATCCATTCGATGATGGCAATGGACGAATAGCAAGAGCTATTTCTGATATGTTACTTGCACGCTCAGAAGATAGTTCTCAAAGATTTTATAGCCTATCAAGTCAGATATTAATAGAAAAAAAAGTCTATTATGAGATTTTGCAAAAAGTACAGCATAGCAGTGGTGACATTACCGAATGGTTAGATTGGTTTTTAAATTGCATGTATCGTGCATTGATGTCTACTGATGAAACTATGAAAAGAGTTCTTCAGAAAGCGAGTTTTTGGGATAAGCATAAAGAAATGATTTTAAATAGTAGGCAAAGGTTGATTTTAAACAAACTTTTAGACGGATTTGAGGGTAAACTAAAAACTTCAAAATGGGCTAAAATAGCTAAATGTTCAGCCGATACCGCTTTGAGAGATATTAAAGATTTAGTTGAGAAAGGTGTGTTAAAACAAGAAGAGCAAGGTGGTAGAAGTACGAATTACGAGTTGATTGAAGACTAAATAAATGCACTGGCTATAACAACGGCTCACATCCAATGCGGGTTTCAGAAGGTTCGCAAGCGTCAGCGCCCGCATGTAGGCATTTGTGCCAGCGGACAGGGACGCAATCACGCAATCCCGCACTGGCAGTAGCCGCGAACGTTTGCCAGCAATGCAAAACCAACTTCGACAGAGATTATAAAAGTCCACGGCAGACTGTCTCCATGATTTGGATTTCATAGCGGGATTTTTGGTTTCGTTTGATTTGGGATTTGATTTATGATTTTGCTCTTTGACAGTCTTTCGTTGACTTTTTAGGATTGTGGATTGATCCGGTATTAATAGCAAACGCTGACAAATAGTGGATTTACAATTTGATTTTTATAACAAGGTTTATAGCAGGATTTTTGGTTTCGTTTGATTTGGGATTTGACTTATAATTTTGCTCTTTGACAGTCCTTCGTTGACTTTTTAGGGTTGTGGATTGATCCGGCATTGATAGCAAACGCTGACAAATAGTGGATTTACAACTTGATTTTTATAACAAGGTTTATAGCAGGATTTTTGGTTTCGTTTGATTTGGGATTTGACTTATAATTTTACTCTTTGACTGTCCTTCGTTGACTTTTTAGGGTTGTGGATTGATTCTTCGTTGACAGCAAACGCTGACAAACAGTGGATTTATAATTTGATTTTTATAATAAATTTTCGGTTTGATTTTTCTGTTGACTTTTTTTGTCAATTTATCAAATGATTGTAGGTTCGACAATAAAATTATTTTAAATTTAAATAATGATTTTTTTCAAATTGACAATTTTTATAGTTGACAGATTTACACAAGGAATTTTAATAACAGATTTGGTTTTATATTTTGCAAAAAGGATTAATTTTAAAACGACAATATAAATGCACATGCTGGCAACATCGGCTCACAGCCAATGCGGGTTTCAGAAGGTTAGCATGCGTCAGCGCCCGCATGTGGGCGCAGGTGCAGGCGGATACGGATGTACCCACGCAATCCCGCACTGGCAGTAGCCGCGAACGTTATGGGCAATGGACTTCAGTTACAGATTTGACAGATAAATTTATAATAATTTTCAATTCATTATCTTTAAAAATATATAGATTTTGTTTGATCTTTAATATGTTCCAGCGTTAATTACAAATTGCATTACTTATAAAACAATATTCAATACTAGAAAAATATATTTCAAGAAAAATAAGAATTAATGGGTCTATCATTACAATGTATAAAAAAAACGCTATTGTTATTATTTATAATATTGAGTAATTCAACATTTGCACAGTCATTAATAAATCTTGAAACAGAAAAAGAGTACCTCGAACAACCAGATAGCCTTATAGATTTAGCTGCTATCTCACTGAAAATTGAAAAACAAATATATCCTGAAATTGATATTGATAAGTACCTTAAAATTATAGATAGCTTAATATCTATTATTGCAAAAGAATCAATATATTTTAAGAATGATACTGAGATAATTAGATTAATAAATAAAAAAATATTTATAGAAAAACCTATACAGTATAATGATAGTTGTGTGTTTTTAACACAAATTTTTAAATATAATTGTGGGAAATGTCTAAACAAAACAATTCTTTATCTTTCAATTGCTTCGAAATTACATTTATCTTGTACTGGTAGTTTTTTGCCCTACCATATTTTAGTTAAATATTCTAATCAAAATACCGTATTCTTTATTGAGACTAATGATAATGGGAGGATTTTTAACTTTCCAGATGACATTAATGCATATACTACACAATTTGGAGTTAATTATCCTGTAAAATACTTGTTAAGAAGTTCATCATTTTTAAAAACGAATTCATCTAAAGAGGTAATAGCAAGCTTGATATGCAATAGAGGTTTATATTATGAAACTATTAAAAAAGATAAATATTTAGCATTAATAGACTACTGTAAAGCGCTAGAATTAGATCCTAAAAACCCTGATGCATATTCACATTTAAGTCATTTATACTATTCGCTTAATGATACAGTAAAAGCAATTTCATATTTAAAAAGTGCATTAATTTATAATCCTTATGATAAGCTTTCATACAAAAATTTAGGAATAATATTTTGTAGCAAAGGACTCTTTGATAGTGCAATATTATACTTTAATAGTGCTATAATATTAGATACATTAGACCCCCAAACTTATTATGAAAGAGCAGTAACAAAATTCCGAAAGAATGATTATAGAAATGCAATAATAGATTATTATAATGCATTTTTATTAGATTCAAATTTTTCATATGTATTATCATATATTGGAAATTGTTATTATCAATTAAATGAAAGTGATAGTGCAATTTTCTATTATTATTACTCCCAAAAAGTAAATTCTTATGATAAGGAATCATACATTAGACTATCTCAAATATATGTTGATAAATATATTCTTGACTCATGCATTATTGTTTGTAACCGTGCAATTAAACATGATATTAACAATCATTTTATCTATAATAATCGTGGTGTAGCATATTTTCGCATGAACCGTTACGACAAAGCATTGGAGGACTTAAATAAATCAATTGAGTTAAACCCAGATTATATAACAGCATATGAAAATAGGATAAAAGTTTTGATATGGTTAAATAACGAAAAAGAATTAAATAGAGTCT
>CAVSGB010000266.1:0-7124 GCA_963726845.1 uncultured Bacteroidota bacterium | reverse complement strand
GTACGTTTATGACCAAAGTGAGTGTAACCGCGTTTACCGGTGGCATCTTCATGCAAAGCCTTCTTGGCTTGCCTTTCTGGTATGGAGCTATCGGCTTAATAGTCTTAACAGGTATCTTTACTGTTTTAGGCGGCATGAAGGGTGTAATGACACTGTCGGCAATTCAAACACCTATACTTATTATTGGTTCATTCCTTGTGCTTTTCTTAGGACTGTCAGCGCTCGGAGACGGCAATATTGCACACGGTTGGACTGCAATGATAGATTTTTCTAAAACACTTGGAGTAGGCAAAGATGGCATTGCACATGGCACAAACCATTTGTTCCACTTTTCTACCGGCGACCCGCTGTATGACAAATATCCAGGTTTTTGGGTATTCATTGGAGCTTCAATTATCGGCCTTTGGTATTGGGGTACCGACCAACATATCGTTCAGCGTGTACTCGGACAACGCAAAGGCGAGGCTAGCGACGCTGTAATGAAACGTGCGCGCAGAGGAACTATAGCTGCAGGTTATTTCAAAATATTGCCTGTATTTATGTTCCTGATACCCGGCATGATAGCCGCTGCATTGGCGGCACGTCCCGGTAGCGGTTTCTCTTTAACCAACCCTGATACTGCCTTTGGCTCTATGGTTAAGTTTGTATTGCCCGCCGGTGTGAAAGGTATAGTTACCATCGGCTTTATATCCGCATTGGTTGCTTCTTTGGCGGCATTCTTCAACTCCTGTGCTACGTTATTTACAGAAGACTTTTATAAGCCAATGTTCAAAGGTAAAAGCGAAGCAAGATACGTTTTGGTAGGCCGTATTGCAACAATTGTTGTAGTGTTACTTGGTATTGTATGGATACCGGTCATGATGAGTCTTGGCAGCCTTTACGAATATTTGCAAGACATTCAATCGCTTCTTGCTCCTGCAATGGTGGCAGTATTCGTTATGGGGATATTTTCCAAAAGAATTACGCCCAAGGCAGGTGAAGCAGGTTTAATTGCAGGCTTTCTAATTGGTATGGTACGCTTGCTGACCAATATCATTACAAATTCAGGTAATAATGTAATGACAGGTTGGTACTGGAAATCTATGCAATGGTTCTGGCATACCAACTGGCTTATCTTTGAGATATGGCTGCTTGTCTTCATCATGTTATTTATGGTTGTAGTGTCATTCTTTACTCTAAAACCAACTGCTAAACAGATTGAGTTTATCACTTTTACAGGTGACTATAAATCATTTATCAAACAAAGCTGGAACAAGTGGGATGTAATTGCTTCGTTGGGTGTGGTACTATTTTGTACTTTATTCTACATCTATTTCTGGTAAATAACTACTATTCACATATCAAAGCCGGAAGCTTCAAGTTTCCGGCTTTATTGTTTTAACACTTCGACTAAAAAACTGGCAGTTTGTATTTTTCACTTTTCTAACTACTTTTGTACACTTTGAAAATAACATAATTATGATGAAAGCGTATGTATTTCCTGGCCAGGGAGCCCAATTCGTTGGAATGGGTAAAGACTTATACGAAAATTCAGCTTTGGCAAAAGACCTTTTCGAAAAAGCAAACTCAATCCTTGGGTTTCGTATCACCGACCTGATGTTTGCAGGAACAGATGAAGACCTGAAACAAACAAAAGTGACGCAACCAGCTATTTTCTTACATTCGGTAATCCTGGCAAAAACTCTTGGCGAAAATTTCAAACCGGATATGGTTGCCGGACATTCGCTTGGAGAGTTTTCTGCGTTGGTTGCAAATGGGGCATTGACTTTTGAAGATGGCCTTATACTGGTTTCAAAAAGGGCAATGGCCATGCAAAAAGCTTGCGAAGTTGAACCTTCTACAATGGCTGCAATTCTTGGTTTAGATGATAGAATTGTTGAAGAAATTTGTAAGGCAATTCCTGAGATTGTGGTACCTGCAAACTATAACAGTCCGGGACAATTGGTTATTTCAGGATCAATTAAAGGTATCGAAAAAGCAATAGCTGAACTTACAGCTAAAGGTGCAAAACGTGCTTTAAAACTTCCTGTTGGTGGTGCTTTTCATTCTCCGCTCATGGAACCCGCAAGAAAAGAATTGGCTGAAGCAATTAATTCAACAAGAATTTCAAAACCAATTTGTCCTGTATACCAGAATGTAAATGCAAAAGCAGTTTCAGAACCTGAACAGATAAAAGAAAACTTGAATTTACAGCTCACATCACCAGTAAGATGGACACAAACTATTCAAAATATGATAGCTGATGGAGCAACAGAATTTATTGAGGTTGGACACGGAAAAGTTTTACAGGGTTTAATAAAAAAAATAAATAAAGATATTAGTGCCTTTAGTGTATAAAAAATTATAATTTAATTATTGAGGGGGCTCCTGCCCCTTTTTTTATCAATTCATGATTACTCCAATTTCTTTATTCCTTGTTCCTTGCTCTATTTAAAAGGATTGTATTATTTTTGATACTTTAAAGTTTTGTGTTTATTATTAAAATATTGATTATGGAGAATTTTAACATTGCAATTTTTGGCTGTGGTACAGTTGGTAGTGGCGTAGCCAAGATTTTACTCGATTTGAAATCAGAAATATCAGACAAAACGAATCAAAAAATCGAATTAAAGAAAATTGTAGACCTTTTTCCAAAGAAAAGCGCTAAGAGTTACGATATTCCATTAGAACTCTTCTGCGGTAATGGCAAAGATTTATCAAAAGAAGAAGCTTCAAATTATATTACTGAAATTATTGCCGACAAAAATATTCATTTGATAGTTGAGACTATAGGCGGCACAAATGATTTTGTTCTCAATATAATCCTAAACTCATTGAAAGCTGGCAAACATATCGTAACTGCTAATAAGGCTATATTGGCAGAGAGAGGCAAAGTAATTTTTCAAACAGCAAAAGAAAATAATGTTTGCCTTGGTTACGAGGCTAGTGTTTGTGGTGCTATTCCAATAATCAAGGCCATCAGGGAAAATTTTACAGGCGACCAGGTACTTGAAATTTCAGGTATCCTGAACGGCACAAGCAATTATATTTTATCGAAAATGCAGGAAAATGGCCTCGATTTTTCTACTGCTTTAAAAATGGCACAGGAAAAAGGATATGCTGAAGCAGACCCAACCCTCGATATAAGTGGCGGCGACGCTGGTCATAAACTTGCCATACTGATGAAATTAGCTTATGGTGCTGAAGTAAATTATGACAACCTTCTTATTGAAGGAATTCAAAATATTCAAAAAGAAGACCTTGATTTCGCAAACGAAATGGATTGTACAATAAAGCTAATCTGCTATGCCAGGAAAATTGACAATAAAATTTTTGCTGCTGTAAAACCCATGATGGTTAAATATGATAATTTTTTATCAAAGGTCAGTGGCGCTACAAATTGTGTCGAATTGTTAAATAAATATTCCGGTAAACATTATTTTATCGGTAAAGGGGCAGGCAGTCTCGAAACCGCCAGCTCAATTGTAGCAGATATTGTATTTACTGCCAAATATGGCGACAAGGTCAAAAACATTTCAGATATAGTTGATTTGGAATTGCTGGACTCAGATAATTTTGAATTCCCTTATAATATTACTTTCGCAACCGAAGATTATCCGGGAATTACAGGGCTGGTTACAACTGCAATTGGCGAATTTAAAATTAATATCGACACTGTAAGCCACAACAGGCATAATAAAGAAAGGGCTGTATTTTCAGTTGCAACTATGCCTTGTACTATGGTTCAAATTAAAAAAGCAATTTCCCGTATCAGGGAAAAAGCACCTTCATTGTTAACGGAAGAGCCAAAAATAATTCCAATACTTAATTAGATTATCTTTTAATCGATTAATAGAATAGTTGAAGTTTACTTATTTGCCTTAAGTTGTTTTCTAACGCTTGCCATTGCATCTTCGGCAGACATTTGTCCAGTTGCAACATCAATTGTATGTAAATCGACATTTCTTTTGCTGACGCCTATAACTAAATTGTTGTCCAGGTAATTGAAAGATAATTTCTTTGAACCGTATTTTTTGTCAATATTATTGGTGAATTCTTCAAAATGGTCTTTTCCAAATGAAACTGAGGTTAAGCGCCCTTTAATGCCACTAGGGCATTTGGTATACCTGTTCCATTTTTCAGCAATATCTGGCCTGGAAATAAATAACAATAATTTAACAGCCTCATCCCTATGAGGTGCATTTTTAGGAACTGCCCACATTATGCTGTATCCGCCAAAATAAACATCGCTTGGTTTAAACACTGGCAGTTCGGCAGGAACCATATTGTTCAACTCATTTATATCGACTTTCTGCCAATAATTATACATCCATGAGGCATTTACATAAAAGAAACTTTTATGCTTCAATGGATAATCTAATGAATTCATAAATGACGTATTTTTCCAAGACTTTGAATATGCATTATACTTTGATAATTCCTCAAATGCCTTAAGTGTTTTAAAATAAGCATTAAGCTTTTTTTCATTATAAGAATCCCTTAAACATTCATTCAAATCACCAAGTTCGGAAATAAAAAGCCTTAAGGCAAGAATGTTAACAGTCGACCAGTCGCCACATTCCTGGATTGGAATAATATAGGTATTATGGCTTTTATTATACGCATCGATCGCTTTTACGTAAGTAAGCAGTCCTCAAAAGTCATACCGAATTGTTTAATTTCCAAACCAAGCTCTTTAGCTAATTCCTGATTATACCAAATAGAATAGTTGTATCCTTCAAGGTAAGGACCAGGGATTATTCCTTTCCACTTTGCTTTTGCCGAATCATTTACCAAATCAGGATTAGTGCTGCTAATGAATTGCGGATATTGACTGAAATCGACCAAATATTTTTTAGGCCAATCCATATCCTTCATATAAAATGCAATGTTTAGATATTGGTCATTAATTCGTAAAATATCAAATTTTGGATGGTCGGAAAGAAGCTGTGTCTTAACAAATTCCTCTTCGCAATTTGCTTTTGAGCGATCATAATAAACATCTTCCGGGAACTGAAGATTAACAGAACAATCCTGATTTAGAAATTCAAATTCATTTGCAATTTCACGCACCAAGTCCTCTTTCTTAGCTTGATAAAGCCAGTGACCAATAAAATTAACAGGCGTTCTGACTTTATTAATTGAACTTGTTTTTGCTATCTGTTTAAGAGCACTATCTTTAATACCATGTGAACAGGATAATGAAAGAATCAAAACCAACAATATGGTAATTCGCCTAAACAAAATATTTTGAAAAATTATTGAATATTAAAAATGCAAATTGTAGTCCTAAAACTTATATAATATATTGTAATATAATACCTAAGAAACAAAATAAAGTTACTTATTGTTTATCATTATCCCAAAATAAATTTTAAATATTATCAAAGTTCAAAATAACAAAAACATAATGAGGATGCAGCTTAAATATTTTCCAAACTGGTGGAAAATTCAACCATAAATTATACATTTATCTAAAATTGAATTATTAATAATTGAAACATCGCATGATTTCAGCAGTTATTTTTGACATGGATGGGGTACTAATTGACTCAGAGCCATTTTGGAAAGAAGCCGACATTCAGGCTTATAAAAAAGTAGGATTAATTCTTACAAATGAACAATGCAAAGTCACCGCTGGAATGGATTCGAGATCGGCAGTAAATTACTGGTACAATTTGCATCCATGGAAAGGAAAACCTATTTACGAAGTAATCGCAGATATTGAAAAATTCGCTGAACAACTTATCGAAAAATACGGGCAACCGATGGAGGGACTTGAATATATTTTATCATTTTTTGAATCGCACAATATAACGCTTGCATTGGCTTCTTCTTCTAAAGTTCAAATTATTGAAACAGTTCTCGAAAAACTTAAAATTAAGAACCGGTTCAAGCTATACCATTCAGCACAATTTGAGAAACAGGGAAAACCCCATCCTGCAGTTTTTATTACAACAGCAAAAAAACTTGGCGTTGAGCCTTCAAATTGCTTAGTCTTTGAAGATTCGATAAATGGTGTTATATCAGCCAAAGCTGCTGGAATGAAAGTGGTTGCCTTACCTGATAAATATTTAACCGGAGATGATAAATTTAAAATTGCCGATCTGATTATCAGTTCGCTCAATGAATTTGGTGAAAAACAATTTCAAAACCTACTTTGATAATGCAAGCAGATTTTCAATTTATCTTAAACAAAAACCAGCTTTCGGTTTCCCGGTTGCTGTTTAATAATTTCTTAATAAACCTATTTCAACTGACTATATACGCCGGTAACATTTTGATCACGCAAAAAGGAAAATCCAAAATTATCATAAGCCGGCAATTTAACCGATTTCTTTATTTCATCCAATGTTTTCCCTTCATCTTTCATCTTCTTTACCGCTTCATGAAGATCATTCAGGTAATTTGCAAAAATTATAACATCGGAATTATTGGCAATATTGCAGTGACCGGGAATAAAAAACCTGGTATCGGTTTTGGCGAATTTTTTAAGAGTTGTTGACCAATTTGCAACATCTCCAAGAGGATCGATATATGGGAAACAATTGCTGAACAACAAATCGCCCATTACCATAGTTTTTCGGCTTTTTAAAACTACAACCAAATCTCCATCGGTATGGGCTTTACCCGGATAAATAAATTGAATGGTATCTTTCCCTGAAATTATTGTTTTAAAGCTGTCAACAATAATAGTCGGATATCTTGTCTTAATAGCCTGCAGTTCACTAATCTTTTTTGTTTTTGCTTTGAAGATGCTGTCAGTATTGGAATAATCAGATGTATTGGCAAATTTATTTTTTGAAATTAATTGCATTAGTGAATCTGCTTGACGATTATTGTTTTCAATCTCTTTAATTCTGCTTTCTTCCCTGTTTTTTAAATTTGTAGTTGTGTTTTTCTGTGCAATTATTGGTATTCCCGAAGGAAAATATGCGATGCCATTAGTATGATCGCCGTGATAATGGGTAAAAACGATATATTTTATGGGCTTATTTGTTACAGATTTTATTATTTCCTGTATTCGTGTTCCCCCTTCGGGATAATTGCCGGTATCGAAAAGAAAAACTCCATCGTCAGTTACCAGAAATGAGATATTGCAATAAAAACCTGTTATTTCATAGACTCCTTCAGTTACTTTAATT
>CAVSGB010000265.1:0-27144 GCA_963726845.1 uncultured Bacteroidota bacterium | reverse complement strand
TTATAACCTGGTCCATGCAATTGAAAAAATCCTGAATTATAAAATCGATGTTTTTCGCAACGACCAGATACCAGTAGAAGAATTCGCCATTTATGACAAAATAGTATTGTCTCCCGGGCCAGGTTTGCCTGACGAATCGGGTATTTTAAAACCATTAATACAATATTGGGCTGGTAAAAAAAGCATTCTCGGGGTTTGTCTTGGTCAGCAGGCAATCGGCGAGGTATTTGGCGGTTCGCTCACCAATCTCGAAAAAGTTTATCACGGTGTTGCCACAACCATTATCCAGACGGTTAATGATGAGAAATTGTTCGAAGGGATTCCTGAGATATTCGAAGCCGGGCGTTATCATTCGTGGATCGTAAAACGCGAAGATTTGCCTGAATGTCTTGAAGTAACGGCAATTGACAAACAGGGACAGATTATGGCTTTGCGGCATAAAACGTACGACATCCGGGGTGTACAGTTTCATCCCGAATCTGTACTGACTCCTTTGGGAGAAAAGATGATTGAAAATTGGTTAAAAACTACACAACTATGAAAGAAACTCTAAACTATTTATACTCGCACAAAACTTTGACGAGGGAAGAAGCAAATACAGTGCTTACTAATATTGCACAGGGAAAGTATAACCATTCGCAAATTGCATCATTCATGAGCGTCTACATAATGCGCAACATTACAGTAGAGGAACTTTCGGGTTTTCGCGATGCTTTGCTTGGCCTCTGCATACCCATTAATCTGAATGATTACAATTCAATCGACCTCTGTGGTACAGGCGGCGACGGCAAAAATACCTTCAATATTTCAACCCTTGCATCGTTTGTAGTTGCCGGATGTGGCGAAAAAGTCAGTAAACACGGTAATTACGGTGTATCTTCCGGTTGTGGTTCATCGAATGTGATGGAAACTCTGGGTTATAAATTTTCAACCGATGAAAGTAAATTAAAGAACGAAATTGAAGCGACAGGTTTCTGCTATTTGCATGCGCCAATTTTTAATTCTGCCATGAAAAATGTTGCACCGGTGAGAAAGGATTTAGGTGTTAAAACTTTTTTCAATATGTTAGGCCCGATGGTAAACCCATGTTCGCCCAGGAACCAGATGGTAGGTGTTTACAGCCTCGAACTGGCACGTATTTACACTTATTTATACCAGCAAACTGATAAGAAATTTATTATCCTTCACAGCCTTGATGGCTATGATGAGATCTCGTTAACTTCAGATTTTAAATTAATTTCGCGCGAATTCGAAACAATACACAATACGGAGAAACTTGGATTAACAAGGACAAAACCTGAAGACCTGTCGGGTGGAAAATCAGTTGAGGAATCAGTTGATTTGTTTATAAAAATATTGGAAGGCAAAGGCACTAAAGTGCAGAATGATGTGGTAACTATAAATGCAGCAGTTGCCTTAAAATGTTTAAAACCCTTGCAATCATTAGAAGATTGTATTGCTGAAGCCCGCGAATCTTTAAATAGTGGCAATGCGAATAAATGTCTGAAAAAATTAATTGAAATGCAGTAGGTGATGAGCGATATTCGAATTCCGATTTTCGATGTTCTAAAATTATAATACACATTGATTAAATGAAATCATATTTTGAATTGGATGCCTGGAAAGAGTCCAGTAACCTTACAATATCAATTTACAAATTAACTGCTAATTTCCCCGGAAATGAAATCTTCGGAATTGTTTCCCAATTGAGACGGGCTGCTTTATCTGTCCCTTCAAATATTGCAGAAGGTATTGGCAGGCAAACTATAAAAGATACTATTCATTTTATTTATATTTCAAAAGGTTCTTTAAACGAACTAGAAACTCAGGTTATAATTTCATGCGAGTTAGGGTTTTTAATTGAAGAACAGAAAGATTTATTGCTTTCTCAAATTGTCAAATGCAAACAACTTATAAGCGGATTAATCAGACATTACAAAACGTTACAGCAAAAAGCAGAAAATTAATTATATCGTGTCGAACATCGAAAATCGAAAATCAAACATCGAATATATGAACAAATTAGACGAAATAATAGCATATAAGCGAAAAGAAACTGCTGAACGAAAGGAACTCTATCCGATGAAACTGCTCGAAAAAAGTATCTATTTTGAGACTAAAACGGTTTCATTAAAACAACATCTTTTAAGGTCGGATAAATCGGGAATAATAGCAGAATTCAAACGTAAGTCGCCTTCAAAAGGTAATATAAATATTAATGCAAATATTGAGCAGGTATCTGTAGGATATATTCAAGCTGGCGCATCGGCGCTGTCTGTGTTGACTGACGGAAAATTCTTTGGCGGCTCAAATAGTGATTTGACAAAATCACGGGACGTGAATAATTGCCCAATCCTTCGGAAGGAATTTATTATTGATGAATATCAAATAATCGAGGCAAAATCTATTGGCGCCGATGCTATTCTGCTAATTGCTGCCTGCCTCACAAAAGATGAAATTGAAAAGTTTGCAAAATTTGCCAAATCACTTAAACTCGAAGTTTTGCTGGAATTGCATGGTGAAGAGGAATTTGACATGATTTCAAATGAAGTAGAACTGATTGGTATTAATAACAGGGACTTGAAAACATTTGAAGTAAACATAGATCAATCCAAACGTTTGGCAGCGAAAATCCCTGATACTTTAAAAATTGCAGAAAGCGGAATTGATTCGCCAGATGTTATAAAAGACTTAAAGAAACACGGTTTCAAAGGGTTTTTAATGGGAGAATATTTTATGAAAAATCCGCATCCGGAAAAAGCCTGTGCAGAATTCATAAAACTACTGCTATGAAAAAGTTTGCAATCAAGGTTTGTGGAATGCGCGAAAAGAACAACATCGCGCAACTTGTAAAATTGCAGGTTGATTATATAGGATTTATTTTCTATCCGGCATCACCAAGATATATTGGCGAAAAAATTGGGAAAGAGATACTTGATTTGATTCCTGAAACAATTAATAAAGTAGGGGTTTTTGTAAATAGTCCGGTTAAACAAGTTTTAACGATTGCAAATGAAAACCAACTGCAGTGTATCCAGCTTCATGGAAACGAAATACCAGATTATTGCAGTGTAATTAAAGAAAAAGGATATGCAGTTATCAAAGCATTTAAAGCTGAACCCGGGTTGCTGACTTGCGAAACTGCAAATTACCGGTTTGCCGTTGACTATCTTTTGTTCGACACACCAACTGAAAATTTTGGCGGTAGCGGCCAAAAATTCGACTGGCAAATACTCCTTCAACAAAAACTTTGTTTGCCATTCTTCTTAAGTGGTGGCTTATCGATGGATGATATTACAAATTTAAAAAATCTTGAAATTCCCGGCCTGTTCGCACTGGATATAAACAGCAGGTTTGAAATTAAACCCGGGGTTAAGGATATTGAAAAAATCAATCAGTTTATTGAAGCATTAAATGAATAAATATGAATTACAGGGTAGATGAAAAAGGATACTATGGTGAATTTGGCGGGGCTTATATCCCGGAAATGCTTTATCGAAATGTTGAAGAATTAAGGACAAAGTACCTTGAAATTATTCAAAGTAAAAGTTTTAAAAATGAATTCGATAGTTTGATGCGCGATTATGTTGGCCGGCCAAGTCCGTTGTATTTTGCAAAACGCCTTTCAGAATTGTATAAAACAAATATTTATTTGAAGCGTGAAGATTTAAACCATACCGGTGCGCATAAAATTAACAATACCATAGGCCAGATTTTACTTGCACGTCAGTTGGGCAAGACCCGCATTATTGCTGAAACAGGGGCCGGACAACATGGTGTTGCAACTGCAACGGTTTGCGCGCTCATGGACATGAAGTGCATCGTTTACATGGGCGACACAGATGTGAAACGGCAAGCGCCCAATGTTGCGCGAATGAAAATGCTTGGCGCTGAAGTTGTGCCTGTTTTCAGCGGGAACAAAACTTTGAAAGATGCGACCAACGAGGCTATCCGCGATTGGATAAATAACCCTGTTGATACACATTATATCATTGGCTCAGTCGTGGGGCCGCATCCTTATCCGGATCTGGTTGCGCGGTTTCAATCAATCATCAGCGAAGAGATGAAATGGCAATTGCAGGAAAAAACCGGACGCGATTATCCGGATTATATTATCGCTTGTGTCGGAGGCGGGAGCAATGCCATTGGAGCGTTCTATCATTATCTCGAAAATGATAAAGTAAATTTAATTGCTGTTGAAGCAGCAGGCAAAGGCATCGAAACCGAAGAAACTGCAGCAACGATGGTCAAAGGCAGGCCTGGCATCATTCATGGTTCGAAAACACTGCTGATGCAGGATGAGGACGGTCAGATTACTGAACCTTATTCAATTTCAGCAGGCCTCGATTACCCGGGAATTGGCCGCAACATTCGCATTTATTCAATTCAGGCCGGGCAAAATTCCTTTGGGCCACAGAACCAGGAAGCACTCGATGCAGCCATGAAACTTACTAGAATGGAAGGAATTATCCCGGCTTTGGAAACAGCTCATGCCCTGGCCGCACTTGAAAAAATAAAGTTTAATAAAAATGACCAGGTGGTCGTGAACCTTTCAGGTCGGGGCGACAAGGATTTGGAAACGTATTTGAAGAATTTGAAGTACTGAAAAGCTGAATATCTGAAGTTCTGAATTTAGGAAGTAAAGAATTAATAAAATATTTTATGATGAACCCTTCATGCATTTGCGTTCACAAAAGGAAATGAACCCCGAAGGGCTCTGCGAAGCAAATATAACCTGGATGTTTACCTTCGGTGAGTCCTGCGGGGTTCATGAGAATCAACTATAAGATTATTAATTGTTTAAACTAAATATATTCTCATGAAACATCCATGAACTTGCGTTCACAACAAGGGTATGAATATAAAATGGATGTTCCATTCGAATCAACTATAAGATTATTAATTGTTTAAACTAAATATATTCGGATGAATAAAACTCAATCATTTCAAGAATTGGATGCATGGAAAGCTGCTCATACATTTGTTTTGGAAGTTTACAAATATTCGGAACTATTTCCAAAAGGTGAAATCTTTGGACTTGTATCTCAGTTCAGAAGGGCTGCGGTTTCTATTGCTGCAAATATTGCCGAAGGTTATATAAGAAAATCAAAAATAGAAAAGCTAAGGTTTTACAATATTTCGCAAAGTTCAATTGAAGAATGCCAATATTATATTATTCTTTCAAGTGATTTAAAATACATAACCCAAGAACAATATGACAAATTAAACGAACTGATAGATTCAGTAAGGAAGCTGATAAATAATTATTGTACTGCAATTTCAAATTCAGTTAAACAATGAACAGTGGGCTTCTGAACTTCAATTCTTCAGAACTTCAGTTCTTCAAATCTTCAGAGCTTCAAACATTCAAAACTTCAAAAAAATGAACCGCATAGATAAATTATTCAAGACAAAAAAAGAGAATGTACTTTCAATCTACTTTACAGCCGGGCATCCGGGATTGAACGATACAGTTCCAATTATTAAAGCCCTTCAGAAATCAGGCGTTGACATGGTGGAAATCGGGATGCCGTTTTCAGATCCAATGGCCGATGGACGGGTAATCCAGCAAAGCAGCCAAAAAGCTTTAACAAATGGAATGTCGATTAAAATTCTTTTTGAACAGTTGAAAAATATCCGCCTGGAAGTTACAATTCCATTATTGTTAATGGGATATCTGAACCCGGTTTTGCAATTTGGAATAGAGAATTTTTGCAAGAAATGCAGGGAAGTCGGAATCGATGGGCTTATTCTGCCCGATTTACCTATGGAAGAATTTGCAGAAATCTACAAGCCATTTTTCGAAAAGAATGGGCTTCATAATGTTTTTCTTGTTTCACCGCAAACAAGCGAAGAAAGATTGAAAAAATTCGACGATTATTCAAAAGGTTTTATTTATATAGTTTCCAGTTATTCTACAACCGGTAGTGGCAAGGGACTGGAGCAATCTCAACCGTATTTCGAAAAAATGAAAACTGCCAAACTCAATAATCCGAAAATGATTGGCTTTGGGATTAAAGACAGGGAAACATTCCAAAACGCATGTCAATATGCTAACGGGGCGATAATTGGCACTGCTTTTGTAAAGGCCCTTGAAGCAGAAGGATCAATTGAAAAAAAGGTAGAAGAATTTGTAAGTGGGATTATTTAAAGTAGAAAAACCTGCCGTTTGGCAGGTCTTCACTATTGGCAACTGGGTTTAATCATTTATCTTAATCCCCATATCTTTCCTTCCACACCTGATAAATGCCCGTCCTTCGCAATTTGCATTGCTATAAGTTACTGTATCGGTTTTCGAGGTGCCGTTTGTTTGTGTTATGATAGTTTCAATAGTTCCCGAAACCGGATATCTGCAATCCTGTTGAAAGTTTAAAGGTTCAGTAATTACAGTTGAAAATGTAATCCCTTTCCTGTCTCTGCCTGTTGCAGGCGTCCCACTATTATCTGTAATAGTGTATGTGGCATTGCCATTTGCAAAACTTCCACCGGTCAACGTTTTTAAGAAATCGTATTCATGGGTCATGTAAGTGGTATCATTGAAAAATGTCACTTTGCCACCTGTTAGTTTCGATTCCCATTGTTCCTGGTTATTTACCAATCCAAGATAACTGTCAACCTGAGTACCTTCAATTTTTCTGCCATTAATTGTTAAATTGTAAGTTGCGAACCTTGAATATCCTGCCTTTCCTTGAGTTCCAATCACAACAATAACAATATTCCCAGATTTTACCCTTCCAAACTTGTTGCAGGTACTATCGTATGTGATCGTGTATGTTTTTTGGCCGGCAATACTGGAGTCAACCGACTCAGTAGCACAGGATGATTTCCAACCGATCCAGATTCCGTTTTTAAATGAAGCCAAATCAGCATCTTGTGAAGCTTCATTAAATGAAGAAGAAGTTACTAATTGCTGCTGCAGGTTATTTACACTTTCTCTGGAAATAACAGCATTATCATTTAGCATAAGGTTACCCGACGGTTCTTTTTCACAGGCAAGAAATGTTACGATACCTGCTATAATAAGAAAAAGATAAATCAATTTGTTTGCTTTTTTTGTTTCCATAATAAACAATTATTTGTTAAACAACATATATCAATGATTAAATTATGGAATATAGAAAAACAAAGTTTAAACCATAGTATCGTTGGGTAAGTTAAAAAAGGTGAATTAACAAAGTTAAAAAACTGAAGAAGTTAAAATTACATCTTTAATAGAACCGAAAGAATTTGCCAAAACAGTTTCAATTTCATTTTTCGAAAGCCAGGCGGCCTTTTCAATATCTTCTTCTGCCTGCGGTATAAGAGGTTCGTTAACCAGATTCTGCACCAGGAACCAAAAAGTCTCTTTTAAAACCAATTTTCCTTTGAGGCGATAAATATGATATGTGGTTGTTAAATTATTTTGAATGGCAACTTTTTTCAGCCCTGTTTCTTCCTGAATTTCGCGGATTGCGGCTTCTTCTATTGTTTCTCCTTTGTCAATTTTCCCTTTTGGCAAATCCCATTTACCCCTGCGAAAAATAAAAAGATATTGATTTGAATTATTTTTTATCAACCCGCCGGCAGCTCTAATAATTTTAAAACCGGATATAAAATTTTCCCAAATTAATCCCGGTTGTTTATGGATAAAAGCCATATTCAATGGCCTGGTCGAAAATTCAACTTCAGCAAGCCATGCCTCTGGCTGACGGGTGTTTTGAAGTGGCAATACAAATTGTTTTATGCCATTATTATTTTCAGCTTTATCTGAGATAATTAAAAAACTTTCGTTAAAAAAAACTTTATACATTTGACAAAAAAATTACGAATTACGAATTACAAATTACAAATTACAAATTACAAATTACAAATTACAAATTACAAATTACAAATTACAAATTCTTTAAACCTAATACCCAACGCCAAATACCTAACAACTAATTATGGATTACGGTAAACAAATTGCCGAAAAACTATTACAGTGCAAAGCAATTAAATTGCAGCCTTCCGAACCATTTACCTGGGCTTCGGGCTGGAAATCGCCAATATACTGCGATAATCGCAAAACACTTGCTTTTCCTGAGATACGAAGTTATATTAAAAACGCTTTTAGTGAAATAATAAAAGAAAAATTTCTGAAATTTGATGTAATTGCAGGTGTTGCAACCGGCGCTATCGCACAAGGGGCGCTTGTCGCCGACTTGTTGTCAAAACCATTTTGTTACATTCGTTCGGCTCCAAAAGATCATGGATTGACCAATCTGATTGAAGGCGATTTACAACCAGGGCAAAAAGTTGTTGTTATTGAAGATTTGATTTCTACCGGCGGAAGCAGCCTTAAAGCTGTTGAAGCAATCCGAAATGCCGGGGCTGAAGTCATTGGAATGGTCGCAATTTTCACTTATGGTTTCCCAAATGCCATTGAGAATTTTGACAAAGCAAATGTTAATTTAATTACATTGGGAAATTATAATTCCCTTATCGACATAGCAATTGAAACCGGTTATGTAAAAAAAGAGCAATTGGAAATTTTAAAGAAATGGCGTGAAGCGCCTGATAAATGGGGATAAAATTGATGTGCTAATTTTTCAATGTGCTAATATGCCAATTTTAATATCAAACATTATTGAGAGTTGCAATTAGAGATTAAAATTTAAAATGTGGAAACAAAGATCGAAAGTAAAATTGGAAGCATTAATAGTTCATCCGAAAGGGTTTATGCATTTCTGTCAAACTTCAATAATTTCAAGCAACTTGTACCGCCCGACAAAATTAAAGAATGGCAATCGACTGAAGATACTTGTCATTTTATAGTTGAAGGAATTGGTGAAACTGGACTCCGGATTATTGAAAAAGAGCCAAATTCAACGATCAAGATAGCCGGTGAAGAAGGTAGTAAATTTGATTTTCATTTCTGGATACAACTTAAAGAACCGGATCCTTATAATACCAAAATTAAATTGACAATTAAAGCCGATTTAAATCCCATGATAAAAATGATGGCTTCAAAACCATTACAAACCTTCGTTGACATATTGGTCGACCAGCTGGAAAAGATACCATTTTAACAATTTAACAATGTGCCAATTTACTAATGTGCTAATGAAAATTAAGATTAATCATCCGAATATATTTTATTTAAACAATTAATAATCTTATGGTTTATTCGAATGAACCCCGAAGGGCTCACCGAAGGTTAACATCCATTTTATATTTGCTTCACAGAGTCCTTCGGGCCTCATATCCTGGTTGTGAAAGCAAGTGCATGGATGTTTCACAATAAAACAGTTTATCGACAATACAACAAATTATCAAATTAGCACATAGGCACATCAGCATATTAGCACATTGAATAATTAGCACATTAAATAAATGTTCGTACGACCCAAAAAGAGCTTAGGCCAGCATTTCCTCAACGATCATAATATTGCCCGTAAAATTGTTGATGGTATTTTGGGAAATCCGGAACTGGTAATGGAAATCGGACCCGGTACGGGAGTTTTAACACGCTATTTTGCTGAAAAAAAGTTCAACTTTAAAGTTGTTGAAATTGATAAAGAATCTGTTGCATATCTAAAATCAAATCTTCAAATTTCAGATGATAAAATTATAGAAGGTGATTTTCTGCAATTAGATCTTGAAAAACTTTTTCCATTGCAATATGCCATCATTGGCAATTTTCCTTACAATATTTCGAGCCAGATTTTTTTTAAGGTTCTCGAAAACAGGCAATATGTAACACAGGTTGTATGCATGATCCAGAAAGAAGTTGCCGAAAGGCTTGCAGCCACTCCGGGAAGTAAAACTTACGGTATTTTAAGCGTTTTGCTGCAAGCATTCTATGAAATAAAATATCTTTTTACTGTTAACGAAAATGTTTTTGTACCACCACCAAAAGTTAAAAGCGCAGTGATAAGGCTTACCAGAAATTCAACATTGCAACTGGATTGTAATGAAACTTTGTTTTTTAAAATTGTGAAAGCAGCTTTTAACCAACGAAGAAAAACGTTGAGAAATTCATTGCGTGGATTCTATAAGCCAGAAATTTTGGATTTAGAAATATTCAACCTTCGGCCTGAAAGATTAGATGTGCAGGGTTTTGTAGAATTGACTAAGATGGCAAATACAAAATGAAAATGAGCTAATATGCTAATGTGCTAATACTTTCTTACTAATGTTTATCCAATTATTCCTTACTATTTTGAGACTGGTTTCATTTCTGCTTTTTTAGCTTTCGGAGGCAAATTGTAATATATTGAAAATCCGACCCTGTATCCATTCCAATTTGGTTTCACAGGGCCCTAAACTTATATTAGTATTATTAGTTGGATCAATAACTGAGAAATTATCACTGCCTGATTGAAATAAATAACCGGCATTTAATTTTATACCAATAAAATTAATCTTATAATTTATTTCAATACCTGGTTCGAATAAATTGTTTTGAACATTAAATTTATAAGTATTATTTGTTATTGTCATATTAAATAATGGTAATAGATACTATTCAAAAAAATTAATTATAATATATTCAATAGTTTGAATAAGCAAAACCCTTGATAAGTCCATCGGCTAAAAATAGCTTTGATTAAGCTTGGGATATAATTCAAAAGGGACTTTACGTTGGGTGCTGTGCACCACATGAAGTACTAAATATTGGCGGTAGTAAATTTAAAATTCATAACCTAAATTCAAAAATGCATTAAATTGATTATAAATAATAAACTGTTTGCATAATAATTCAATTAAAATATGTTGAGAATTACTTCTTATAATATCATAACCTAATGCTAAATTAAAACCTACAGCAAATCTATTATTTGACTTATAATTATCTTCATTTAAATAATGCTTCATTATTGCTGAGTTGTTTACATCATTATATGATTCTTTTATAGAAAATAATTGTGATAAACCACATGATATATATGGACTTTTTTTATTTAATGAAAATCTTTGTGCAACTTTTTCGTTTATAACTAAATCTATACTTTGATAATTCATATGTGTTTTTATATTTTCAATTGATGCGGAATTACTAGTATTGTAATTGAATTGATAATTATTATTTATAACCTCAATCCCTAAAATAAATGATAACTTTTCTCGATTGGAAATATAATTTCTAATGCATAAATCTATTCCAATAAACATTGTACTTTTATCAATAAAATTTGGGGAAATATCTTCATAAACATTGACTACATTTAATTTATTTGTTTGCGAAAAGCCGAATCCACAGCGAGCTATAACATCATATTTTACAGGATTAATATCTTTTTCAAAAATTGTGCAATTATTATTATTACAAATATAATTATGATAATCTTTTGAAACCTTTATTAAATCTTTATGTTTAAGTTGTGTTCTATTTATTTCGCTCTGTAATTTTGGGCAATCATACATTATCATATTTAATTTATTTTATACGACTCACTTTTATCTTCACTAAATAGAACCCCATTCTCAAAGGATATTACATCTTCTTGTGTTAAATCAATAATTGTGTCATTATCCTTTTGAATAAAATAATGATCCAGTTTATTTAAACCTAAATAATAAAATACTTTAACCTTACCATCAATCAAATATTCCATAAATACACTGTCTTGATTATAACCTTCATGATCATACCAACCTTTTGAAACATAACGAGGAGCCATCGGTTCATTTATATTAAATTCAACTTGTTGATTTTTAATATATGTTTTTTGAACTTTAGCTACTTTTGAAATAAAATACTTATTATTATAAAATCTATAAGCCTTTATTTCAAATGGCCTGTACGTAATAATTTTAGATGAATCAATTAACCTAATTTTACATTTATAATTGTCTGAATTTACATCAATAAAGCATTTAACCGTATCAGAATTATTATTTATAATATAACCTGGTAAAAAATCTTTCTGCGCAATTAAGAGATTGGGAACAAAAATGACTAAACCAAATAAAATTTTTTTCATAGACTCAAAAATTAATTATTAGTAAAATATTATATTATATCAAAAGGCATTTTTGTTCCAATTAAAGACATCCTAATATCTAACCCTCTTTTATAATTTGGCAAATTAGTATCTTGTATAATCAATAATTCAATATCACTTCCTTTACTTTGGGTACCTTTGGCATACGATCCAAAAAGAATTATCTGCTCTGGATTAAACTTATTTGCAATCCTTAACGCAATATCGTTTATTTTGGCAGAATCAATAGACTTTATATAGATTAATTGAATTAAGCAACGCATTTCACAGTTATTCTAAAATTATGTAAGCCACAAGCGAGTTCCATGATTAGATCATCGAATTCAAACTTGTGGCAACGTAAACGTTCTTTGATAATTCGGCAACGCTTAGCTCCGCAGATAGCGTGTTCAACAAGTACCCTAAATCTGGATATTTCCCGGTTCTCCTGTTTTTGTTCTTTTGTCAACTCTTTGCCTTTTGGCTTTTTACTTGGCATTCGGATATTAACTCCTTCAGGACAGTGACCTAAAAAGCCAGTATCTTGCCATAAGGTTATTCCTTTGGGAAAGTTTAAAGGCTGTTCGTCACAAATTTTCTTGTCATGTACACTGCCATCATAGGTTTTACTCAGGAACAAAATTCGACGATCGGGTAATGAAAGAATGTTATTCTTGACACTATGAGTTTTTTTTACCACTATAGCAGTCTTGTTGCTGCTCAGTATTTAGTGGCCGTTGAATACTTCTTTCCACTTCATCAAGCAATACGTCATGGCAATCTTTTAATAGCTGTTCCAGCTTTTGATTATTTCGTTCAGGTATTTCTTTAAGCCTTTTAAGAGTTTTGCGAAGAATTGGGCTTAAAAGATGTATCCAAAAATTGGCTTGGGGCTGGTTCATCGAAAATGTAGCAGCTTGTAATTCTTGTAAAGGGAATGTTTTTAGGTATACCAATATGAACAATAATTTGTCCTGAACACTTGGTAAAACACTTGTTGCTCGAGGTAATTCAATTCGTTGTCGAGGTTTCCCTTCTAAAGTGAAATGATTGGAATATTGTTCCCATTCATTTCGGAATTCTAAAGCCAATTCATCAAACTCATCTGGAATAAACCCTGTGAGGCTAAGGAACTGAACGGGATTCTTTCTTGCTTTGTCAACTTTTAATCCCATAGTTTTTGTATCTATGGGTTACAAATATATGTAAAAGAACTTATTAATTTTTTAATCTATATAATATCTATAATAAACGAAATTGTCCTTTGGAAAACTAATCGTTATTCTGAATTATCAAATAGTACAATAGAACTTCTTAATAGTTTATCTAAATCTGATTCACAAATTGATATTGAATTGACTCAAAAAATATTAAAAAGTTTACTTAACGAGTCAGGAATTGGCTTGCCAATGGCATCAACGATTTTGAGATTTAAAAATCCAATGATTTATCAAATAATTGACCAACGAGCATATCGCATACTTTATGGTAAAACATTAAAGCTTTCGGCATATAAATCGGATATTAATATTAATTTGCAGATTGATTTATATTTGAAATATTTATCTGATTTGAGATTAGCATCAATAAGATTAAATATCCCATTTGATAAGTCAGATAAAATATTATATGAAGCAGATAAACGGATTAATAAGAACGAAAACCTTGATAAATACTAAATAAAAAACTGGTGGTAACAACGGCTCACAGCCAATGCGGGTTTCAGAAGGTATGCAGGCGCAGTGGCACGCATGCGGCAACAGTGCCAGCGGACAGGGACGCTCCCCGCACACCCGCACGGTTGGTAGCCGCAAGCGTTAGCCCACATTTAAAAACATTTCGATAATTATATAAAACAATATATAAAAATGGGAATATTTTTATTGTTTATTTCAATATTAATATGGATACTCTGGGCAAGAGATATTCAGCGTGGCAAGATAGATGAAATTCATTTCAAACCAATTCATAATACAAATTTGGCTATAATCCCTTTTCTATTTTCAATAATTCTATTAATTATAGGGATCATTATATTAGTTATTTAACTAGGTCAATAATCTAAAAATAAATACTATGTGGTGGATATTAATTCTAATTATTTCAATCTTCTTAATTAGATTTTTCTATACTCGTAATAAGCAAGCACAAAAAATTGCTAGAGAAGGAGGAATGCTACATAAATATAGGACACTAATAGAAATAATTTCGAGTGGTGATTCTAGAGTTAAGATTTATAAAGTCACATCAGATTCTGTACTTTTAGGATTATCAAATATTGGTGGTTCGACAATGTTTTATTTAACTCAAACATTTGGACATATTTCTGTTCAATGGAAAGTTGATAGTCCTATCTTAGGAAAGCAAAGCTTAGAATGGGATTTTGATGAATATCTTGATCAAGAAAAAATGTTTGAAAAAATAAATAATGACATTACAAAATATCAGAATAACATGATGACAGCTAAAGGTTTTCCTGAATTATAACATTAAATTAATTATGCCCAACATGTTGGACATATTTTTTTGTTTAGTCAATAGTATATGAAAGATATAATAATAAATACAGTTAACGATTATTTTGAAACTATTAAAAGTTATCAAAAGAGTTCTTGGTGGAATTTTCGAGGACAATCAAATGCCGAATGGAAATTAATCCCGAAAGCAGGTAGAAACATATTTTGTAAATATGATGATAAGGCAATGTTTGAAGCATGGAAAAGAAGAGCTATTTCTATGGTAGAAAAAGAACACCTTACTGATTGGGATTATCTAGCTATTGCTCAGCATACAGGGTTGCCAACAAGACTGCTTGACTGGTCTCATAATCCCTTAATAGCTTGTTTTTTTGCCTGTAATGAGAATAAAGATAATGATGGCATAGTGTACGCTTATGATTCTGATAATATCAGATTAAAAACAGAAATAAATTCTCCTTTTGATATTACGGACACTGGATTAATAATGCCAACTATATTTAATCAAAGAATGGGAAATCAATTTGGATATTTCACAATTCACGGTAATCCTAATCAAGAATTTAATAAAAAGAATTGCAAAGGAAAGCTGAATAAGATTATCATCAGTAAAGCAATTAAAGAGGAACTAATCTTTAGATTGAATCATTATGGGATAAATTATTTAACAATCTATCCTGATCTAGAAGGATTAAGTAAACATCTGTGTTGGTTTAGTGAAAACTATGATTATTGGACAGAAGAATCAAGAATTGAAAATGGTCTAAAAAAAGTCGAGTAGGTAAAGGGGAGTTTCACCCCTAAACCTCTCACGGGGCCGTGCTTGATAGTCTCCCATCACACGGCTCTTCGAACTCACGTCCCGCATTTTAGCGGGAACAGGCTGAAACAAACTCATCCCCCGATTAATCGAAGTTGGTAAAATTGCCTTGAGTCCGTTAACCCCTTCGCTCATCCCTGCTTTCACAGGGCTTAATCTGGCACAAATCGCTACTACGGGTTAATCCGCCCCTACTCCACTGTATCGATACTCTTTGCCTTGCCTTACAGGTTTTCGGCATTCTCTCTTTACACCAACGGGTAGGTTCTCCTGTTCCTTAGATGAGCCTAGGTAAAGCTCCTGCCGTCTTTATGCCGGATTCCGGGACAACCAATAAACTGGTAATCTTTGTCCTTATCCCATGTGACCGTCACACACATGGTTTTCAGAATCGTAAAAGTTAGTTTCGACATGTCATCGAACGGTTTACTTTCGTTCAGCTTCTTTACCCATTCCTGACAGATTTCCCACCGAAATGGGTTTTCTGCCTTTTAACCCATGCCGTTCAGTACCTACCCCTTGAAAGGGAAGCACCGCAGGGCGGATTGGAAACACCTCCAGCAAGGCGTATCCGAGAGACCACCCATCTATAAAGGGAATGTATAGAATTTGTTTGTGAAACCTCCGGATTTCTTTTCCGGCTCGTTTCTTAATCCAAAACACTATAAATAGATGCCTCTCATCTCATCTAAAGTTAAGATGAATCAATTTCAAAGAACTTTCTTCCTGATTATCAGGAAGATTTCTATATTTGAAAGTGCCCTGATTCATCGCAGGACACACTAACTATGCCCAACAGCGGCTCATACCCAATGAGGGTTTCAGAGGGTTTCGATTGTCAGTGCTTTCTGTCATCTTTTTCATCGGGGGTTAGAGACGCAGTTCTAAATCCCGCACTGGGCATAGCCGCGAGCCGTTAGAGCCAATGCAAGCTCGACCAGAGAGTTAGTGTTTTGACAGAAATGAGTATATTTGTAAAAAAATATAACTATGAAATCAAATACAAGTACTATATTGATTGAGAACTATTTTGGATTATTAAGTAGTTTGAGCAGAGAAAGTAAAATTAAACTAATAGCCAAGCTATCGAATTCTATCGTTGATGAAGTATCGAAGAAGGAGAATGTGATAGATAGATTTTATGGAGCATTCAAATCTGATAAAAGTGCTGAAGAAATAATAAAAGATATAAGAGAGAGCAGGACTTTTAATAGGACTATTGAAGCATTTTGAAAATGAAAAAATATCTACTGGATACGAATATCTGTATTTTCTTTTTGAAAGGAAAGTACAATCTAAATGAAAAATTAAAGGACGTAGGACTTGATAATTGCTGTATTTCAGAAATTACTCTTGCTGAGCTCAAATATGGTGCTGAGTGTAGTAACAGGATTGATGAAAATATGAAAATGATTGATGATTTTGCAAAGGTAGTAGCGATTACTCCAATATTCAACTCATTAGGGATTTATGCCCAAGAAAAAGCCAAACTAAGAAAATCTGGAAAGATAATTGATGATTTTGATATTTTGATTGGTGCAACAGCAGTTGCTAATAATTTGATTTTGGTAACTGAGAATGAAAAGCATCTTATTAGAATCTCGAAAGTAAAAATAGAAAATTGGATTAAGAGATAAAATGCACTGGCTCTAACATCGGCTCACAGCCAATGCGGGTTTCAGAAGGTTTTCAAGCTGAATCGCCCGCATGTAAGCATTTGTAGCAGCGGACAGGGACGCGACCACGCACTCCCGCACTGGGCATAGCCGCGAGCCGTTGGCGGCAACCCTCTCTATCCCAGAAACAGGATTCATTTCCACAGCTAACGGTGGTGCTTAGAACAGACTTTTATTTTAAATTTGAAGGCCCTATGCAAGGCCGATTTTTGAACTGGTGCGTCATAGCCCGGGTGCAATCCTGGTTAGAATGTGAAAAGCCCTTCTGATTTAGCAGAAAGGCTTTGAGATGATTTCAGTGGTGGTCACGCCTAAAGCGAGAACCCCGTTCATAATATTATCACGTCAAAGATACATTCTCTTAGGGCATTTTTATTAACCAATTAAAAAATGTTTTTATGACTAAGAAAAATGTATCAATGGAAGTAATCAACCCAAATGCAGCAGGGATTGATATTGGAAGCCGTTCACACTATGTAGCAATAGGGCAAGGCGATGAAGATGTAAAAGAATTTGGTGTTTATAATGAAGATTTACAGGCACTTTCTCAATGGCTATTAGATAATGAAATTAAAACAGTAGCCATGGAAAGTACAGGTACTTATTGGCAAAATCTTTATGCCGTCCTTCAATCATCGGGATTAGAAGTAATACTATGCAATGGTAAGTTCACAAAAAACATTAAGGGCAGAAAAAGCGATGTTCAGGACTGTCAATGGATACAGAAGCTTCACACGTTAGGGTTATTAAGCGGAAGTTTCTTGCCCGATGAAGCAACGGAACATTTAAGGACATACTGCCGCCACCGGTTTAATCTGTTGGAGCAAGCAGCAGACACTACCCGAAAAATGCAAAAATACTTACGCCTGCTAAATTTGCGATTAGATGTAGTGGTGAAAGATGTAACCGGTTTAACCGGTTTGTCAATTATAGAAGCCATCTGCAAAGGAGAAATCAATCCAGGGACACTCGCCTCGCTAAGAAATGGGAACTGTAAAAAATCAGAAGCAGAAATAGCCAAAGCACTTCAAAACAATGGCAGGAAGGATTATTTATTTGCCCTTAAACACGAATATCAAATGTATTTGAACTTTCAGTCAAAAATAAAAGAGTGTGATGTAGAAATTGAAAAAATGCTCAATGAACAAATCAATATTGATGATAATAAAAAACAGCATTACATAGATAAAAAGGTTCACAAAAGGGTAAATAAAAATACCCCTAAAAACATAGATATTAATTTATTGTCATACCAATATTTTGAAGGCGTTGATTTGCTCGCTATTGAAGGGGTGAGCTATTCAACTGTACTTACCCTTATAAGTGAGGTTGGGACAGGGATCCATAAATTTCAGTCAGCAAAACAATTTACCAGTTGGCTGAGGCTATCACCTAATAATAAAATTAGCGGTGGAAAAGTATTAAGCAACAGAATACCTAAAGGTAGCAATAGGCTGAAAATTGCCCTTAGAAACGCTGCAAATTCTATTGGAAATTTAAAAGACACTGCATTGTCGAATTTCTTCAAAAGAATTGCATTTAGAAAAGGCCGTGTATCTGCCATATCTGCAACAGCAAGAAAGTTGGCTATTATTATTTGGAATATGATAGTAAAAAGAGTTCCTTATAAACCAGAAACCGAATACCAATTTCTGGATCAAAAAAGGAAGAAAATAACCCAGATGAAAAAACTAATCACTAAGTTTGATATTACAATTAATGATTTAAGTTTTCAGCTGTAAATCTGCAACTTATGAAAACGTTAGTCATAAGCTATGAAAACGATTGACGACAATTATTTTTGACTATTTCACGCAACGATATTGATGTTTTATATATCTATGACTAAAGAATTAAAATATGAAAAAAATACTGATTTTAAATTTCATCTTTATCTTGATTGGATATGGATGTAAAAAAGACAGCCAAGACAAGCAAGACAATTATCAAACTAAACTAATAGTAAATAAGTGGTTATTGTCTTCCATTCAGAATACGAAAACAAATGTGATGACTAATTATCCTGCTGAAGTTCAACAAATATGGGGATTTGAATCCTTATCATTTAATGATTCATTAAAAGCTGTGTTAGTTAAAGGACTTTGTAACGGAGGGAGTGGTGCATTTCCAACATTTTCGGGTATTGATTCTATTAAATTTCATGGAATTAGCATGACTTTAGCAGATTGTAAATATGAAGAATGGGAATTGTATCTTTGGGATAACTTAGATAGTGCATATAAATTTAAGATTAATGATAATAATTTGATAATATATTCTAAAGGATCTTATAATTTATACTTTAGTCAGTTTCAAAATTGATAGAAATAAAAAATAGCCTGCATACAACACGCGCTCATAAGCAATGGCGGGGTTTATATGGTTATTTGGCTTTCAATCCCGCATCAAGTTTTGGTGTATTTTGATAGCGAATTGCTCCGAAACCCGCCACATGCTCATAGCGCAAACCGTTAGTAGCCATGTCGTCGCCATAACAGCATTGTATTTCTTCAATAGATTGATTAAATTTGTAAAAAAATAGATTATGACAGATTTAGCTTTAAAATATAATTTATTGGATACTTCTGCAAAGAGAGAGGTTCTTGATTTTATGGATTTCTTATTGACAAAAGAAACTAAGTTACAAAAGCCACTTAAATCAGATTATAAAAGAAAAATATTAAAAGTTTCTGTTTGGAAAGATTCGGATATTGACTTAATGATTCAAAATCAACAAAAACTTAATCAATGGAAAGCACAAGAGTGGTAGTTGATACAAATATTTTCATTGATTATCTCAGAGCCAAGGATAAGAAAAATACTGATTTATACAAAATTTCAAGCAGTAAAAGGATTTATATCTCATCGGTGACACTTTATGAGCTTTTAATGGGAGCTACAAATGAGCAAAAAAGCGAAGATGTTCATTTATTAACAGATGATACAATTATTCTGCCTTTTGATGAAGAAGTGAGTATTTGTGCTTCAGAAATCTATCATGATTTGAGAAAAATAAACAAAATGATTGAGTTTCGTGATATTTTTATTGCTGCAACTTGCTTGATTCATAATTTGTCTATAAAGACAAAAAACAAAGAACATTTTAAAAGAATTAAAGGACTTAAAATAGAATAAAATACACGGCTACTAACAGCGGCTCATACCCAATGCGGGTTTCAGAAGGTTGCGATTGTTAGTGCTTTCTATCATCTTTCGTCATCGGGGGACAGGGACGCGGTTATAAATCCCGCACTGGGCATAGCCGCGAGCCGTTAGCAACAACCATACAAAACGATATGAAACATTTTTGCATTTTAATAATAATTATTCCATTATTTGGATGTATTAATAAGCGTAAGGACCAATGTGGTATTCCATTTGAATACAAGGATTATATTGTTGTGTCTGCTATTATAAATGATTCTATAACAGCAAAACTTTTATTTGATACTGGTGCAACGGGTTTATATTTGGATAGTAGTTTTGTTTCTAAAACAAGTTTATCAAAATTGGAACTGGCAAATGCAGTAATCGCTGGTGCAGGTAATCAAGGGCATGTAGATATTAATATAATAAAGAGCAATATAAGTTGTAAGATAGATACCTTTAGATATTATTCAGATACAGTCCCTATTCTTAATTTACAGGATATAGTTGGATCAGGAATCGATGGTATTATTGGAATAGAATTTGTTAAAAATTATCTGTTAAAAATTGATTTTTATAACAAAAGATTACATTTATTAAAATCTGCAAAAGATTTAAAGACAGAAAATTCGATTCCATTTATATTCTCTAATAACAGAATATATATTAATGCCGAGACAGAATTTCAAAATGGAAAGAAAATAAATGGTCAATTTTTATTAGATTTAGGTAGTCAAGGAGCATTATCTTTTACAAGTGTTTTTGCCCAAAAGAGCAATTTTAATAATCTTATTTATAACAAACAAAAATATATAATCCAAAATGGCGGGGTT
The DNA here is from genome assembly GCA_963726845.1 of uncultured Bacteroidota bacterium. Lineage (GTDB taxonomy): Bacteria > Bacteroidota > Bacteroidia > Bacteroidales > DTGW01 > CAVSGB01. The sequence continues at coordinate 6,246 of CAVSGB010000265.1, read as the reverse complement.
TCTGGTAAATCATCGGGATATGATTTTAGAGTTAATTTTGTAAAGCTCGGCAATATTAAATTTAACAGGCCTGTTTTAGATTATTCATTAGATACATTAGGTGCAATGTCATCTAATTCATATATAGGTTTGGTTGGATTAGAGTTTCTTAATAGGCTAGATTTAATATTTGATTTTACTCATAATAAATTGTATTTGGAGCCAAACAAAAAAATATCTGATAAATTTAAAGCAACCAGAACAGGATTTTACTACTTATTACTTAATCACGGTGATTCATTAAGACAGATTACATCAATATATGAAGGTTCTATTGCTGATAAAAAAGGATTAAGACTTGGTGATACAATATTAAAGATAAATAGTAGGCATATTAAATCATTTACAAATAAACAGATTGATGATTTATTTGACATGGATAAAGAGATTCATTTCGTAATATTGCGGAATGGGAAGGAATGTACAGTAAATATAACACCTAAAGAGCAAATATAAAAGTCGAGTAGGTAAAGAGGAGTTTCACCCCTAAACCTCTCACGGGACCGTGCTTGATAGTCTCCCATCACACGGCTCTTCGAACTCACGTCCCGCATTTTAGCGGGAACAGGCTGAAACAAACTCATCCCCCGATTAATCGAAGTTGGTAAAATTGCCTTGAGTCCGTTAACCCCTTCGCTCATCCCTGCTTTCACAGGGCTTAATCTGGCACAAATCGCTACTACGGGTTAATCCGCCCCTACTCCGCTGTATCGATACTCTTTGCCTTGCCTTACAGGTTTTCGGCATTCTCTCTTTACACCAACGGGTAGGTTCTCCTGTTCCTTAGATGAGCCTAGGTAAAGCTCCTGCCGTCTTTATGCCGGATTCCGGGACAACCAATAAACTGGTAATCTTTGTCCTTATCCCATGTGACCGTCACACACATGGTTTTCAGAATCGTAAAAGTTAGTTTCGACATGTCATCGAACGGTTTACTTTCGTTCAGCTTCTTTACCCATTCCTGACAGATTTCCCACCGAAATGGGTTTTCTGCCTTTTAACCCATGCCGTTCAGTACCTACCCCTTGAAAGGGAAGCACCGCAGGGCGGATTGGAAACACCTCCAGCAAGGCGTATCCGAGAGACCACCCATCTATAAAGGGAATGTATAGAATTTGTTTGTGAGACCTCCGGATTTCTTTTCCGGCTCGTTTCTTAATCCAAAACACTATAAATAGATGCCTCTCATCTCATCTAAAGTTAAGATGAATCAATTTCAAAGAACTTTCTTCCTGATTATCAGGAAGATTTCTATATTTGAAAGTGCCCTGATTCATCGCAGGACACACTGGCAGTTGCTAACAAAGGCTCAACAAAAATAGGGGTTTAAGAGGGGCGCGGGCGGCGGTGCTCGCTGGCAACTATTCAGTCAATTGGATAGTTTTGTTTTACGAAATCCCCTACATTTGTTAACCTCGACCGTTAGCGCACATAAAAATGAACGTTCTGCAAATGAAAGTGTATTATATCAAAAATAAAGATTAACTTGATAAAATTGCTTATATGAATAAGAAGATTAATTTTTTGACCCCTTATATTATTTTAGCATTTGGGATAACTATTTATTGGTTAACAGCCTATCCAACTATTACATGGTGGGATACGAGTGAATATGCTTCAGCTGCAGTTTGTTTTGGAATAACTGGAGCTCCAGGATCAATTATTATGACAATTTTAGGATGGCTGTCTATAAAAATAATTCCTGTTAGCCCTGCGCATGTTTTAAATCTTTTGGCAGGTTTGATAGGTTCTTTGACAATTTTTTCTTCATTTTTCCTTTTTAGAAAATTAAACAGATTATACAGTGTTAATAAAGATGGCCAAAGTGTTACGGAAAATATTGGTTTGATTTTTACATCGTTGATAATTATATTTAGTTTCAGCCTTTGGGATTATTCTACAATGTTCACTCCATATATTTTAACAGCATTTTTTACAATTCTTATTTTATTTGCAGTTTTCAATTGGTGGAAAAACGCTGAATCTAAAGATTCATGTAAGAATGTTTTTATAATAACCCTTTTACTTGGACTGGACTTTAGTGTTCACCGCACAAATTCAGTACTAATTCCGGGAATTATTGTAATAATGTTGATTAGAAACTTTAAGTTTGTTTATAGTTTCAAATCTTATTTGGCAGCGTTCTCAGGAATAATTTCAGGATTATCAATACAGTTGTTATACATTCCAATGTCATTGGGAGACCCAATGATGAATTTGGGCGACACAAATAATTTACAACGTTGGTGGGATTTTATTTCTTTGAAACAATATGGAGGCGGTTTTCTTTTAGATATTGCTATTCGCAAAGGACCGATTTTGGTCATATCAGGTTCCTTATTATTTTGAAAGATTTGCTGACCAGTTTTTTTATTTCAGTAAGTCAACAATCTTATTTGGATTTATGCCAACAATATTGGGAATTATGGGTATTTGGTATTTTTTCAAACAAAATAAAAAACTGGGTTGGTCTTTATTGTTGTTCTTTATTATTACAATAGCCGTTTCTATAATTTATTTCAATCTTCCAGAACATTATTTTAGAACAATATATCGTCATTATTTACCAACATTTATTATTTTCTCAATTTTTATTTTTGCAGGAGTTTTACATTTATTTCAAATAATTTCAAAAGCAAACGGTAGACAGAGGAGTGTTTTTACTTCGCTTTTTTTTGTAATTATTATTCTTACTTGCTATTCTCAATTCAACAAAAATATTACTATAAGGAGCAATTCAAACAATTGGATGACTTACAATCATGCTAAGAACATTCTCAATTCCGTTGATAATTATGGAATTTTGTTTAATGATTGGGATAATAATATTTGGCCAGAGCTTTATTTACAAATTGGCGAAAAATATCGTAATGATATAACACAATGTAACTCCTCTTTATCCAATCTTGATTGGTATTTAAAGCAACTTCAAAGGCACGATAAAAGGTTTCCTTTTATTGGAAAAGATGTTGATTTAAAAAAATTTGATTACAAAAAATGGAAAATGATTAGTTGTGAAATAGATTTAGATTCATTGGTTCAAAAGAAATATACGACAGCTAAAAGCAGATTGAATTTCTTATTGCCTCCATTCAGAAATGATAGTTCGGTTTGGCTTCAAGATATTGTTTTGTTTGATATTATTAAAAATAATAAATGGAACAGACCGATTTATTTTATCAAGCAAGGCTTCGATGATGAACTAAAAAAATGGTTAAACCCATATTTGGTTGATGAGGGTTTGGTTTATAAACTTTCGCCTGATACATTAAGCAAATCCGATGTTAATTTAATTGAAAAAAATGTTACTGCATTTAATCTTGATGGCTATAACAATAACTCAATTTATTTGGATGATGTTTCTCGTGGTGTTGGAAATTTATATTACGAATCTTTTTTGAAACTAATAGATGCTAAAATTCAAAAGAATGATATAGTGGCAGCAAAAAAATATTATTGTCAAATGGTTTATAAGTTGCCGATAAGCAGGCTTAATCCAGATAAAGCTATTTTAAATGAAATAGAAAAAATAAAATCAAAAATTTACGTGCGCTAACACGGCATATAAGTAATGGCGGGTTTTGTGGGTTGCCAAGGGTAGTACTTCTATTGCAGTTTCTGCCTCGGTTGACAATGAACTGCTTCGAAACCCGCCACTACTCATATGCCGCCCGTTGTGCACCATTCCCCCCACGAAAAAATTTCCGTTAAATTCTTAAGCTAACGAACCCGCATGCGAATATTCTGCTACTTTTGCTTGAGACCTTATGTAAGGCCGATTGATTAACTGGTGTTATCTCGATAGATTGAGATAAACTCGGGCGCCATTCTGGTTGAAGTGTATTCATAATAGCCATTCGGTTTGTTATGATTTGATTAATTCAGTGGTACTATCTACAAGATAAGTCCGTTCAAGATATTTTTGATTCAATACTACACTTCCATAAGGTCTTTTAAATTTAAAAAGGAGGTTTATGGCAGAAAAAATGGAATTAGATGTTATCAACCCTCGTTGTGCAGGGATTGATATTGGTAGTCGCTCACATTTTGTTGCAATTGGTCAGGAGTTAAGAGATGTTAGGGAGTTTGGTGTTTATGCAGATGATTTAACAGAGATTTGCTTATGGCTCAAAGAAAATGGGATTACTTCGGTAGCTATGGAAAGTACGGGTTCTTATTGGCAGAACTTATATGTTGAGTTATCAAAACATGGATTTGATTTGGTATTGGCCAATGGAAAGTTTACAAAAAATGCAAAAGGCAAGAAGAACCGATGTAAAAGACAGCCGATGGATACAAAAGCTTCATGCTTTGGGATTGCTTACCAGTAGTTTTTTACCAGATGAGAACCACAGAGCAATTGCGTACCTATTGCCGACAAAGGACTAATTGGCTTAGTCTGGCAGCAGAGGCATCATCAAAGATGCAGAAGTATTTAAAGCTTCTTAATTTCAGGTTAGATGTTGTAGTAAAAGATGTATGTGGACTTACCGGGTTAGCTATAATTGAGGACATTTGCAAAGGCAACCTTGAGCCCAACAAGTTGGCAGAACATAGACATTACAATTGCAAAAAGAGCAAAGAAGAGATAGCAAAAGCGTTAAAAGGGAATAACCGGAAAGATTACCTTTTTGGTTTAAAACAAGAGTATGAGAGTTATCTGTTTTTCCAAAACAAGATCGCCGATTGTGATAAGCAAATAGATGGGTTTATGAGAACACAGATAGGCCTTGACCCTTCAAAAAAAAAACTTAAAACCACAGACAAGAAGTATAAGCGGATAAATAAGAATGCTCCCGGTATAGACTTAAACCAATTGGCCTATCAATACTTCGGTGGTATTGACATGATGGCAATAGAAGGGGTGAGCCACTCAACTATCTTGACACTAATAAGCGAAGTAGGCCCTGATGGATTTGAAAAATTTCCGACAGCCAAGCATTTTACATCATGGTTGCGATTAGCCCCCAATAATAAGATTTCAGGAGGGAAAGTATTAAGTCATCGTATACCCAAAGGAAGTAACCGGCTAAAGATAGCCCTTCGGCAATCGGCCAATGCAATAGGAAATTTGAAAGAAACACACCTTTCAGATTTCTTTAGAAGAGTTGCCTTTCGTAAAGGCAGGCAAGCTGCTGTTTCAGCAACTGCAAGAAAACTGGCTGTGATAATATGGAGCATGGCTTCAAAGAAAACCCAATATCAACCAGAAAAAGAATATCTGTTTTTGGATCAAAAAAGGCAATTGAGATTGGTAACAAGAATACGAAAACAAATAGTTAAATTTGATTTTAAACCAGAACAATTAGGATTTGCAACTAACTGATTATAAATACCAAAATTTGACGTTAGTCAAGATAAGGAGAAAATTTCAACTCAATAAGAATTAATACAATTATAAAAAAACACATAACTATGGAAAACTTAAATTTCATTATTGATTCAAAGGACAAAATTCATTTAAGTAAAGGCACAAGGATTTTTTATAATCTCTTTGGATTATTTTTATTAATCTCTAGTTTTATAGTTCTCATTAAATACATTAAGACTAATGATTTTAATATTTCTTTTTATTCTAATTTAATTATTTTCTTATGTGGGATAATATGGATTATTGCTGGATCAATTGGTAAAGATTTCCTAAAAACAAGAAAATATATTCTGTTGACCAATGATTCTGTGAAATTTAAAAAACCATTTAAAGTGGGTTTACTATTATCTAAGGATTCAATACAATCTATTATTATTAATCCAAATATGATTAAATTAAAAACGAAAGATTGTACATATGACTTTAATTTGGAATGGATTGGATATATTGAACTTCAACAACTAAAGCAAAAATTAACTTTATTTTGTAATTTAAACAATATAGAATTTCAACAATAAATCCTTAAATAAACTCAGTTAAATTTTAAGACTAACTTTAGATTAAATTGAAATATATGATGATTTTTATTGTAAAATTAATAAATAATTATCAAATTAATATTTGACTTAAATTAGGTTGAATTGAGAAAACTAAAACAAATGGAAACAAAAGAAATTAAAGATTTACTTATTAATGAGCTTAAGCCTCTATCTTATGAATTGCGTAATCAAATTACTTCAGATCAAGATATTTCTGATAAATTAATTGACAAATTATTAAGAAAAAATTCACGTAGATTTAATATTGCTAGATTGATAATTATATCTATAGGAATA
>CAVSGB010000264.1:0-37001 GCA_963726845.1 uncultured Bacteroidota bacterium | reverse complement strand
ATTTTTTTGTAGCCTACTGGTTTCAGTTGCGTATTGCTGCCTGTTGTATTTAAATCCACGGACCATTGGGCTAATGTCCATTCTGGCTTGTAATACAAAACCTTTCATGACCAGAATTTCTGAATTTTTAGGATCTAGCTCATAAGCCTTATTAATTAATGCCTGTGCTTTATCTACCCAATAATCCCTTTTTTCATCTGTTTTGTTTTTGTGGCTAATGCGGGCATAACAATAAGCAGCATAATAGCAAGGCATCCATTTGTCAGGGTTCATCAATGCAATCCTTTCAAAATAGCTAGCAGCTATTACAAGTGAGTTTTCTTATAGTTGCCGTGTCGCTCATTGTTTTGGCCAATAGCATATTTTTGGTATAATCATTATTACTGGCCTTACAAGGAAATATAATGGAAATAAAGAACAGAAAATTCAACATAGATTTTTTCATGACTCAAAATTTTAATTAAGGTACATTGATAAGAATATTCCAATAAAAGGTGAGCGTTTTTCAGCCGGATAAACATGGAATGGTTCAGTAAACGTGGGTATTGTTACATAACCTAATACTTTGTCATAACCAAATACATTTTGCAATGAGCAAAATAAAATTGCCTGCTTGTGAAATAACAATAAAGGTTTGCTAGCACTTATATCAAATGAAGAATATGCCGGTATATTTAGTTTTGTAGGTGTACCGTAAGCGTTCAAATAATTAAAATTACGTTGTGAAGAAAAACTATAACTTGTACTTAGCACAATACCAATAGAAGGAATCCAGTATTTATCTACTATTGAAACGGTATTTTTGGATACGTAATCAGGCATAAGAAATTCACCGGGAATTATCGTCTTCCTTTTACTGTCAATATAAGAATAGGATATCCAATAGTCGAGACTTGTCACAGTGGTTCTGTCCCTGAAAAAAACTTCCAACCCTTTGGCATAACCTGCATAACCTGGATAATTATGTTGTGGCATGTAATCGGTGACAAGGTTGAAATAATATTTATAATACATTTCAAAGCGGAGCGTCCTGTCGTTTTGCTGGAACTGGTAATTGGCGATGAAATGTTGGGCTTGCTGATTGCCTAAGCCTAATGAATTGGCCAGCATAATATCCTTATCGGGCAATTGGTAGAAAATACCATACGAAAATGAAACCTGGCTGCTTTTGGTAAATTTATAAGCAAATGAGCTTCTTGGGGCCAGTGTGTTTTTATTGGAATAGTTAGATTGCTCCATCCGCAAACCTACCTTAAAAGCTAATTGCTTACGAATGGTAGCCTCTGATTCAGCAAATATAGAAACCAGAAAAACATTTACATTCGATTTTAACGAATCAATGTTCCCGTTAAGTTGGGTATTGATATATTCCCCACCGACCAAGAACTTGAGTTCATTTGTGAAATGATGTTTTGCTACAACCTTGCCCTGATATACTTTTTCTGATTCACTAAAATTTATTCCGCCATAACTATATTTATCATCATTATTCGATGCAGATAGCCCTGTATATAAGGATGTTTTTTCATCATTGAAATATTGGGTATAATTTGAATTGACAACATAATTGAAATTTTTAATATTAAAATCTGATTTGGTTATTTTTTGTGTATCATTATAAGCGATGCCTTCTTGGGTTGTTGAAATATCAGCATAAAGTTTAAACAACCCACTTTCATTGGGCCTATTTCTAAATACAATTTTCACATCTTCATTTCTGGGCGGCTTTGTCCATGACGAATTCTGGGTTATAAACTTAAAAGTCTGATAGTACGGGCTTAGGTCGTTATAATTTAGATTAACGTAAAGTGAAGTATTTTGCCAACGATGCGTATGGAAAGCAGTGCCACCATACATGTGAATACCTCCACCAGTTAAGGTTGAGTCAGCGATGCCTTTACTGTTCAAAATAAGCACCGATGACAACGCTTGACCATACTCAGCCGAATAACCACCTGCACTGAAAATAGTCCCTGAAAATAAAAAAGGGTCTTCCCTAGCCATTTGTTTAAGGCCTGGAACATGCGAATAATAGGGGTTAGGTAGAACCATACCATCCATTATATAACTCGATTCCTTATTGGTACCTCGCGGACAAATAGCCCTTCGGTATAACCTACTTTTTGGGTACTCGGAAGTTTTTCAATGGTTGATTGTATATCGCCGGGTGTGCCTGCTGTTGTTCCGATATCGCGCGGCCGGAGCAATTCGGTTTTATTCTGGTCACTTGCTGCAAAAGTCCCGGCTGTAATTACTACCTCTGATAAAGAAGTGTTGTCGTCCGTTAATTTTAATTCAACAAAAAGATTTGAATCCCTGATGGTAATTTCCTTAAAAGTCGTTTGCATTCCAATATACGATGCCGCGAGGGTTAAACTTCCGATTAGTTTGGTTTTTAAAATAAACCTGCCAGAATCATCGGTAACCGTGCCTTCATAAGTCCCTTTGATAAAAACATTGGCATACGGCAGCGGCAAATTTTTTTGATTAATAACAACACCCAAAATTTTTACTTGAGCAATTCCTGATTGTGCTGTTATAATCAACAATAAGAGAACAAGTGCGTATAATTTAATAGGATTAATTTTTAGGCAAACTTTTTTCATGTATCTTGGTTTGTAATTTGCAAACAAACCTAATCTATGAAATTGCCTAAAGAAAAAATATGTTGATCAAGTGGGCAATCTGTTTATTGAAATGGGCAAAATGAAGGAGTAAACGCCCAATAAGGTTTTAAATAAATCACTGTTTCGCCAAGTGTTTATTTATCATAGATAATAACATTGCTCTTTTTAAAGGTTTGCTAATATAGTCGTTACAACCCGAATCAATTGCCTTTAATTTATCGTCGTATGTAGCAAAGGCTATTTGAGCTATAATCTTTAATTTGGGTTGATTCTCTTTAATCAATACTGCTGCAGTAAAACCATCCATATCGGGTAGTTGAATGTCCATCAAAATCAAATCGGGCGATTGTATTGAAGCTAAATGAATAGCCCTGAACCCAAATACTGTATGAATAATATTTATGCCCGTACCTGAGAGGATTTCTTTTATATTATCTGCATCGCATTGGTTGTCTTCAACAACAAGAATAGTTTTGCCAGTAAAATTATATTCAGGCTTTTGTTCAATTAGCATGTTTTTGTAATTCCCCGATTGCATCATTTAATTTTAAATAGATACTACATTTCCTGTATAGTTATAAAACAAATGCGACTCACATTCACTATGGAGTTCTGCAAACTTTTCAAAACCTGTACAGTGGCAAGCCCCTATAGAATCAGGTTGCAATGTGCGAAAATAATGGGTAATCTGTACATATTGTTCAATGGAGCAATCTTTCATGTGAAAACCTCCAAGGATTAAGCCAACTGGAAGTTTGAAATGCCCGGTTGCTGCGTTGCTTATATTGGTAATGCCCCGGTGCGAACATGCCGTAAGTATATTTATTTTTTCAGGTTGCTTTATTGCTAAAAACAGTTCATCGTCAAACTCGTCAGGAATAAATGTGTTGTCAATTTTTCTAAATAAACCTTTGAAATTGGTATCAATGAATTGATGAATTGGTATATCAGGCATTATAAAAACATTTTCTGCAATTTCAGAAATGGAATCAACATAAACCAACCTGTTTTTTAGTAGTCCTTCGTTATACTTTGTTCCAATAAAACGTGTTTTACCGCTGTATTTGGGAATAAATATATTCCGTTTTGCATATACTTTTGCCTTGCTGTTTATTTTAAGAAAAGGATAAAGCCCGCCTGTGTGGTCGTAATGGCCGTGCGATAAAACAAGGCTGTCAATGGCTTCAATATTTATACCCAAATTATGGGCATTCTGAATAAAAGCGCCGCTTTGTCCAGTGTCGAAAAGTATTTTTTGTTTCTTGGTTTCTATATATAACGATAATCCATGCTCGGCTTGTAAGCCTCCGAAATTTACAACGTTCTCTATGAGGGTTATTATTTTCATTTGTCAGGGTTGCACCTTTAATTTAGCCATATACATGGCAAAGGAACGATACAGAAAATGTGCCCATTTACCGAAAGGGACTATGATTACAGCCCATTGAACCAAAACAATCATGTGGAATAAGTACATCCAGCTATTTTGTTCAAGTATATTGATGTCTATAAATAACCTTACCACAAAGGCAGAGAAGCCCATTAAAAGCAACCATATTACAAAAAGCCAATCGGAAGGTTGTGAATGTTTGCTCACTTCTTTGCTTTTTTTAATTCGGTCTAAAACAAAATCAATGGTAATGATGAATATGGCAATACTTTCTACATAGCCCAAAATGATTACAAACATGTTTGTCGAAGAAAACCAATCGAGAAAAACTGTGGTAAATAGTAATGCCAAATATCCTATAACCAAAATAAAATGTTCGAACCAACGGAATTGGTTGTCATCACAGCCTAATGATCGTTTTTGTGTAAACATATGTACAAAAAGTTCGCCCAATGATTTAAAATAGGCCATTATCGGAACTTTAACCTTTGGTTTGCCAATTACAAACCACCACATGCGGATAATATTTGGAAGCAGTATAATTGTAAAAACAGCAGCAATGGCTATCATCTCGAAATAATGGCCAACAAGCATAATTCTTTCTAAATTGAAATTCTCGTGAACGCTATACCATATAACTGCAAAAGCTGTTAATATAAATGCGATAATGGTTATGGGTAGCGATTTGTATAGCAAGCCCGATAATCCTGTCCAATCGTAAACCGAAGTAAGCCAACGCCGCAGTGACATCATTAATTCGCCGGGTGCAGCTTCTCGCGGACAATTTGAGGAACATTCGCCACAGTAATAGCAGAGCCAGGGTTTTAATGAGGCTTTAATATCTTCTTTATCGCCAATAACACTAAGTCGGACCATTTCTCTGGGAAATGAATCGTTTTCGGTTGATAGTGAACAAATGGCTGTGCATGTGCCACAATTATAACAAGCATTGAAATCGAATGCGCCGTATTTTTTTAATTCTTTGCCGAATGCCGGATTTATTGTTGCCATTATTTTTTTAATTTGTAAATGAAATATTCGTCCAACTCATCAATACCCTCAACAGTTATATCGCCGAATTTAAGAAGTGACATCAGGTAATAAGTAATTTCAGGCAATGGCCGCTTTATAGCTTCAGCAATTTGCGGAATGGTTTTACCTTCGTCTTTCAGCGCTTCGAGTATAGCTTTTCGTATTTGAACGTATTTTTTTCTGTTTTCAGAAACTTGGGCGGAAACCTTGCGGGTTTCTTTAATGATATTGATAGTTTTTGTCTTGGCTTCCATTTGTAAAATTTTATTATTGAGCAAGTGCATCAATCATGCCTTCGATTTGGGCGTTTGTAAACCCTGCTAAATCAATAGCATCGGTTGGGCAAACGGGTGTGCACATACCGCAGCCTTTGCAGTTTGAAACATTTATTTTAGCAACTTTTTTGCCTTCATATTCAGATTGTCCAATAGCATCGAATGGACAAGCGGCAAAACATTTGTCGCACAAAATACAAGAGGCAGGGTTCACCATTGCCAAGGTTGGTTCTAAAGATATTTCGCCTTTTGTTAAAATTGAATTGGCTTTTGCAGCAGCAGCCATTGATGAATTCACAGTTTCAAGAATGTTCTTTGGCGATTGACAAGTCCCGGCAATAAATACACCATCAATGACAGTTTCAACCGGGCGCAACTTCATGTGTATTTCATTGAAAAATTTATCCCTGCCAATAGGCAATTTTAATTGATGTACAAGGCTTTCGTTTTTTCGAGGCACCATACCCGTTACCAAAACAATCAGGTCGGCTTCAGCTTCAACTTCTTTGCCAGCCGAAAGGATGTCTTTTACTTTTATAGTAGTTTTATTCCCTTTTTGCACTATTTCAGGAATGCTGTCTAAAGAGAATTGTAAATAAATATCCCCGTTTTTCGATGATTCATTGTAAAGCAATTCCTGTTTGCCATAAGTTCTGATACCACGATTGTAATGCAGGTTGGTTATATTTTTGAATTTACTTTTTGCCTGGATTGAACTGTGAATGGCAGCTGTGCAGCAATAACGTGAACAATATTTATTGTCGCCTTCCTCGTCCTGACGGCTTCCAACACAATATATATAGGCAATTGTTTCAACCTTTTTGTTATTATAAACCAGTTCCTTTTCAGATTTTTCAATGAGTTCCTTAAACTCAGGAAGGGTCATTACATTATTCTGTTCGCCAAATTTATATTCACCTTTTTGTGGTGTATAATTATCGAAGCCAGTATTGATAACAAAAGCTCCAATATGCAAAGGAAGTGTTTCGCTTCCTGTTTTCACTTTAATTTCGAAGTTGCCTATGCTGCCTTTTTTCTCAATTAATTCAGCATTGGTAAAAAGTTTGATATTGGAGCGTTTTTTAATTTCGGAATGCAAGTTTGCTACCAGTTCCTTACCCTGTATGTTGGTAGTAAATAAAACGCCAAAATTGGCAACATGACCACCAATCGAATTTTCTTTTTCAATTAAATACACTTCAGTACCCATATCTGCCAAAGCAATAGCTGAACGCATACCCCCGACTCCGGCACCGATTACTGCAACAGCATTAGTGGTTGGTATTTTCAATGATGTTAATGCTTGTGATTCGGAAGCTCTTGCAATACCAGCTTTTACCAATAGAATTGCTTTTTCAGTTGCACCCATTGGGTTGTCAGAATGCGCCCAGGAACTTTGTTCACGGATGTTCACCTGGACATAATTGTACGGATTTAACCCTGCCCGTTGTGCAACACCTCTGAATGTTGGAACATGCAATTTAGGAGAACATGAAGCAACCACAATAGCATCGAGTTCGCTGGTTTTAATGTCATCTACCATTTCTTTCTGAGATGAATCGGAACAAGCAAACATTGTATTCTTTAGCAGGTAAACATTGGCCTCGTCTTTAACGGCTTCTTTTACCTTTTCTATATCAACGTAATCGGAAATGTTGCCACCACAATGGCAGACATATACTCCTATTTTCTTCTTCATGATTGTAACTTTAAATAACCAGATGTTTCAGCAGCTGCTGCACCGGCTGACATTATGGTGTCGGGAATGTCCATAGGTGCGGTAGCGGTTCCGGCAACAAATACGCCTTTTATTGATGTAACTGCAGGGCTTTGCAACAAATCGGGTTGTTTTATATAGTTTGAAACATCAATTTCAAGAGTTTCATTTTTGAAAACGCTTGTGATGGCTGGATTTCCCAATAAACCAACTGACAATACCACCAAGTCGTGTTCGCTTTCGGTTACTTTACCGGTTGCAATATCTTCATACCGCAACATGAGGTTGCCATTTTCTTTTTCTGAAACTGAGGCTACTTTGCCTTTTATATAATGGGCGCCCATATCTTTTGCCTGCAAATAAAACTCATTAAAGCCCTTTCCAAATGCCCTGATATTTATGTAATACATGGTTATATCGGCCATAGGCAATGCACCCATAAGTAATTGTGCCTGCTTGGTCGAATACATGCAGCAAACCTGCGAGCAAATGGCATTACCGCAAGTATTGTCTCTCGAACCTGTGCAAAATATGTACGCAATTTTATCCGGCGTTTTTCCATCCGATGGCCTGAGAATATTATTAAATGGGCGGGTTGGCGCAAGCTGGCGTTCCATTTGCATGGATGTAATTACATTTTTAAATTTTCCAAAGCCATAGCGAGGAATCAATGTTGGGTCAAACAAATTGAAACCGGTAGCAACAATAACCGATTTAACTTTTACCTGAATAATTTCTTCTTTTTGGCCAAAATCAATGCAACTGGAAGGACATTTCACTTCACATAAACCACATAACATGCAATTTTCAATATCAATGAGTGCAATTCGAGGGTTGGCAATGCTAAAAGGAATATAAACAGCTTTACGGGCTACCAGATTGAATTGAAACTGATCCTCAACAATAGCAGGGCAAACATTTTCGCACTCCTGGCAACCTGTGCAATCCTTTTCAACCACATAACGTGGATGTTTTTTCAAGGTTGCAGAAAACAAACCGTTACGGTCTTTTACTATGCTGTCGACTTCAGTTAATGTAAGTAGTGTAATATTGGGATGACGTGCTGTTTCTGAAACTTTGGGTGTGGTAATACAGGCGGCGCAGTCGAGGGTTGGGAAAACCTTGCTGAGTAATATCATTTTACCACCAATGGAAGGCTCTTTTTCAATTAGTAGTATCCGAAAACCCATATCGGCAAGTTTAAGCGCCGATTCTTCGCCAGCTATTCCAGCCCCGATTACCAATACATCGAAGTCCGTTATTTGCTCAATTTCATTATTTGTTGACATACATATTTTTTTAACCCCAACCCCTTGAAAAGGGGCTATAACAGGGCTGTGCTATTAATTAAAGTACTACGCTTTTAGCCCTCCTATGAGGCTTGAGAAGTTTGTGCCTGTTTCAATGTTTCAAGTTCTTTCATAAAACTTGTAACGTGTTTTACAAAAGGCTCTGCACAAACCGAACATATTGCAGCCATTTTCAACTGAGAAGGTTTTAAACCCTTGTCGCGCATCAATTGGTGGGTTGTTTGAATAATGGCCGATGTGTGTTCGGTGCATATTTCGCCGTACGAACAATCAGTTCCATCAGCAGCAATAAACACACCATCAAATCCTTTTTCGTAAGCACGCATAATCCATCTGGGTTTTATGCAGCCAGAACATGGCACGCTTATGGTAGTTACCTTAAAAGAGTAGTGTTTTTTAAGTAAACCTGCCAAATCAATGGCGGGGTCGGATATTTTTTCGGTCGAGAACACTAGAATTTTGGGCAGCTTATTTGTAGACATATTACTTACTTCTTAAGGAATAACCTATAGATACCGTCCTCGTCAATGGAACCATAAAATTCATAGTTCATTTTTTTGCACCACTTTGGAATATCGCTTTTAGTTCCTTCATCAGAAGATAATACTTCCATAACCTGGCCAGGTTGAATATCTGCTACTGCTTTTTTAGCTGCCAATAATGGACCTGGACAAGCTGTTCCTCTTGCATCAACTACCTTATCACTCTTGAGTGCTTTTAATTCATCTGTTGTCATAATATATTAATTTGAAGTTATTTTACCTCCCCAACCCCTCCTTAAAAAGGAGGGGAAACTAATGCATAGCATTGTTTTAAACCCATTTTTAGGGGTTGAGGTTATTTTGATTTATATAAATAATTGTACGCGGCTTTCGTCTGCATCTGCTAAATAGGTTGCTACTCCGCAATAATTAAGATGTGGATAATCTATCATTTCTTCTTTTTTGAAGCCCATCAGATCCATTGACATTTGGCAGATATTGATTTCAACTCCCAATTCAGCAGCTATTTTAAACAATTCTTCCAATGAAGCTACATTCTTTTTCTTCATCAAACCTTTTAACATTTCAGTACCCATGCCACACATATTGAGCCTTGAGAGTTTTATTTTGGTGCTTCCCTTAGGTAACATAAAGCCAAACATTTTTGACATGAAATCTTTGCCTTTGGGTGATTTATTTTTATCGCGTAGCATGGTTGTTCCCCAAAAGGTGAAGAACATTTTTACTTCCATATCCATAGCCCGTGCACCAGTTGCAATAATCATAGAGGCTAAAGCTTTATCCAGTTCTCCCGAAAAAACAATGATTGAAATTTGGTCTTTGGCTTGTTTCCCTTGCAGTTGCTTCATTTGCTCCTCAAGCAGCTTGACTTGGTTTTCTAATTCTAATGACATTTCTTTTTATATTAGTTAATATGTTACAACTGATTTGGCAGACATTACTTCTGAAACAACTGTTCCTGCTGCAATAATTGATGAGCCATTAATTAGGTCTTCTTTGGTAATGCCTCTTGCTTTAAGACAAGGTGAACAGAGTAAGAATTTACCGCCTGCAGCTACGTAAGCTTCGAATAAATCTTTTAATGGCATAAAATCTTTGGCATTTACTTTTGCCGCTTCACCTTGTTTTGCGAGAACAACGGCGTTTGACTGAAGGATTACTACTACTTCAACATCTGAAGCTTGTGCAGCCGTTGCCAATACAAATGGCAAGGATGCTTTTTCCGGATTTTCGTCACCGATGGTGCTAATAATCACTAATTTTTCATTTTCTGCCATAATAATTAGTTTTAATGAATAATAAATAGGTTGTTTTATTATGGTTCAAAGGTACAGAGCCAGAATTCATGCTTGCTGTAATTGGATGTGCGGATTAGCAATTAATAATGTGATATAGCGCACATTTTTTAATTTGCTAACTTTGGAACTCGAATAGTTAGAAATGGAAAGAACTTTTTGTAAATTCTGTAACCTAAAATCGGCTGCAGCACAAAAATTAAGTGAAGATGAGATTGATGTCCTGGAGAATAATTGTGCAGAAGTCAAGTTTGAGACAGGCGATGTTATTATAAGACAAGATGCGCTTTCGACTAATGTGGCTTATGTAAGAGTCCGGATTGGTGAAAATTCATATCAAAGGCCCGTATAAAGGAAAAGATAATGAAGATTGTCAAAGCGCCTGCTTATTTATGCCTTCCAAGCACTTTCGGCGATAAGATAAATCATTTTTCTGTTACTGCATTAGAAAAGACTACGGTATGCTTTATTGATGTTACCACTTTCAAAAATTTCATTTATGAAAATGGTGATTTTGCCTACCAGATAATTCTTGATATGAGCAAAGGAGAGTTACAAAATTTTCACAACTACCTCAACAATTCTCAAAAACAGAATATGGGGAGACTTGCTGATGCAATCTTATTCTTTGCAAAAGAAATTTACAATTCAAATACTTTTACATTACCTATTTTGCGACAAGATTTGGCAGATTTAACGGGTATTACGCGTGAAAGCGCAAGCCGAATCCTTACCGATTTTCATAACGAGAAAATACTTAAAATTGAAGGCCGGAAAATTACTATTGAAAATGAAGTATTGCTAAGGCAGATCAGTGAAAAAGGTTGATCCGGATTAATTCAAACTCATTTCCTTAATAATTGTTTCAATGTCTTTAAACGAATTAGGCAGCAAATCTGCTGGGCATTTCCCTGTACGTTCTTTTACCTGGAAGCGTTTACAATTATTCCAACCTGCTTCACCTGCTTCACAGTATCTCGCTTTGTAACCTTTGGCTGTAAATTCTTTACCTACTAAAATGCTATTATAAATAGGACATTTCTCGTAGTTTTTACATGTTGTTTCCATTGTTTTTGGGGTTAGTTTCAACAATAGAAATACTTATTTTAAAAAATACATAATATTAAAAAGTTATAACTTTTTTGCTTCTTTTTATTATTTCATACATATCAACAATTGAAGTTATTGTGCATGATGGCACATTCTCAGTATTCCGCTGTTTGGCGCATGTAGCACATGCATATATGTTACCGCCATTAAAAGCAAACTTGTTGCATAATTCTTCAATCTTGTATTTAGAAGTATCATGCATATATACATCTAAAGCCTTGCCAACAATGAAAATTACCACTGTATCACCCTTTGATTGGCTAAAAGTTGCTAAACGAAGAGCGTTCCATACAGTTTCGGCATCGCCGGAAGATATTATAATACCTAAAGCAGGAGAGCTGCTCTTATCGAAAGCCGCTACACCTTCACATCCTGCTAACATCTGTGCATAGCTACTTTTTGCTGTGAACAGAATTAATAATAAAACGAATAAGTATTTTCTCATAGTTTTTCAATTTGAAATTATTATTGGAAACTTTAATTAAACTTATTTTTTCTGTTCATTTTTATTCACCGCCAAAAGGCTGTTCATGAGAACGCTAACGCTAAGTTGGCGTTCCAAAAACGAACCAAAAAGAACTTGACTGAAAAAACTCGCTCCTCCGCCGTTTGGCGGATTCGCTCAAACAGTTTTCAGTCGAAATGGAATTTCTTTTATACGCTTAGCGATGCACTGTTGTATATATCTTGAGAATATAATGATTACAGTTTCATAAAACTAAAAACTTTTATTTTTTAGCTACTAATAAAAATACGGGAAAATTCTGACCGTTCTCACGTTTTATCGTAAAGCATGTTTTATAGATTGAATTTTTATATCCAATTCTCTTAAGAATCTCAATGAGTTTTACCGGGTTAAAACCCAAATGAACTTTAACATCGGGGCCATGAAATGAGCCGTCTTCAGTATATAAATCTGCTATGGCCAAATAGCCACCCGGATTTAGCAACAAATAAAATTTTTGAAGTATAAGTTCTACATCAATAACATGATGCAAAACCATTTGATTGTAAATAATATCAAAGTTTTCTGCATAATTTTTATGTTCCAAATCATACCAAACAGGTTTTATATGGCTTGCATTATGATATTCAACTTTTTCTTTGCAAACATTAATCATTTCCTGGGAACTGTCCATCAGGGTAATTTCAGAAAATTTATCCTTTAACAGAAAACTCAAAATACCTGTACCTGCTCCATATTCAAGAGCTTTCATGGAATTGTTTAGTGGAATCATTTTTTCAAGTTCGGCAGCAATGGCAACCGAACGTTCCATGTGCATTATGTCTTTGTCCCATTCTCGGGCGCGTGAATCGAAACTACTCATATTAAAGTTTAATCTCTTCGGGTAAATTCCCCGCCGCTTGCGGCGAAAATCAATAAATTTGTGCATGGCACAAAGCAAATATATTCATAAATCGCATAATGTATCATTGTTATTGTATCAAATAGTATGTCCAGCAAAGTATAGACGAGTTGTATTTAGTGAAGCTGTTGACACAACACTCAAGGACATCTGTATTGAAATATCAAAAAGATACCAAATTTATTTTCTTGAGATAGGAACCGATGATGATCATGTTCATTTTTTGGTTCAATCAACACCCATGTATAGTCCAACCAAAATCGTAACAATTATAAAAAGCATAACTGCAAGGGAAATATTCAGTAAAAATCCAGAAGTAAAAAAGCAATTGTGGGGAGGAGAATTTTGGACAGATGGATATTTTATCAATACTGTAAGTAAGCATGGGAGTGAAGATGTTATTGCAAAATATGTCAGAGAACAAGGAGTTGAGAAACAATACAAAGTATTGCACAAAGTTTTACAATTGACACTTTTTTAGCGTAACTTCGGATACCCCGTCCGCTTGCGGCGGGGTAGTTCATTTAATTTAGTGACATTTTAAAACAATCGGTTTTTCAGGTTTTCCAATATTCTCTCCTTTTGCACCTATATATTTATCTTCAGGTTTGTAATTAATTCCTATTTTATCGAGCAATGGTTCAACGCTTACCTGGTGCAATTGCATTCCCATTTCCCATGGGTCGAAACCAAGAACCAAACCTGCCATTTCTTCATAAGTTAGCACAGGTATTCCAAAGCCGTTTTCTCCATAAGTTTTACCTTCCATTTCGGCAATTACATATTGCCATCTGTCGAGAAAGAAGGTACAACCGGGACAATTTGCTACAATGAAATCGGGTTTATATGGTTCCATGGAATCAAATTTCTTTTTGGAATTGGATAAGGAATAACCCCTGTTTTCGCGAATAACATAATTTCTGAACCCAAAACCACAGCAATGTCTCCGTTCAGGATAATCAATTACATCACCGCCCCATGTTTCAATCATGCCCGACAACACAGTTGGGAACTCAGCACCTCCAACACCTTTATTTGGGAATATTTTTGCATAATGACAACCAATATGTTCAACTACCCTCAACGAATTACCTGTGTGTTTATTGATTAAATTGTAGTGGGCCTTTTTTGCAATTTCATTTTTGTATTTAAAAATTATATCGCTGGTATGTACAAGATTTTCAGGCAATGTAAATTTTCGCCCTGTTGATGATTTAAGTTGTTGTTTGGTTTTTTCAAGTGTATCGGGAAAATGTTCCCATGCATCCATCATTTCGCTGTAAATTCCAAAAGAGGTAACACATGAAGCCAAAAAGTTTTTGTATCCGGCATCATTCATAAGCGAGAACTGACGGGCAACAACTGTCATGGTAGTTTCAATTGGCACAATATCCGAATGGTAAGCTATTCCAGTACATGTGGTTTGATGCGGGTCGTCAAAAATATCTTTGTTTAATATAGTACCCACAATTTTTAAAAACGTTTCTTCCGAACCCGGGAAATAGTTTTGCCTAATGCAGCTTCGTGCATAGTAGTAATTATTAGAGGCTATCTCTTTTTGATAGTCGCGCCAAACCTTTTGCTTAATGTCCTTTATCATTGCATTGGTTTTCAATAGTTTCAAATCGTTCAATTGCTCCGGTTTCGGCAAATATTTTGTGTAATTCATCTAAATCAGCCTCACTTATTTTACGTAATGTGCCAGCTCCGTTGCCTCTGTAGTTTGCACCTAGTTTTTGCAAAATGGTTTCTGTATTTTGTCTGTACCAATCCCAAACAGGTCCTTGTTCGGGATGATCGTTGGTAGTTATTTCATCAACATACACGCAGTAACCATATTTTAAAATGTTTTCTCCAACAGATCTTTTTACCTGCAATTGCTGGCGGCCACGTTCCGAAAAAGCAAAGAATCCGTTAAGCTGTGCAAGGTTTCGTAACGATTGTATAATATAACCGGGCGTATTACCTCTTGGACAACGTGTTTTACACGAAAAACATTCGCCACAATACCAAATGGTATCGCTCTTAAGCAGCTGTTCAATTTCTGCTTCATCCCCTTTCTGCAATGTATCGGCAATTTGCCTTGGGTCGTAATCATAAAATTGTGCAGCTGGACAAATAGCAGTGCAAGTACCACAATTGATACAAGCTTTTAAGCCTTCAATAAAGCGGTTGTCTTGACGCAATTGTTCAATTAACCCAGCCATTTTACTCTTTAATTAATCTATAAAATGGGATGTAAGCGATTGGTTCAAACCCCAATTTTTGAGCTAAATTAATAGAACCAATATTATCAAGTCTACATGCCCAAATAGGTTCATAATTATTGTTTATACAATAATCAATCAAGGCAGAACAAGTGTTTATTGCAAATCCCTTTCCTCTATAACAGTCAATTGTTTCTATGCCTAGTTCAAATTGATTATCGTGAATAAATGCTGAATAGGCTGTTGATGCAATTTTGTTCTCGTATATCAGACTATATCCAACACCGTATTTAAAGAAGTGTTCCGCATCTTTCCAAAAATATTTTGGAATAACACTTCCCTGCATGTTGTTATAAATTTCTTTGTCAGTCCTGATAATATTGAAAATTTCAGTATTATTTTGACTTTTATAACTTAGGTATTTTCCATAATTAAATTTAAAATTTACCCTTGTATATTCTAGTATTATGTTATTCTCAACATTACCAATATTGTCTGTATATTTTATCAGTTTAGTTCCGAATAATTCCGAAATCTTTTTATTCCATGAATCAGGGAAAGCTTGCAACCATTCATAGTTATTGCGTATCTTGAAAGTATTTAGTGCATAATCAACAAACCATTCATTAAAATTTTCATTATCTGTTTCACCAAAAAGTAATGACATTCCATAAGGATGATATATTAAAAAAGTTTTTGGGTTATCAGAACTATCAATATATATTGAACCATTAACTTTTCCCTCAACTACTGAGCGGGCAAATAAATTATTAAATGTCACTTCATTAAGAGGTTTTATTACTCTATCATTTTTGTTGATCTCTAATAATATCATGTTCTGATTCCCTTGAAAAAATAACTTATTTTGACATAGTTAATTATTTGACTTCTTTGCAAAGTGAATTTTCAATTGCTTTTAAAACAAAAACGGGTGCAGCACAAGGTTTCCAATTGCCCCTGCGTACAAAGGCCAATTCGGTTTCAGCCTCGTTAATTAATTCGCCCTTTTCGTTATATAGCTTATATGTAAACCATATTCGTACCCCTTTAATAGCTTTAAGAGTAGCTTTAACCGTGAGCTGTGCATCGTAATAGGTAGTCTTAAGAAACCTGAATTTCATGCTTATTACCGGAAGCATGTACCCGGCTTCTTCTACTGAATGGTAAGAAATACCAATATTGCGAAATAATTCCCAGCGTGCTGTTTCGTAATATTTCACATAATTTGCATGATGTACCGAGCCCATTTGGTCGGTATCAGGGTACATAACCCTGAAAGTGTATTCGTGTTCTATCATCCCAAATTAATGATTACATTGATGATCTTCTCCCTGCATTTCGTGATGGTGGCAGCCTTCGCCTGAATCGGTAATTGTACCTTTCAAAAAAGCTTCGGTAACCAATCGCACATCACCGGAACAACCCCTATAAACTTCAATGCCGAAACTATTAAGTACATTTAATGCACCTCCACCCATGTTTCCGGCAAGCATAACGCTTACACCTTTTTGTTGTAATACGGCTGCAATATTGCTTTTGCAACCGCAGCCCTGTGGTGAGGGCAACATTTCTGAACCAATAATTTTTTTGTTTTCATCAATATTGAAAACCGTATACGCTTCGCAATGGCCAAAGTGGTCATCAACTAAGTTTCCTCTTGTGGGTAATGCTACTTTCATTTTAATTATTTTATTTGTTTAATAATTTCTGCTAATGTTTTTTGTGCTTCCGGAATTACGATTTGTACATTTTTTTTCCTGAACACATCTACTACTTTCGAACCAAATCGGCCTGCAACAGCCATGTTAACACTTCTGCCAATCAGGTATTCAGCAGCATCGCAACCTGCCATTTCCTGGTTGTGTCTTGTAGGATTTTCGATAAACGAACTTTTACCTGTTTCGGAATTGTATAAACAAAACCAGTCGCACCTGCCAAAATGAGGGTCAACAATTGCTTTTAGATGGTTTTCGTTGGCGGCTATAGCTATTATCATGACTTTAAATATTTTCGGTTATTACTTGTGATTTACAAAATGGACAAAGCTTGTCTGCTGTTTCAGGAAGGGTAAACGTTATTTTGCATTGGGAACATTTAAACCAGTTCGCAATTGCAACGTTTCCACCCTCGAAATGAATGCAACTGCCTTCGACAAAAGCTTTGGCTATTTTTCTACGGACACTTTCGTAAATCCTTGTGAATGTCGGGCGTGAAATATTCATCAGCTTTGCCGCTTCTGCCTGAGTTAGCAGTTCGTAATCGCATAAGTTTAATGATTCGTATTCTTCGAAATTGATATAAACTTCAGCGCTGGTTTTACATTGAACCCCTTGTGGTTTAAACCCATCAAAGTGAGGCGCCATTTGGATTAACCTGTCTTTTTTAGTTCGTGCCATATCGAATAATTTGACACAAATATAGTGAACATAAGTTCACATAAACAAATTTATAGCGAACAAATGTTCAAAATAATTATAATTTATTGAAGTGTAATTTATGAAAACGCATCAAAGAAAAATTGGAATTGCAATAGCAATTAATGCATTATTAGTGTGTGGATGTGTAACTATTGGAAATAAAAAAACCAAAGCCCAAAAAAACGCAATTAATTAAATTAAAGTATCGATCATTATATTTCGTCATAGCCCAATTATACAAGTTGGTTAAATCTTCATTTCCCAGCCATTTGAATGATTTCCGGAGTTCTTTTTCAAACAAGGATTTGTTTTCATATACATTATCCAATACAAGTTTTTGCAGTTCTAACATGTTTGTCGGTCCCATAATATTTTGTATTAATTTGCATTGGATATTAGATGTGCAATATTGAATATTATTGCGCCATGCAGTGTTAATTAGTGCTAATTAATTGTTAATTCTTTGTAGTGGTAAATCGACCTTATACCAAAATAATAAGGTGCAGTGAGACGCAACGTCTAACCTGGGCTATATCATCCAACTGACATTAGACTCATTTGGCAAGTAATATCATTTTGTTGGTTTCAACGAAATGATTGTTTAAAGACACACCAAAATTTTCACAGTTTTTTTGCACTTTTTCAATTACTTTAAAAACGCTGCAACAATTTGGTGTTATGTGACTAAGCTAGGTTTAAATTAAGGAAACATTGCAAATGGCGCCTAGCAAGAGGATATTCGGCAAGTCAGATAAAATTAACAAGTTTGAAAGCGCTGAATAAGCTATTTATTTCCAAAAACTACTATCTACTGAACCAATTACCTTTAAATATTGATTTGCACTGAAATAATTGAGACTGGATAAGCTATCAATTTTTGAAACAGATATTTGGAAGTCGAATATTGAGCCATCGGATAAATTTGAATCCATTAAAAAAGCAGTGGCCTTATTTTGCTTAATAGAGTATATTATTTTGTAAAATTTGCCGGGGACTGAAAGATTGCCTTTTTTAACACAAGATTCTAAAACTGGCGCACTGATTACTAACAGGCTATCGTATTTTTCTGCCCAAACTCTTACTTTCATTTCTAAATGTTCCCATATACCCGAATTGAAACCATGTATTTGAGGGCAAATATTTGTAATGTAAAAACAATCGTCCATGCTTTGCTGTGAGTATTCCATATCGGCTGATGGTGTAAGGTGGCCTTTGTCATAACCAGAGTTTGAATAATATTTTACATGAACACAAGGTACTGACTTATCGTTTTTGAATGATTCTTTTGACCTTTTTACTATCGGGTGTGAAATTTCCTCTTTGGTTATTATATAGACTGAATAAACTGGTGTACATTCAACTGTGTCGAACATTACTTCGTAACTGGAATATTTTATAAGCTTTGCATTTTTTATTTTCTGAGGCAATACGGAATTGATGTTAAACTGGCCAAATAAGGAAACGGGAAAAAGGAATAATACTATTAAAAATTTAGCAAACATATATTTTATTGCCAAAGCTTTTCGGTTTCCCAATTGGCAGGAAAACCCATCGCCCGTGTATCAATATTGGGATATTTGGCAAGTAATATTTTAAAATTAACTTTTATTTTGTGCTTGGGGTTTATTGTGTTCATAAGGTATGTTATCATTGATAACATAAAATAGGATTTGTTATTTAATGGTAATGTTGAACCTGATTCGGGATGCTTATAGTTGATTTGGGTTAAGAAAGGGTTATGCGGGCTATTGGGAATAACTGGTCGAATACGCATTTCCCTATTCCAAAGGCGGGAATGGTGAGCACAAATATTTCGAAGATATGCAATACTATGTAACCATGAACTTAATGTTTTATCATTTAAGCCAAAATAATTGGCAATTACCCTTTTATCCCTGCCTGGTAAAAGTTTGCTGTAAAGACTTGAAAGTATGCCAAAGGATACAACTTCGAGCATTATCCAACTTGGAGGAAGAGGGTTGGAATAATTGGACTTAAAAGCTTTAATAAACTCCTCGTCGCTTCTTTCCAGCTCATTTTTAATTTTTTTAGTTGTTTCAGCATGCTTTTCCAGGTTTGTAAAATTGGCTGAATCTGAATACCAAAAAGCTCCTTTGCTATGCGACAAAATATAAATCATTTTTGAGCGAACTGCAACTTCAATCTTTTCAAGTTCACGCAATCTTAATAATCTTAATTCACGGTCGAATTTATAAATATTAAAGGCTGTTTCGAAACTTGAACCGGTTTTGAATTTGTGGTTTTGCTTATCAATAAGCATTGGGTACCAATAGCCACTTAAACGGTAATAACTAATAACTTCGAGCAAATGAATTGCTTTTGCATCATTCTCAATTATTAAACCTCTCGATTTGAGTTGTTGAAGCTGGTCGTCATACGACAGTGCCGGTTTGGTGTAAGGCACATTACTCATAGGTATATAAATAAAAAGCTCACCCTGAGCGCGCTGTTCTGATGGGAAGCGGGGTAAGCATGTTGATGCAAATGTAAGTTAATTATTTAAAAATATAATTATATAACGGTATTTATTTGTATGACAAGCTAAAAACAACCTAAAATCTGAATTAATTAGATATTACAGGACTTTTAGAACAATATCCAGCAAGTGAAATGAATGCTTATCCAATTTCGAGTGAAATAAAAAGTATTGAAAACAACTATAAAGAACTTTTAAACCCTATTGGTGATAGATTGAAACCTGAAAATGAAATTATTGGCAGCAGAAGAAACAATGAATATGGCTATTATGGACATAAAAAGAAAAAAACAGAAGATATCAATAAGCCTTCCTTAGGTGACAAAGCGAATAAAGATTAAGCTACCCATTTGAGAAACGCTATTTATCCTTGATGTGATAGAAGAAATACGAACGCGTTACAAACGCGCTCGAGCTGGGGTGAAGCTTTTTGCAGGACAGAGTAGGCTGCACTGACGATGACAAGTGAACTGCAAGACTTGTGACAGCCTTGCGATAGCAACCCGAAGGGCGGTGTAGCTTTTGCCTATACCATAAAAATTAAAATGCTTATAGGCAAATGCTGCACTGGGCTGGCGCAATACTTGCCGAACAAGGAAGAGCCACACCATTCTTCTCTTTTATGTATCTTAAGACGGTCGTTAATGGAAAAACCGGAAGCCTTGACCATACCCAGTCATTTAATTAATCATAGGCTTATATTGCTAGTTTACAAATATATAAATATGTTCAATTTAGTCCGATGACATGTGGTTAAGGTCTCCAGCTTTTGTATCGTATCCAAACTCAAAAGCCAAGGTAAAAAATAATAAAATGAGACAAATAGAATTACCAAATCACTGCTCGTTCTGCCTCCGGTAAATACATGCTATCGCCTTTATTTATATTAAATACAGTCAGAAATTCAGAGACATTTCGCAACGGGCGATTTATCCTGTATTGCCCTAATGAATGGACATCTTCTTTGGTGCGTTTTAGTTTTTCTTTGTCACGAATATTTTGAGCCCAAATTTTCGCATGTGATATAAAAAACCTTTGTGATGGTGTTAAGCCGTCAATATTAACTGGTTCTTTGTCTTTAAACGTTTTTAATAAAGCTGTATATGATATATTTATACCTCCTAAATCGGCTATGTTCTCGCCCAATGTGAGACTACCATTTGCCTTTACACTATCAAGAACAACAAACGAATCAAACTCATTGACCAATGTTTGTGCTTTTTTATTAAATGCTTCAGCATCCGATTTTGTCCACCAATTATTCAAATTCCCATCTTTATCGTATAACCGACCTTGATCATCAAAACCATGAGTAATTTCATGACCTATAACAACTCCTATTCCTCCATAATTTACAGCATCGTCAGCATTCATATAAAAAAATGGTGGTTGTAAAATACCTGCCGGAAAACAAATTTCATTAAGGGTTGGATTATATTCAGCGTTGACCGTCTGCGGTGGCATTGTCCACTCAGTTTTGTCAATCGGTTTATTAATTTTAGAAAACATATATTTCATTTTAAAATTATTGCATTTTAATACATTGCTAAACAATGTTTTATTATTTAATTCTAATCCGGTATAATCAAGCCACTTGTCTGGATATCCAATTTTAACATTAATTGCAGCAAGTTTCTCAAGAGCTTTTTGTTTTGTACTATCACCCATCCAGCTAAGTTTTGTAATCCTTTCGCTAAGGCTTACTTTTAGATTACTTACAAGTTTAAGCATGCGTTCTTTGGCCTGTTGAGGGAAATATTTTTCAACATAAATTTTACCCAATCCCATGCCCAATAGTTCATTTGTAAAATTAATTACTCGATTCCACCTAGGTTTAATAATCTCATTACCTGAAAGAGTGGCTTCATTAAATCTGAAGTTTTCATTTACAATATCTTTATTAAGATATTTCGACATTGAATTAAAATAAGTCCAATGCAAATAAGTTTTCAAATCATTTAGGGATATTGTATTCATCATTTTACTAATTTCAGAAAAGAATTTTAATTGCATTACATTAATATTTCCGGGATTTTGAACACCCAAAGATGTAAAGTAGTTTTTCCAGTTAATATTAGGTGCAAGCTTTTGTAATGCTTCTAAGGGCATTTTATTGTAAGTTTTAAAAGGATCGCGTAGTTCAAGCCTAGTCATAGATGCTTTAGCCAGTAATGTTTCTATATTCATAATGGTTACAGATTGTCTATCTGCTTCTTTTTTATCAATACCAATATATCCAAGCATGATTTTAATATATTCAAGATAAGCTTTACGGATTTCTTTCATGTGTGTGTCCATATCGGTATAATAATCTCTATCGGGCATACCCAAACCACCCTGTTCTATAAAGACTATCACATTTTTACTATCTTTAGGATCCTGATCGACTGAAATATTGAAAAGCGGGAAAATAGAATAGGTATGTAAATGAGCTATTTCATTCATCAATTCATTTTTATCTTTAATTTGATCAATACGCGCAAATTCTTCACTTAATGGTGAAATACCTAGCTTCTCAATAATGGTACTATCTATGCCTGAATTATAAAAATCTACGACTAACTGTGCTATGGTTCCAGGTTTTTGTGGGTTTGAAGAAAGCTCGGTCAATAAGCTATGTATTTTTACTTCATTTTCTTGGTTTAATGCATCAAAACTTCCAAAACGGCCATATTCTGCAGGTAAAGGATTGTTTTTCATCCATATATTATTCACATATTTATAAAAATTGTTGTGGAGATTTACACTTGTATCAAGGTCTTTAATATCTATTGCCTTGCTTTGAATTTTACTTATATGGTTACACGACAATAATGATAGAATAGTCATTATTATGAAGGCTTTTGTTATTTTCATAATTTGTGTTTTAAAATTATTAATGTTAAAATATATTAGATATTATATAGATTAAAAAATTAATAAGTTCTTTTACATATATTTGTAACCCATAGATACAAAAACTATGGGATTAAAAGTTGACAAAGCAAGAAAGAATCCCGTTCAGTTCCTTAGCCTCACAGGGTTTATTCCAGATGAGTTTGATGAATTGGCTTTAGAATTCCGAAATGAATGGGAACAATATTCCAATCATTTCACTTTAGAAGGGAAACCTCGACAACGAATTGAATTACCTCGAGCAACAAGTGTTTTACCAAGTGTTCAGGACAAATTATTGTTCATATTGGTATACCTAAAAACATTCCCTTTACAAGAATTACAAGCTGCTACATTTTCGATGAACCAGCCCCAAGCCAATTTTTGGATACATCTTTTAAGCCCAATTCTTCGCAAAACTCTTAAAAGGCTTAAAGAAATACCTGAACGAAATAATCAAAAGCTGGAACAGCTATTAAAAGATTGCCATGACGTATTGCTTGATGGAGTGGAAAGAAGTATTCAACGGCCACTAAATACTGAGCAGCAACAAGACTGCTATAGTGGTAAAAAAAACTCATAGTGTCAAGAATAACATTCTTTCATTACCCGATCGTCGAATTTTGTTCCTGAGTAAAACCTATGATGGCAGTGTACATGACAAGAAAATTTGTGACGAACAGCCTTTAAACTTTCCCAAAGGAATAACCTTATGGCAAGATACTGGCTTTTTAGGTCACTGTCCTGAAGGAGTTAATATCCGAATGCCAAGTAAAAAGCCAAAAGGCAAAGAGTTGACAAAAGAACAAAAACAGGAGAACCGGGAAATATCCAGATTTAGGGTACTTGTTGAACACGCTATCTGCGGAGCTAAGCGTTGCCGAATTATCAAAGAACGTTTACGTTGCCACAAGTTTGAATTCGATGATCTAATCATGGAACTCGCTTGTGGCTTACATAATTTTAGAATAACTGTGAAATGCGTTGCTTAATTCAATTAATCTATATAAAGTCTATTTCAGTAATTATTTTCTTTTTGAACATTTTAGAATTAATATCAGGTTCATCTTTTTTTGAGTAAAATAAAAACAATGCAAAAAATATTAAGGATGCAATTATTATTTCTGCATATAAATTACTAAATAAAATGGAATAGCTATACCAAAGAGAATGATAACCGTGATACTTAAATGGCACAAAAAAGGCGGCTATTAACACTAAAGAAAGAATATATAGAATTACTATTACCTTTTGATAAAAATTTGTTTTCATGTTGATTGTTTTTTGTGGTTCTTGAATTGGTTCATTTGTCTGTTTCTGTTCCTTCATCAATCGTTCCCCTATCTCGTCCCATCTCTTTTTCTGTTCAGGTGACATCTTTATCTTTTGTTCCTGTTCCTCAACTTCCTTCGATTGTTTCTGATTTTCCTTCTGTGGATGTATTTTCTTCCACGCCAGTTCCTCCGCTACCTTCTCCAAAACTTCCTTTCTTTGTTCCTGAGTTAAATTGTCCCATTTTTTCGCTAATTGTTCCAAATTCGATTCCCTCTGTTCCCTCTCCTGAATTGACTTCTCCAGTTCTTCCTTGTAAATTTGCGATGCTCTCTTGCTCCAGTCTTTCTTGTTTTCTGGTTGGCTCACTTCCTTCGATTGATTCTGAGATTCCTGTTCCTTCCATGCCTTGTCCATCTCTTCTTGGAATATCTCCACTGCTCTCTTGCTCCAGTCTTTTTTATTTTCAGGTTGACTCACTTCCTTAGATTAATTAGGTTCTTGCTCCTGTTCTTTCAATATACTGTCTTGAATTTCGTTGAAAATCTCCTTCACGCTCTGATTCTTGTTCTGATCTGGGGACATTTTTGTCTTTTCTGGTTTTGGGTTCTGTTCCTTCTGATTCAGACGTTTGTGTATTTCCAACTGCATTGCTGCTCTTTGATGTATCTTTTCCTGTTCCTCTGGTGTCAGTTTCTCCAAGTATGCTATAATTTCCTCTCTTGTCATATTTTCTGAACCTTTTTCTGTGTGGCTCTGTTCCTTAAGTTTTCTTATTTTCTCGTTTTTTGATGAAGTATATTCATTGCCTTCCAAATTTGTTCTAATTGTTCATTATCTGGCTTTTTCATTTTCTTTAAAGAACTAATTCTTTTCATCTTTTTGGAACATAAAATTGCTATATATCAAATTATTATTAGTTTCTACTGTTTTCTAAATCATCAACTCTGTTTTCAAGTTCATTTATTTTTTCTTCCTGGTCGGAATGTTGACTTTCTAATTCATAAGCTTTGCTTTCTAAATCACTAATTCTACTTTCTTGTGATGATAATTCCAATTTCATTTTCTTAATTTCATTTTTTTGTTTGATAAAAAGTATAGAAATACTAATTGAGAATAGAAAAAACGCTACTCCAAAAATCAAGACTAATTTCTCTTTTATTTTCATACTAAATTAATTTAGTCAATCGTTTTATTTAGTTCTTTAAAATTTAATACCCAATCATAAATTATTGTCAAAACTGTAATACCAGCAATTAAATAGTCAATCAAATGCCAAGTATTTTTTTGAAACCAGAATTTATAAAAAGGATTAAATAAAATAGCAACCATACCAAAGTAGATAATAAGTCCAAATTGCTTTTGGTTATAGGATTTGTAGCATAAATATATGAATGAAATCATTACAAGCCACCTAAGAAAATTGTAATAACTATAATGTTGCTTAGTATTTACTGCTAAAATGAGTGAAACAATAACAGATAACTTAATAATTGTATCTATTGCAAGGGAAAATTTTGAAGTTTTCATCGTTTTATTTTTCAATTATTTTTTTCTATTTCATATAAACGAAAGTCAATTAGTTCCCCATTAAAAATCTGAACCATATTATCTGCATCATCGTTAAGATGAGTATAATAATATGTGTCTTCACCAGATCTTTCTTCATCCTCTTTAATTGATGGAATAGAGCAGGTTACTTTTGAAACCTTGATAATAAATGCTCCTCTTGTAGATTTATTCTCTTTAAAAAATGAGGCTACTTTATATGAATTGAATTTAATAAATGCAATGTAATAATGCTGTACATCATTTCTTTCATCTAATACTTTAATAAAATAAGTGCTGTCTTCAAAAATTATATCATAAATTTTACCTTTGAAAAGCATCAATTTATTTGTTTTAATAAACATTTCTTGAAAGTCAAAAGAATAATGTGCTGCTATGTTCCAAGTAGTATCTGCACTGTATTTTAGAGCAAGGTCTTTATCTGCTTTTTCATTTTTCACATATAAATCTGGCTCGCTGTCTGAAGACCCACAAGAAAATAAGAATGTAAGTAATACAACAGCTAACGAACATTTAAATTTTGCAATCATTAGTGAAAAGTTAATATTATTTATTAGTTCCATGTTAAAACTAAACCCATATTAAATGCAATTATTTTTTTAAAATTGAATATCAATTATTAGATTTGGCAGTATTA
Source organism: uncultured Bacteroidota bacterium (assembly GCA_963726845.1). GTDB lineage: Bacteria > Bacteroidota > Bacteroidia > Bacteroidales > DTGW01 > CAVSGB01. Next base: position 10,902 of record CAVSGB010000264.1, on the reverse strand, counting down.
CTACATGTGATAATTAGTTGAATTAACTTTTTCATTTTACAATTAAATTGAATATGTAAAAACTTATTGAAATTAAAAGCTTGTATTCATTACTTTGAGAAAATCTGAATATTAAAAGTAATACAAAAAACATCTATTGTTCAATATTAAATCTCCGATTTTAGTCGTTTTATCAAAATAATGGTTGAACAAAGGTATAGGTTGACACCCTCGTATTACCGGCCACCTCCAAAAAAGGGAAAACACAAAACCCGAACCCCACCTACCCAAATACCATTATTGTTTTTTATTGAAAGCAAAGTATTAAAAGAGAACTTTTGTAATAAATATTTCAATTCAAAAAAATATTTATTGGTTGGAGGGAGGTGGAGAGGTTAACACCATTAACGAATTTTTGGAATAATAAACATTTTTAGCATGTCAACAGTTATTAATATCATTCTCTATTTATGTAATATCCGTAGTGTATTAAGCATAAATTGAATTGTGTAAATGCAATAATCCTTTTTGGTTATTGCTTAGATAATCTTCAACATTAAATAACACTGGATTGGCTTCAATTCTCTTTATTCTATTTTTTAAGTTATTAATTGGGTTAAGAATTGGGTTTGTAAAATCATTCTTACATTTTTTGCTGCAAAACTTTGCTTCTTTTCTTTTTCCTGAAATATCTTTTTCTACAGGTCAAACAAACTCTATTTTGTAAAGAGGACAAATTAACATTATATACAAGCGGTAAATTTGTCCCTTTTGCCTGTATTGGGTGCGTATTCCGTTTTAAACGGACAGTCATTCCGTTTTTAAACGGACACTTTTGTGGTTACCAATTTTAGTCTAAATATTTAAAATCTACCCTACTTTTTTAATATTTTTTCGCATCGATTCACCTTGCATTTCGATACGAAAAGAACCATTCACTATCCTGTCCATAATCGCATCAGAAAGATTTGGGTCACCAACGCAGTCGTACCAGTCTTTAACAGGTATTTGCGATGTAATTATAGTTGATTTTTTAGCATGCCTTTCGTCGATTACATCAAAGAGTATATTCCTTGTTTTTGGATCCATTGGTTTTAATCCGAAGTCATCCATAATAAGCAGATCCATTTTGGATATTTTATCGATCTCTGTAAGGTATGTACCATCGGCTTTAGCCAAGAGAAGTTTTTCCAGCATCTTCCCGGTGGATGTAAAAAAGACTTTAAATTCAGCCATACACGCCTGAAAGCCCAGGGCACATGCAATAAATGATTTTCCAACTCCGGTTGGGCCACCATTAGTATATCCTGAGATTTTTTAATCCAATCGCAGGTTTGCAGACGTAGCATTAGATTTTTATCTAATGTCCTTTGTGCCGTAAAATCAATTTGGTTAAACGTTACTTGTTGTCTGAACCCTGCGTTTTTTAGTAACCGGGCCAGTTTTTTATTGTACCGTTCATCGTATTCAGCATCGATAAGGTGTCCAATAATTTCATCGTTGGTAAAACTGGCGTTTGTTCCAGTTTCATAGATAATTCGATAGGCTGTTTCAAAACCAGATAACTTCATGGTTTTGAGTTTTTCCAATGTTGCTGTAATGTTCATTTAGCTTGTTTCTATTAAATTAAATAAATATGATGATGATGTAAATGTCATTAATAACGGGAGATAACCTGAAGGGTTATTCTCGTTATTAATGACTGTTGTTTAGAATGGGCAATAACCCATAGGGTTATTCTCATTCTTAATGACTTTTCCTTTTTTGTTTTTCATTTTAGTTCATTTATTTACAGAGTATTTCGCAGCATATTGATCCCTTCCTTGTTTTGTCATTAACCTTTAATTGTACCCTTCTTTTCCCCGGATATTTTCATGAAAGAGGGTTCCGATTTGCCTTAATTCTTCATCTACGTCAAGGTTAAACGATTTGGTTTTAAGGGTGTTTGCAATAAATTTATAAGTCACACAACCTGTATACATTGCTTTCTTACAGGCCTTTAAAAAATCATCTTTGGGATATTTTTTGCATAAACTTAAAATACCCATGCAGGAACGAAAACCTTGTTCCGGATGTGCTTTGCCTTCAAAAATTTTTTGAATTACCCCCTCAGCCTCTAATCCAATTTTTTTACCCCAATTCAGATACCGTTCTGTAGTCCATTCTGCAATGAACACATGGTTGGCAGGCCGATGGATTGGATCCACCGTATATTCATAAGGCCTTCGGTTACGTATATGCATAGCGATGCGAATGTTATCGTGGTAGATCTCAATTAAACGATCACTATATGAGATCAGTACCATTTTGCCAGTATATTGGACAGGCACACTGTAATAATGTAAATCAGGCTTTAGGTAAACGTAATAGTTGTATTGAACCCTAACATGCATATATTCTTTAAAATCGTAATAAGCTATCGGAAGAGGCTTTAGCTCTATTCGCTCCACATCATTAAACAGATCTTGTCGTGAGTATTTTCGGCCTTGAAAGTGTTTATTGTTATGTATTTCTAACTGACCTAAAAATGCGAGGTTAAGTTCCTCTAACGAATAGAAAACCTGATTCCGTAATGGTGCAAATACACGAGTATATGCCATTCGTACAAAACCTTCAACCAACGATTTATCTTTCGGATGTAATGCCCTGGCCGGTAAAATGGTGGTACCATAATGCCGCCCAAAATCACTATACGTTTGATTGACCAATGGTTCGTATTTGTCGGCTTTGGTTACTGCCGATTTAAGACAATCAGGTACTATTGCACTTGGTACTCCGCCAAAATAACGTAATGCGTTCTCGTTAACCCGTATCCAATCAGCTTTAGTTTGTGTTGTTGTTCCTTCTATAAAAGCTAACTGACTACATCCCAAAACAGCTACAAAAACTTCACACTCTTTGATTTCTCCAGTTTTAGCATCTATTAATGAATGTTTAACACCAGCAAAATCCACGTACATCTTATCTCCGGCCTTATGTTCTTGGTGCATGCTAACATTTTGAACCTTTTCCCATTTTTCAAAATGATAGCAAAACTGGCTATAGAGATACCCTTGCGGATTGGCCGTAAGATATTCTTCCCATAATAAATGTAGGGTTACTCCCTTGCGTTTGAGCTCCTTTTCAAAAAATTCAAACTTCGTGGATAATTGCTGATAACGTTCATTTTGAGTAACTTTCTTAAGGTCCAGGAGTCCTGCCATATCCGAATCCGATAAGGATAAAGCTTCTTCAAGTGTTAAACCAGAGGACTTAAATCCAGCTACGTACTCACTTGCCGCTGTCTTACCTATTCTTAATCTATGTGCCGCTTCCCGTGTACTGACACCATGCCTTAATTTCAACCGCAATAATTCACGAACTTTTTCCATAATGATAAAATATCTACCCATCTTTTAATTTTAAATGAGCTTAAAAGTACCACAAGAAAAGTGTCCGTTTATTCCCGGAATAGCTGTCCGTTTAAAAACGGAATGACTGTCCGCCGCAAAACGGAATGATTGTCCGTTTATTCCCGGAATCTTTGTCCGCCAATCTCCGGAATGACTGTCCGTTTATTCCCGGAATACGCAAGAATAATTCATTTTTAATTATAAATCCCAATCCTAATAATGGTAAATTCATTGTTAGTTACGATAAGGCAAATTCAGCTAAATTTGATATCAAAATTTATAATATATCAGGTGAGGCAGTTTTTTCTACAAAAATGACTTCCTCAAAAATTAGCATTGATTTGAGTGATAAACCAAAGGGAATTTATTTTGTAATGACAAATTCAAGGAATCAAAACTTTACAAATAAAATTATAATAAGATAGCCAATTAAAATAAAACAAAACAACATGCCCATAACATCGGCTCATATAAAATGCGGGTTTCAGCGTTATGCGAGCAGCATTTCTCGCTTGCAAGTTTTGTATTGGTGGACAAATTCGCAACCACGAACTCCCGCACTTTACATAGCCGAGTCCCGTTGTGTGTAATGCTCAAAACCGCTTCTAGATTGATGTTTCAAATGAATTGTAAGAATTGATTTTAAAAAGTATCTTTGGATTAAGATAAAGTGTAAAGAATGGATCTGGAAATACTTAAATATGATTATTTTACTGAGTTCAAGGATATTGTTAAAGAATCTCCTCTTGATACCATAAACAAACTTGAAAAGATTGAGATTCCTGTTGATTATTTTCAATTTTACAATTCAATTTCTTCGGTGTACTCATCTAAGATTGAAGGCGAAAATATTGATTTTGATAGTTTCTATAAACATAAATTTTTAAAAGTCAGATATAAACCTGATTATACAAAAAAAGCTGATGATTTATTTTCTGCTTATGAATTTATATATAAGAATAAGTTGTCATTAAAAAATGTTTTAAAAACACATTCAATAATAAGTTCAAATTTATTACCTAAAAGTCAACAAGGATTTATTCGGACAAATCCTATGTTCGTAATAAATAGCGAGGATAAAATTGAGTATGTTGCTGCTGATTCAAGGATAGTTAAACAAGAGCTAGATAGATTGTTTCATGATATTTCTCAATTGCAAGATACAAAACTTGACGCGTTTGAGATTTTATATTTTGCGTCATATATTCATCTTGTTTTTGTAAAGATTCATCCATTTCAAGATGGCAATGGACGAACCGCTAGATTGATTGAAAAATGGTTTTTAATAGATAAATTAGGGGATATAGCTACATCAATTCAATTAGAGAAAAACTATTATACAAAACTTCATGACTATTATAATAATATTAAAAAGCTTGGTGTGGAATACGAAAAGCTAAATTATAATAATTGTTTGGATTTTTTACTCATGACTGTAAAAGGATTAAAGGAACAAAAATAAAGCACTACACACAACATCGGCTCATATAAAATGCGGGTTGTAGAGGGTTTGCAAGTTCAGTGCTTTCTAATTAGTGTCTGTCCATAAAGTCAACCATTTTCATTTTTCTAATCAAGGGTTTTGATGTTTTTTCTAATTTCCGCTTAGGAATTTATTATCAAAATTGGTTTTAATTTTGATTTTAGTAATTTATAGCTCAAAATTAGCAATTTTGCTTAAAAATGAATGCGTCAGCACATACGTATCCCAATAAATATTTGAATGTTTTCATTTCTATACTTTTATTGTTTGCAACTTGTATTTGTCTAAAAACAAAGCTGTTAACACCCTAAAATTATATGCAATAGCACTCCAGATTATTTTCGACTCGAAATGAGGAAATCCTTTCCAATTGCATGTTGCAATATTAAAGCCTCGTTTCCAGTTCGATATATTGGCTTCTATGCCGCTTCGCCATTTTTTTAGTTGTGTTTCAAGCTTTTTGCTGGATGTTGTATTTTGCAAACTCCCTACTATTTTATTGAATACTATGTTCGCAATGCCCTTATTTTTGCTGAAATTTAAATTATCTGTACAAGCATAGCCACCATCGGTAGCAATGTCTCTTGGGATTTTCTCGTAATTGGTTTCAACTCTGTTAATTGTTGGTTGATATAATTGTTTATCCGATGGATTGCCCAATAACGTCTGAATATCAAGTATTAGGTTGCTTCTTCCTGTAGCCAAATTAACTTTGTGCCCAAAGATAACATCACGACTTCCTTTGACTATTATGTCTGTATGACGTTCAAATATCGAAAATATTTTATCACAGTTCGGTACTGCCTCACCCTTAATCTCTTTGCGATTAGTAATATCATATACTTGTAACAGAGTGTCAATCAATTCATAAAGTTGGGCTTGAATTGCGGTTCCTATCAAAGTCTTTGCTTTTTTTTTAAGAACATTTGATAATTGGTTGATAGTTTTTGAAAAGATAATAAGTTGTTTCTGGAATAACACCAACCGTTTATCATCCGATTTTGTAACATTTATTTTAAAGTACAGCTTTTTCGCTCCCTGTATGTAGTTGAAATAGTGTACATCTTCTTCCTCTTTTTTTAAAGCTTCTAATAATTGATGGGTTTGTTTAATGCAATCCCATACCAATGCATTATTTGTTGGGTAATGTATGTTTGTTTTTACTGTAGTTGAATCTTGACGCAATTTGGAAACATCTTCAAAACCTTCTGAAATAGCTATCTTATTAATGGCTACAAGCAGCTCATGTAATGAGGTTGCTGTTATCTTTGAAATATATTTCTGTAATACCTGAAAGCTAAACGGTCTTCTGTCATCGAGCTTAATAAATGTAGAACAGATACGAGAATCTTTTTGTGCAAACTCAAGTTCTCTATAATCTAATCCTTTCATTTCTTTAAAAATAGCTGAACGAACAATTTGCTCTACTGTTGGAACATCTTTTCGACCAAAATTGCTTTCTTTTTCATTCTTAACAATGTCATTTTTTACTATTTTAATAATATCAGGGTGGGATTCCAATACCGTGTCGATAAGCCCAAATTCAGGACTTGAAGCCCAATCAGCCTTATTAAACCGCAGCACCCATTCATTAAATATTTTCATAATCAAAATTCTTGTTGTTATGTCAACAAGATACTAATAAATTCTTAATTTTGCCCCTTGAAAACCTTGTTTTTATTGATAATTCTATATTAAAGACAGACTCTAATTATATTTGTGTAGTGGGATTTATTCTGCAAGTAAATCCCGCACTTTACATAGCCGAGGAACGTTGTGTGCCCATTAACGCCAGTTGTTTTGTCAGTTTGATTTTGTGATTTTTTTGCTGACTAAATTTTCGGTTGTAATTTGATTTTGGATTTTAAATTTAAGCGGATAATTTGATTTTAATAATCGTTCTTTGATAATGGATTTCTGATTTTCAAGCTGGTTCAATTTGTATTAGGATTTTATGTCGTTTAATTATTAAAGTTTAATCAAGTTGCAATACTTGTAATTATTGACTTGTAAAAGGATTATATTCCGATTGTCAAATGATTTTAATAATGGTATAATTTTATAATGATTTTAAAAATAGGTTTGCCTTCGGCAAAGTTTTTTATAAATTGATTTCGGTTTTTGTTGATAGATTTGATATTATAATTTTGGATTTGGATTTATAATCCAGCAAATCCGGGCGATTTGATAATTTGTATTTGATTTTGGATTATTAATGGATTTTGATAAATTAGCAAATGATTTAAAATCGGCCAGTAAAATTTTCTTTTCATTGATAGCTTATTCCAAAATTTAAAGATTTGATAAAGAAGAAAAATAGTCGAGTAGGTAAAGGGGAGTTTCACCCCTAAACCTCTCACGGAACCGTGCTTGATAGTCTCCCATCACACGGCTCTTCGAACTCACGTCCCGCATTTTAGCGGGAACAGGCTGAAACAAACTCATCCCCCGATTAATCGAAGTTGGTAAAATTGCCTTGAGTCCGTTAACCCCTTCGCTCATCCCTGCTTTCACAGGGCTTAATCTGGCACAAATCGCTACTACGGGTTAATCCGCCCCTACTCCGCTGTATCGATACTCTTTGCCTTGCCTTACAGGTTTTCGGCATTCTCTCTTTACACCAACGGGTAGGTTCTCCTGTTCCTTAGATGAGCCTAGGTAAAGCTCCTGCCGTCTTTATGCCGGATTCCGGGACAACCAATAAACTGGTAATCTTTGTCCTTATCCCATGTGACCGTCACACACATGGTTTTCAGAATCGTAAAAGTTAGTTTCGACATGTCATCGAACGGTTTACTTTCGTTCAGCTTCTTTACCCATTCCTGACAGATTTCCCACCGAAATGGGTTTTCTGCCTTTTAACCCATGCCGTTCAGTACCTACCCCTTGAAAGGGAAGCACCGCAGGGCGGATTGGAAACACCTCCAGCAAGGCGTATCCGAGAGACCACCCATCTATAAAGGGAATGTATAGAATTTGTTTGTGAAACCTCCGGATTTCTTTTCCGGCTCGTTTCTTAATCCAAAACACTATAAATAGATGCCTCTCATCTCATCTAAAGTTAAGATGAATCAATTTCAAAGAACTTTCTTCCTGATTATCAGGAATATTTCTATATTTGAAAGTGCCCTGATTCATCGCAGGACACACTGCCAGCCGCCAACATCGGCTATATAAAATGCGGGTTATAGAATGTTTGCAAGTTCAATGCTTTCTAATTATATTTGTGTAGTGGGATTTATCCTGCAAGTAAATCCCGCACTTTACATAGCCGAGGAACGTTGTGTGCAATAAAGTTTGTTCCAAAACGTAGATAAAGTAAAGATATGAGAAATGTTTTTGTTATTTGTTTGATATTTGTTGTGAAAGTATCTTTTTCTCAAAGTGATTGTTTTTTTGTTAGTAAAATTAATAATCTTGCATATTTTAAAGAAGATTCAAATAAACTTTATTCAGGTGATTGTAACCATTATAATAAAAAAGGTAAATTAATTGAACAGTGTATTTTTTTAAATGGTGTACCAAGATATGCAAGAGGATGGAATAACAAAGGAGTTTTGATAGATAGTACTTATTATAACGATATTAATTCCTATATAGTCAATATGTGGTATGAAAATGGGAAAATTCTATCTAGACAAATGTATAATAAAGACCATAGAGACACCAGTATTTTTTATTTTGAGAGTGGCATAGTAAAATCGATTTTGTATTCTGCAAGAAATAAAATAACTAAAGTACAAGATTTTTATAAAGATGGTAAGATATACGAAGAATTGAATTATCAAAACGACACACTCTTAAATCCGCATTTTGAATGGGATAAAAATGGAGTAAAATATGAAGTTGTGACAAAGGAAGGGAAGAAACATAAAATCTTTGGTCGTCAGTTTTGGTCAAGCACAGTATTGAGTAGGACTAAAGTTGAATAATAGTCAAAATGATTTACTGCACACAACATCGGCTCACAAACAATGCGGGGCGCGGCTTTCAGGCAATTTTTGCTCTCGCTGGCAGGTTATATAATGTGGGATAGAGACGCAACCTCTAACTCCCGCACTTTACATAGCCGAGGAACGTTAGCAACAACCAAAAAACAACGAGATATGAAACAATTTATATGTTTATCTTTTATATTTTTATTGATAGGGTGTGCAAAGAATAAAAATATAGAAGGATTCCCTTTTGAATATAATGGACTTATTTTGTTAAATGCACAAATAAATGATACAATAAAGTCTAAACTAATATTTGATACAGGTGCCAATGGATTATATCTTGATAGTAGCTTTGTTGTTAAATCTAAAATATCAACATTAAATTCAAAAAAGGCGTATATAAATGGGGCTGGAGAACAAGGCTACATTCAAATTGATGTTATTAAAGATTGTATAACTTGTAAAATAGACACTCATAAATTCATTTCAAATATGACTCCAATTCTCAATTATAAGAAACTTTTGGGAATAGAAATAGATGGTGTAATTGGATTAGACTTTGTCAAGGATTATTTATTTACAGTTGATTTTTATAATAAACGGATTTATTTAAACAAATTCTTAAAAACTCACAAAACTCAGCAATCGATTCATTTTTCATTTGTTAATAATAGGATAACTATTCCAATTGAAACAGTTTTAGCAAATGGTGATAAAATAAACGGCGATTTTTTATTAGATTTAGGAAGTGAATGGGCATTATCATTCACGAGTTCTTGTGCAGCTAATAATGATTTTAATAATCGAATTATTAAAAAGAAAAAATATATTAATCTACATGGTGGTGTTAGTGGAAAATCAGAGGGATTTGAATTTAAAGCAAAATATATAAAAATTGGAAATATAGAGATTAATAGTCCTGTATTAGATTATTCACTTGATAGCACAGGTGCAAATTCAGAAAAAAGCAATGGTTTAGGTAATCTAAAATATATTGGCATAGTAGGCAATGAGGTTCTTAGTAAATTTATCCTAACATTTGACTTTAAAAATAGAATGTTATATTTTAGTATAAAAGATTAAACCGTCAAATAAAATTAATAAATGGCTGTTGCTAACAGTGGCTCATAAAACATAGCGGTTCAGTGGTTTGGCAAGTGCATCGCCCGCTTGCAACTTTTTTGCCGGGGGATAGATTCGCGGCCACGAACTCCGCTACGTTTCATAGCCGCATTCGTTACCTGCTATTTTATATGACACAATATTCAACATAAATTATGACAACAAATTGTAAAAATTGCAGTACTAAACTGAAAGGAAAGTATTGTAGCAATTGTGGACAGAGTGCAGAAACCCATAAAATAAATGTTCATTATTTATGGCACGATATACAGCATGGATTGCTACATTTGGACAAAGGAATATTATTTACAACTAAAGAATTATTTACTAGACCGGGAAATTCTATAAGAGATTTTCTTGAAGGTAAACGAGTAAAACATTTTAAGCCCATTTCATTGGTCCTTGTTTTAGCTGGTATTTATGGATTACTTTTTCATTTTTTTAAAATAGATATGTTTGCTAATTATGTTGTAATTTCTGGCTCTGGCGAAAAAGCTAATCATATAAAAGAAGTCATTAATAAAACGAGTGAATGGATTTCTGAACATTACTCAATTTTAGCATTACTTCAAATACCAATTTTTGCTATTGGAACATATTTATGTTTTAGAAAATCTGGATATAATTTTATCGAGCATTTGATTATAAATACTTTTATAGTTGGACAAAGACTAATTCTTCACATAATAACTTTCCCATTATATTATATTTCCAGTGGAACGTCGATGTTAATAAAGACTGATAGAATAATAAATTTGATTGGATATTCTCTTGCAATATGGACAATTATTCAGTTATTCAAAAATCAAAATAAAAGAATTTTGAGGACAATATTTAGTTTACTGATTTCTTTCTTTATAATAATTTTAATATTATTAGGGAGTCTTGTATATGGTATTACTTTTATAAAATGACAAAAAAAACAGCAGGTAACATCGGCTCATATAAAATGCGAGTTACAGAGGGTTTGCAAGTTCAGTGCTTTCTA